>NZ_JBEXHU010000007.1:0-326491 GCF_040608175.1 Micromonospora sp. NPDC005206
GCGGCGCCGGTCTGCGCCAGCCAGGGCAGCAGGACCGCGCTGGCTGGGTCACAGGTGCCCTGATGACACGACTCTTGCCAGATGAAGTCCCAGGCAGGAGAGGTCGGGTCGGCCGCCGCAGAAGCTAGAACTTCCGAGGAAATCGTCACCCACGAAGCTTTGCACGTCTTTGCACGTCTCAAGATCGGACGCGCTGTTCTCGACACGACAGGGCGGTGCCGGACGCACGGTCAGCGGCAGAAGCGGACGTCACGACGCGCGGGCCGTCGACACCATGGTGCGGAAGGTCTGCCGGTACGCCGTCGGCGAGACCCCGATCGCGCCGGTCAGGTGCTGACGCAGCGACGCGGCGGTGCCGAAGCCGGCCTCGGCGGCGACCCGGTCGACCGGCAGGTCGGTGGTCTCCAGCAGACGGCGGGCGTGTTCGACCCGCTGCCGCGCGAGCCACTGCACTGGTGTCATGCCGACCTCGGCGCGGAAGCGGCGCGAGAACGTGCGTACGCTCATGCGGGCGTGCCGGGCCAGCTCGGCGAGGGTGATCGGCCGGTGCACCTGTCCGAGTGCCCACTGCCGGGTCTCGGACGTGGTCGTGGTCGCCGGCTCGGGCACCGGGCGGTCGATGAACTGCGCCTGGCCGCCCTCGCGCCACGGCGGCACGACGCACAGCCGTGCCACCCGGTTGGCGACGGCGCTGCCGTGGTCGCGGCGCACGAGGTGCAGACACAGGTCCACGCCGGACGCCACGCCGGCCGCGGTGAGCACCTGTCCGTCGTCGATGAACAGCACGTCGGCATCGACCTTCACATTCGGAAACGTACGCTGGAAATGCTCCGCATTGTTCCAGTGCGTGGTGGCAGGCCGGCCGTCAAGCAGCCCGGCGGCGGCCAGCACGTACGAGGCTGTGCAGATGGACACGATCCTCGCATCCGGCCGCAGCCGGCGCAGCGCCGCCGCGACCGGCTCAGGCAGCCAGTCCTGGTCGCCGATCGGATCGCACACGAAGGGCGGCAACACCAGTGTGTCGGCCGTGTCGATCACCTCAGGGCCGTGCTGGACGGCCACGGTGAAGTCCGCGCTGGTGGCGACTGGTTCGCCGTCGACGCTGCAGGTGACGACCTCGTACAGCGGCTCACCGTCGGGACCGACAGCGGTACCGAAGATGCGGACCGGAATGCTCAGCTCAAACGGGTACACGCCGTCGAGCGCCAAGACGACCACGCGATGCATGGCCAGATCCTTCCACATATTGGCGATCTGGCCACTCGAACCATCGAACGCCGCTCCGGCAGGGTGGATCGCACACACCGAAGATGAACAGAAAGGCATGCGATGCGTGCGATCGAACAGGACCGGTTCGGCGGCCCCGAGGTCCTCAAGCTGATGGAGGTCGACCGCCCCGAGCCCGGCCCGGCGGAGGTACTCGTCCGGGTCCACGCGGTCGGGGTCAACCCGACCGACCTCTGGCACCGCGCAACCGGCGGCCTGCTCGGCCGACCGGTGCGGCTGGGCTGGGACCTGTCCGGCGTGGTCGAGGCCGTCGGTGTCGGCGCCGCGCTGTTCCGGCCCGGTGACGAGGTCTTCGGCATGCCACTGCTACCGCGGGCGGCCGGCACCTACGCAGAGTACGTCACGGCACCGTCGCGGCACCTCGCTCGCAAGCCCGCCGGGCTGTCCCACGTCGAGGCGGCCGGTCTGGGGCTCGCCGGGCTCACCGCGTGGCAGGCCCTGGTCGATGTCGCCGACGTCCAGCCGGGCCAGCGCGTACTGGTTCACGCGGCCGCGGGCGGCGTCGGCCACCTCGCCGTGCAGATCGCCAAGGCGCGCGGCGCACACGTGATCGGCACCGCGAGCGCCGCCAAGCACGCGTTCGTCCGTGGGTTAGGTGCCGACGAGGTCATCGACTACACGACGACGGACTTCGCCGAGCGCCTCCACGACCTCGACGTGGTCATGGACTCGATCGGCGGCGAGTACGGGCCGCGCTCGCTGCGGACCCTGCGCCCGGGCGGCATCCTGGTCGCCCTCGCCTCGCCGGCCGAGACGTACCTGGAGGAGGAGGCAGCCCGGCAGGGCAAACGCGCCCGATTCATGATCGTCGAGCCGGACGCTGCCGGGCTCACGTCCCTCGCCAACCTGGTCGGCACGGGGCAGCTCCGCGTCGAGGTGGACACAGTACTGCCCCTCGAACAGGTCGCCAAGGCCCACGAGATCGGCCAAACCGGCCGTACCAAAGGAAAAATTATCCTGACACTCTGACCTCCTGCGTCAATCCTGGCGGCAACCCGACTGGACGCGGCCGCAGCGGCGCCGTCGCACCGCGTCGTCCACCACACATGAGTGCTCACCTCGCCGCAGATCTCGCCGCAGATACTGATGGGACTAGCCGAACGCAACGTCGACGTCTGGCGATGCCCTGGCCGGCTCGACGCTGGCGACCCAGCCAGTGAACCGCCGCGGCACGGCCGGATCAGGCGCCCGGGCCGAGTGCATTTCGCCACCACCCGAGCCAGCCGGCTCGGGGCCAGCTGTCCGGCGCCATCGATGATGATGGTCAAGATCAAGACTTGGAGCGGGGTCCGCAGCAGGTGTTGCAGCGCCTCGTCGTCCGCGGCCTTCTGCAGGCGTGTGAGCACTCTTTCGATGCGATCGAGGTCCGTGCGGAGGCGGACCTTCGTCGCAAGCTCGCCGTAGCGGACGGCCTCGGCGAGTTCGAGGAAGTCCAGGTCGATCCGCTCGAAGTGCGCGGGCGCGATGTTCTCGGTGTAACCGACCGGGCGAGTGGTGAGGACAACCAGCACGTCGCATTTGTCGGCCTCAGCGATGTTGACGAACTCGGTGACTCGCTCGATCAGGCGCTTGCGCACAGCCGGTTCGGTGACTTCGTCCAAGCCGTCCAGGACGAGCAGCCAGGGCCACCTCTGCATCCAGGTTCTCAGCGCCCACGGCTTCACCTCTCCCATGTCGGAGCGGCGCGAAACCTTGTGGGCGATCCACCGCAGCAGAGTCGAGTCGTCGCTGAGCCCTCCTTCCTGGGCGTACAAGGCCAGGTCGATGCGCATCGGCCAGCGGCGGTTCTTCGGCAGCTCACGGCCGAAGCGCTTCAGGGCTGCCGCGGTGCCCTTGATGACGTCGCGGTGCCCGTCGCTGAGGTCTTCGGCGCGTTCGAGCATGGCCGCGCGGAACACCTGGACGAGGAACTTGGAGATCGTCGTCTTGCCGTTGCCGGGCGCGCCGGTGACGATCATGTGCCGGGGCGCCTCCTGGGTGGTGACGCCGGGAGCGAGGACATGTTCGGCGCGGTCGAGCACGTACTTCACTACGCTCGTACGCCGCGTGCCGGCGGCGAAGGTGATGGGCAGGTCGATGGCGACGTCGTGGACGGGGATCCCCTGGCCGTCACCGCTGCCCGCCTCGTCGAAGTAGATGAAACCCTCGCCCATGAGCGTGGTCTTGGCGTGCTCCCGGAGCCCTTCTTCGAGGTCCTTCAGCGGTATGGTGTCGGTGAACTGTGCCAACGCGGCGAAGACGTCGCCGGCGGTGAGGAACCCCGGAAACGCGTTGCGGATGCCCGGGTGCACCTTGAGCAAGGCCTGGATCTGGTTGCCATCCCAGATACGCACCTTCTTGATGCGCTTCAGCCTGGCCAGGCGCGCCCTCCGCTCCTCTGCGGCTTCGGGGTCGACCTCCCGAGTTTTGTCGGCAAGGCGCTCTAGGTAGCTCTTGATGTTGTCGTTGAGAAGATCATGGCCGCCGACCTGGGGGAACGGCGTGAGCATCACGTTCGTGATGATGATCAGGAAGTCGGGAACCGGATTGCGATCTCCGTAGGGGTTGGCCCAGTCATCGAGCTCGCCGCGGACCTGCCCCCACAGCCAGGCCGCGTTCTCCTGGTGGTTGGCGGAGGGGGTCGCCCGGTGCTTCACCTGCAGGACGGTGTATCCCTCCCACACCTCGGCAGGCTGATCCTCCGTCGGCTTCCAGATGAGCGAACCCCGGTGGTACAGGTCCCGCCCGCCGTCCCGGCCCGCGCCCATCACCTGGACACCTGGCCCGAAGAAAGCGACCGCTAGGCTGGCCGCAAGGTCTTGGAAGCCTGTTGGACCTAACTGCTCCAAGTTGTCGCTCAACGTCACACCTTCTCGGCCACCCTGTCATGCGGGGCGAGCCGCCACGGCCCCGGAGGACAGCCTACGCGGGCGGGTCGCCAGGCCAGGTGGCCGGCGTCATGCCAGGCGATCCTGCACCTCGCGATTGGCGAGAGTCGCCCCGCGACCGCAGGCCTGCTACGACTCGCCGAAATAGCCCTCCTCCTCGCCGAGCAGCAGCGGCACGTCGTACACCGACATGTCCGGCCGGGCCCTTGGTGGCGGGCGGTATTCGCTACGTCCCTATTCGCCCCAGTCCTACGATCCCCCGACGGCGTAGCCCCGTAGTCCGGCACCGGTCAGCCTAACTATGCGGTTGTTCGGTAGGCGTCGAAGACGCCGTCGATCCTGCGGACCGCGGCCAGCAGGTGCCCCAGGTGCTTTGGGTCGGCGATCTCAAAGCTGAATCGGCTCACTGCCACCCGGTCGCGGGTGATGGTGACGGTGGCGGAGAGGACATTGACCTGCTCGTCGAACAGCACCCGCGCGGTATCGACAAGTAGCCCGCGCCGGTCGAGGGCCTCGACCTGAATCGCCACCACGAAGTTTGACGAGGAGGTGAGTTTCCAGGTCACCTCGCGAAGCCGCTCGGGCTGGGCCTTGAGGTCCTCGGCGTTGGGGCAGTTGTCCCGGTGCACGCTGACCCCGCCGGACCGGGTGACGAAGCCGAAGACCGAATCCGGCGGAACGGGGGTGCAGCAGCGGGCCAGCTTGATCCAGACGTCGCTGACCCCGCGGACCACGACACCCGGGTCGTGACTGGAGGCCCGGTTGCGCGGCGGCTCGGTGGCGACGGTGGTCTCGGCGATGTCCTCCGCCGCGCCCTCCTCGCCGCCGTAGGTGGTCATCAGCTTCTGCACCACCGACTGCGCCGAGACCTGGTTGTCGCCGACCGCCGCGTAGAGCGAGGCCACGTCGGCTAGGTGCAGGTCCCGGGCGATCGACATCAGCGCGTCGGAGGTGAGCATCCGTTGCAGGGGCATGCCCTGCTTGCGCATGGCCTTGACGATTCCGTCCTTGCCGGCCTCGATCGCCTCCTCGCGGCGCTCCTTGTTGAAGTACTGCCGGATCTTGGTGCGGGCACGTGGGCTCTTGACGAAGCCGAGCCAGTCCTGGGTCGGGCCGGCCGTGTCGGACTTCGAGGTGACGATCTGGATCACGTCGCCGTTGGAGAGCGTGGATTCCAGGGGCACCAGCTTGCCGTTGACCCGCGTCCCGATGCATTTGTGCCCGACTTCGGTGTGCACCGCGTAGGCGAAGTCCACCGGCGTCGACCCGGTCGGCAGGGGGATGACGTCACCCTTCGGGGTGAAGACGTACACCTCCTGGCTGGACAGGTCGAAGCGCAGCGCGTCCAGGAACTCGCTCGGGTCGGCCGCCTCGCGCTGCCAGTCCAGCAGTTGCCGCAGCCAGGTCATCTCGTCGATGTGCGCCGGCGGGCCGACGATCTGGGTGCCCTTGTGCTCCTTGTACTTCCAGTGCGCGGCGATGCCGAACTCGGCGGTGCGGTGCATCGCGTACGTGCGGATCTGCATCTCCACCGGCTTGCCGGTGGGCCCGATGACCGTCGTGTGCAACGACTGGTTCATGGCCCGCCTGCACGGCGACGCCGGGATGAACACCGCCGAGTACGCCGTCGGCACTCTCGCCGCCGTCGCCTTCGCGGGGATCCTGTTGAAGGTGTTGACCTCCGGCAACGTCCAGTCGGCGTTGACCGCCGTGATCGACCGGGCGCTCAAGTGATCGGGCGCCGGCAGACCGGCCGCTGTCGGGGGTCCGGCACCACCGGGTGGGCGGCCGGCGGCGGACGGAGATTCCGCTTCGTCGACCGGGCAGCCGGTGGGGACCGGGGGTCCTTCACCGCCGAACTGGCGGCCGGCCTGCCGGCGCTGCTCCTGCTCCTGCTCACCGGCCTGGCCGCGGTCAACGCGGTCAGCACCCGGGCGAGTTGCCTGCACGCGGCCCGGGAGGCGGCGCTGGCCGCCGCCCGGGGCGCGGACGGCAGTGCCGGCGGCCTGCGCGCGGCGCCGCCGGGGGCGGAGGTGTCGGTGTCGGTCGACGGCGACCGGGCGCAGGCGACGGTCCGGGCGCCCGTACGCGCGTTGGGCGGTCGCCTCCCGCGGATCACCGTGGTCGCTACCGCCGTCGCGGCCGTGGAACCCGGGGCCACCGAGGGCAGCCGATGAACCAATGCCCAGGCATGCCGAAGCAGCAGACCGGGCCGGGCCGGGCGCACCTCCGCCATGAACGACCGCACCCCGAGCGACCGCACCCCGAGCGACCGCACACCGAGCCACCGGAAACCGAGCGACCGCACACCGAGCCACCGGAAACCGAATGTCCGCACCGGGAGAGGCTCGACGCCGAGCGGACGGAGACTGCATGCCCGCCCGGGGACAGGCCCGACGCGGAGCGGACGGAGACTGCATACCCGCCCGGGCACACGCCCGATGCGGAGCGGACGGAGGCTGAGCGAGGCGGGGCAACCGTGCTCCTGCTCGCGATGGGTCTGGTGTTCGTGCTGGTGGGGACATTCGGCGCCGCCGTCGCCGCGGCCGGAATGGCGGCGCAACGGGCGGCGGTGGCGGCCGACCTGGGTGCGCTGGCCGGGGCGGCCAGGGCGCTCGACGGCGACGCGGCGGCGTGTGCGTCCGCTGCGGACATCGCTGGTCGCAACGGTGGCCGGCTGGTCGACTGTCGTACCGACGGGCTGGATGTGCTGGTGACCGTCCAGGTGGCGATCACGCCGCTGCCCGGCCTGACCCGGGTAGTGGCGTCAACGGCCCGCGCGGGCCCGGTGCGCGGTTGAACGATGCGCGGCCCGCACCCATCGACGGCATCAGCCGCGATGCGTCTACGACATCAGGTCCAGAGGCGCCGCAGAACAGCAGGCGGCCCGACAGCCGGCTGGCCGGGACGTGGGCCGACGGGCCCGTGTCCCGGCCAGCGGGCGAGAAGATGGGTGGCTCGGTGAGCCGGGGTGGGTCAGCGGGACTGGAGCGCGTCGAGAGCGACGGCCATGGCGATGACCAGGCGGCGGTCGATCTGCGGGTTCTGTACCTCGACGATGTACTTGTCGCGCAGGCCCCACTTCTTCACGACCGAGAAGACGGGCTGGCCGCCGGCGGTGAAGTCGAAGTGGTACGGCAGCCAGGACAGCGAGTCGACGAACCGGCGCAGCAGCGCCACCGGCATGCTGCGCTCCTGGCCCGTCACCTGCGGCAGGCCGTTCTGCTCGACGTGCCAGGTGGAACGGAGCAGCGACTGGGCGAAGTCCTTGCGGAACAGGCCGATCGGGTTGCCGGCCGCGTCGGTCACGTCGTACGTGGCGCCCAGGTCGAGGCGCTGGCGGGCCTTGAAGCCGAGCAGGGGCTGCTGCTTGGAGTCGTCGGTGTAGATCGTCACCTGCTCCTTGAAGGCGAGCCGCTTCTGCTGCGCGAAGGCCAGCAGTTCACCCTCGGTGCCGTCCGGCGAGACCGCCCGGACCTCGTACTGGTTGACCATCATCCGCAGCCGCTGGCGGATGTGGAACTGCTGCAGGGTCTGCAAGTTGTCGAGCTGCATCTGGTCTCCTCAGGGGGATTGTGCGCCGGAGTCTCGCACAGCCCGGCGACCGCCGCCGGCCCGCGTCCCGGCGCTCCCACCCGTGACCGTGCGGCCGTCCCTGCAGAGGTCAGCGGCCGTCGACGGTGACGCGCAGCGCCCAGCCGTTGAGAACCTGGTGGATGCCCTGCAGCCGCTCGTTGATCTGCTCCAGCCGTTCTGCCTGGGCCAGGGCGGCCAGTGCGGATCCGAGCGCGATCTGCTGGTCGAGGGTGAGTTTCTCCTGGTCGATGGTGTAGAGCAGGTCGACGGTCTCGGCGATGGTGTCGGCCACGGCTCCTCCTTGGGCACGGGACGGGCAGAAAAGGCAGGCATCGATGGAAGCGCTCCCATCATTGTGCCCCGTCCGGCTCGGGATCATGCAAGGTGGTTCAGGCGGGCAGGTTCGCCAGCACCACGTCGAGCACCCGGATCGCGTCCGGCTTGGAGAGCGGGTTGTTGCCGTTGCCGCACTTCGGCGACTGCACGCAGGACGGGCAACCCGTCTCGCAGCCGCACTCCGCGATCGCGTCCCGGGTGGCCCGCAGCCACGCCGACGCTGTCCCGTACGCCCGCTCGGCGAAGCCCGCACCGCCGGGGTGTCCGTCGTAGACGAAGACGGTCGGCGCCTCGGTGTCCGGGTGCACCGCCGTGGAGAGCCCGCCGATGTCCCACCGGTCGCAGGTGGCCATCAGCGGCAGCAGGCCGATCGCGGCGTGCTCGGCGGCGTGCAGCGCACCCGGCACGTCCGGGGCCTGCACACCGGCTGCGGCCAGTGACTGCGGCGACAGGGTGAACCAGACCGCCACCGTGCGCAGCTCCCGGGTGGGCAGGTCGAGCGGCCGGGTGTCGATCACCTCACCGGTGGCGATCCGGCGTCGCTGGTACGACACCACCTGGCTGGTCACGTCCACCTCGCCGAGGAACATGCCGACCGGCCCGGCGTCCACGTAGGAGCGCACCGACACCACGGACAGGTCGGTGACGTCCCGGGCGTGAGTGGACCAGTCCGGCTCCTCCACGTGCACCAGCGCGCAGCCGTCGGCGAGGTCGAGGTCGTCCACCACGTACGAGACGCCCTGGTGCAGGTAGACCGCGCCGGGGTGGAGCAGGAAGTGCGAGGAGCCGCCGTCGACCGTGCCCAGCAGCCGGCCGGTGGCCGACTCCACCACGCAGACCGGGGCGCCGCCCTGGCCGCGCAGGTCCACCTCGGGGCGCTCCCGGTGCCGCCAGTACCAGCCGGTGGGCCGTTGCCGCAGCGCCCCGGCCGTCACCAGCTCGTCGATCGCCTCCTTCGCCCCGTCACCGAAGAGTGTCAGGTCGGCCGGGGTCAGCGGGGCCTCGGCCGCGGCGCAGGCGAGCTGCGGGGCCAGCACGTACGGGTTGGCCGGGTCGAGCACCGTCGCCTCCACCGGCGCACCGAAGATCGCCTCCGGGTGGTGGACCAGATAGGTGTCCAGTGGATCGTCCCGGGCCACCAGCACAGCCAGGGCCTCCTGCCCGGAGCGCCCGGCGCGGCCGGCCTGCTGCCAGAGCGACGCCCGGGTGCCCGGATACCCGCAGATCAGCACCGCGTCCAGGCCGATCAGGTCCACGCCCAGTTCGAGCGCGTTGGTGGAGGCCAGGCCCAGCAGGTCACCGTGCAGCAGCGCCCGCTCCAACTCACGCCGCTCCTCACGCAGGTAGCCACCCCGGTAGGCGGCCACCCGCTTGCCGAGCCCCGGCACCGCCTCGTCCAACGACCGGCGCGCACTGGCGGCCACCACTTCGGCGCCCTTGCGGGACCGGACGAACGCGAGCGTGCGTACCCCCTCGGCGACCGTGTCGGCGAGCAGGTCCGCGGTCTCCCGCAGCGCCGACCGGCGGACCTGGATGAGGTCCGGCACGTCGTCGTGCCCGCCCGCCGCCTGGGCGGGCGCCGGGGACGAGGTCGCCGACGAGTCGGGTGGCAGCAGCGGCGGCTCCCAGAGTGCGAAGGTCACCCCGCCGCGCGGCGAGGCGTCCTCGGTGACCGCCGTCACCGGCAGGCCGGTCAGCCGTCCGGCCGCGGTCGCCGGGTCGCCGGAGGTCGCCGAGGCGAGCACGAACACCGGGGTGGCCCCGAACCGGGCGCACTGCCGGCGCAGCCGGCGCAGCACGTGCGCGACGTGCGAGCCGAACACCCCCCGGTAGGTGTGGCACTCGTCGATCACCACGTACGCCAGCCGGCGCAGGAAGCCCGACCACTGGGCGTGCCCGGGCAGGATGCCGTGGTGCAGCATGTCCGGGTTGGTCAGCACGAACCGGGAGTGCCGGCGAATCCACTCCCGCTCGGCGCGCGGAGTGTCCCCGTCGTAGCAGGCCGGGCGTACGCCCTCCAGTTCCAGCCCGGCCACGGCCCGCAGCTGGTCGGCGGCGAGCGCCTTGGTCGGCGCCAGGTACAGCACGGTGGCCCGGGGGTCGGCGAGCAGCGTGGCCAGCGATGGGAGCTGGTACGCCAGGGACTTGCCGGACGCGGTGCCGGTGGCGACCACGACGTGGCCGCCGTCGTACGCCAGGGTGGCCGCCTCGGCCTGGTGCCGCCAGGGCGCGACCACGCCGCGGCGGGCGAACGCCTCGCGCAGCTCCACGGGCGCCCACGGCGGCCACGGTGCGGGCACTCCGGCGCGGGCCGGCACCCGTTCGACGTGGGTGACCGGGTCACCGGCGCTTCGGGCGCGCAGCCGGCGCAGCAGGTCGACCGGCGATGGCTCGGGGCCGGGATCTGCGGATACGGTGGCTGCGGACGACACGCCCTGCACTCTCGCACTGGTGTTCGGAGATGAAAAGTCGGGCCGGGGGGTAAGGGGGAGCTTCCGTTGGTGACCGCAGGGTGGCCCAGCGGTAGTGGTTAGATGCCCAGGAGAGTTTACGGCTCTGGCGAGGAGGACCGATGGAGCTGTCGCTGGCGACCCGCACCGTGGGCGAGCACACGGTGCTCGAGGTCGGCGGTGAGGTGGACGTCTACACCGCGCCCCGGCTCCGCGAACGGCTCCTCGAACTGATCGACGGCGGCGCCCGGCACGTGGTGGTCGACCTCGGTCGGGTGGACTTCCTCGACTCGACCGGGCTGGGCGTGCTGGTCGGCGCGCTCAAGCGGCTCCGCACGGCCGGTGGCTCGTTCGCCCTGGTCTGCGACAAGGAGCCGCTGCTCAAGATCTTCCGGATCACCGCGCTGGACCAGGTGTTCCCGCTGTACCCCTCGGTCGACGCGGCGGTAGGCGCGGAACCGACCGGTGCCAGCGCGTGATGGCGACAGTCAAGCTCTCCTTCTCCCCGGCGCCGGTGCACGTACGTACCGCCCGGCTGGTCGGTGTCGCCGTCGCCCGGCGCGCGGGGGTCCGCGAGGATCTGCTGGACGAGGTGCGCCTGGCCATCGGCGAGGCGTGCACCCGGGCGGTGGCCCTGCACCGCCAGTACGGCCTGGCCGACCCGGTGCTGGTGGAGATGTCGGACGCCGGGTCGTACGCGGTGCGGGTGGTGGACCGGGCGCCGATCGAGGCCGGCATCGGGCTGGCCGCGCTGCCGCCGGACGAGCTGGCCAACGAGTCGCTCACCGATGAGGCGCTGACCACCGGAGTTGGTTTCGCCCTGCTCGCCGGCTTCGTCGAGGACCTTCAGGTGCGTCCGGTCGACGATGGCGTCGGCACCGAGGTGCGGATGGTGTGGCCGGTCGGCCGCTGACCCGTTCGTTCTGTTCTGTTCCATACAGGCCGCATCCCCGCCGGGGTGCGGCCTTTTTGCCATGGGCCGGGCCCTATATCAGATTTCGTTTCATAACACAGCGACGAAGATCATCGAGACATGGTGCCACCTCGGTGTGACCTCCAACACTCCGGAGGGCTACAGTACCCGGGTTGTCAGCAAGTGATCCATCCCGCAGCCAGCGGGAATGGGTGGTCATCGCTGGTCCGCTGGGGTGGGTTGGCGCGCGCTTGCGAGTCCGCGTTCAGGCGCCGGTCGGTGCGTCTCCACTCACCGGCGCGAGTGTTCGGTAACAGGAGGACACAGATGTCCGAGACCTTGGCCGCCGACGCCGGCGGGCTGTCCCTAACCGGAAGCAATGTCACGTACGTCGTCATCGCCGCGGTAATCGCGCTGGTGGCGCTCGTCTTCGCCGCCGCCCTGACAAAGGCGGTGCTGGCAGCCGGCAAGGGCACCACCAACATGCAGGAGATCTCGGGGGCGGTCCAGGAGGGCGCTTCCGCCTACCTGCTCCGCCAATTCCGCACTCTGGCGATCTTCGTTGTCATCGCCGTGGTGCTGCTCTTCCTGCTGCCGGTGCACGACACCGACGGCAGCGAGACCGCCGTGAAGTTCGGCCGCTCGCTCTTCTTCGTGGTGGGCGCCCTGTTCAGCGCGTCCATCGGTGGTGCCGGCATGTGGCTGGCCACCCGCGCCAACCTGCGCGTGGCCGCCGCCGCCCGGGAGCGAGAGGGTGGCCGCGAGGCGGCCATGAAGATCGCCTTCCGCACCGGCGGCGTGGTGGGCTTCCTCACCGTCGGTCTCGGCCTGTTCGGCGCCGCGCTGGTCGTCCTGGTCTACCGGGGCGACGCACCGACCGTGCTGGAGGGCTTCGGCTTCGGCGCCGCGCTGCTCGCGATGTTCATGCGGGTCGGCGGCGGCATCTTCACCAAGGCGGCCGACGTCGGCGCCGACCTGGTCGGCAAGGTCGAGCAGGGCATCCCCGAGGACGACCCGCGCAACGCCGCCACCATCGCCGACAACGTGGGCGACAACGTCGGTGACTGCGCCGGCATGGCCGCCGACCTGTTCGAGTCGTACGCGGTGACGCTGGTCGCCGCGCTGATCCTCGGTCGGGCCGCGTTCGGCGAGGATGGCCTGGTCTTCCCGCTGATCATCTCCACCATCGGCGTGCTGGTCGCGATCGTCGGCGTCTTCATCACCCGGCTGCGCGCGTCCGATCGCAACGCCCTGACCGCGATCAACCGGGCGTTCTACCTCTCCGCGGTGCTCTCCGCGGTGCTGGTGGCGATCGCCGCCTACGCGTACCTCCCGGCGACCTTCGGCGAGTTCGACAGCGGGCTCACCGACGCGGGCGGCAACCCGCGGCTGGTGGCCATTGGCGCCGTGGTGATCGGCATCGTGCTGGCCGCCGCGATCCAGGCACTGACCGGCTACTTCACCGAGACCAACCGGCGCCCGGTGCAGGACATCGGCAAGAGCTCGCAGACCGGCGCGGCCACCGTGATCCTGGCCGGCATCAGCATCGGCCTGGAGTCGGCGGTCTACTCGGCGCTGCTGATCGGTGCCGGCGTCTTCGGCGCGTTCCTGCTCGGCGGCAGCTCCATCACCCTGTCGCTGTTCGCGGTGGCGCTGGCCGGCACCGGCCTGCTCACCACGGTCGGCGTGATCGTCGCCATGGACACCTTCGGGCCGATCTCCGACAACGCCCAGGGCATCGCCGAGATGTCCGGTGACATCGACGAGCACGGCGCCCGGACGCTCACCGAGCTGGACGCGGTCGGCAACACCACCAAGGCGATCACCAAGGGCATCGCGATCGCCACGGCGGTGCTCGCCGCGACCGCGCTGTTCGGCTCGTACACCGACTCGCTCCGCAGCGCGTACGCGACGGCTGGCGTGGGCGACGTCGGGACGGAGATCCTCAACTCGCTGAACGTGGCCAACCCGCGCAACCTGGTCGGCCTGATCATCGGTGCGGCGGTGGTGTTCCTCTTCTCCGGGCTGGCCATCAACGCGGTGTCCCGCTCGGCCGGTGCCGTGGTGATGGAGGTCCGCCGGCAGTTCCGTGAGCTGCCCGGCATCATGGACCGCACCCAGCGCCCGGAGTACGGCAAGGTCGTGGACATCTGCACCCGGGACGCGCAGCGCGAGCTGATGACCCCCGGCCTGCTCGCCATCCTGGCGCCGATCGCGGTCGGCTTCGGCCTCGGGCCCGGCGCGCTCGCGGCCTACCTGGCCGGGGCGATCGGGGCCGGCACGCTGATGGCGGTCTTCCTGGCCAACTCCGGTGGCGCCTGGGACAACGCCAAGAAGCTGGTGGAGGACGGCGCGTACGGGGGCAAGGGCTCCGAGGCGCACTCCGCGACCGTCATCGGCGACACCGTCGGTGACCCGTTCAAGGACACCGCCGGCCCGGCCATCAACCCGCTGCTCAAGGTGATGAACCTGGTCTCGCTGCTGATCGCGCCGGCCGTGGTGGCGTTCAGCATCGGCGACGACCGGAACACCCCCGTGCGGGTGGCCATCGCGGTGGTGGCCGCGCTGATCATCGTGGCGTCGGTGGTGTTCAGCAAGCGCAAGGGCATCGCGATGGACGACTCCGACACCGGTGCGGGCAGCACGGACCACCGGCCGGAGACGGTCAACGCCTGACCATCCTCGGCACCGGGTCCCCGGTCGGCGTGCCACGCCGGCCGGGGACCGTCGGTTCCTCCTCCGGGGCCGTCTGACCGGTGCCACGCCTGGGCGGAGGTCGTACGCTGCAACGCATGCGTACGTGCCAGGCGTCTGCCGCCGGAAAGCTCACGGTGGTCCTGGCCACGCTCGTCGTTGTCCTCGCCGGCTGCGGTGGCGGTCCCAGCCCACGGGCCTGGGCGGCGACGGTCTGCGGCGCGCTCACCCCGTGGCGCTCCGAGATCAGCAAGTTGACCAGCAGCACGGATGAGCAGATGACCGCGCAGACCACGCCGGCGCAGGCCAAGGAGAACCTGGTGCGGCTCTTCGGTGGGGCGGAGCAGGCCAGCGAGACCGCGCGCCGCAAGGTGGAGCAGGCCGGCATCCCGGAGACGGACAACGGTGAGGCCATCTCGGCCGGTTTCCGCAGTTCCCTGGGGAAGATGCGGGACGCCTACGGGCGGGCCCGCGACACCATCGACAAGTTGGGCACCGGCGAGCCGACCGTCTTCTACGACGGCGTGCGGGCCGCGGTGGACACCCTCAACAAGGAGTACGACGCCAGCGCGCTGGACACCAGCCGGCTCAACTCCGAGGAGCTGAAACAAGCCTTCGACGAGGTGCCGGAGTGTCGCTGAGCGGGCTCGGCGACACCGGAGCGGCGCAGCCGCCCCCGGCGCTGTTCCCGGCACCCGAGCCCGACCCGTCGGCTTCCGAGGCGACGCGACGGCGGAGCGGGCCGACCCGGCACGGGTCGAGCGGGCCGTCCTCCGGGCCGGCGCAGACCGACGACGCGGGACATCAACTGGTCTTCTTCGGCGCGGAGGCGGCCGAACCGACGGTCGCTGACCTGGCCGGACTGCTCGCCGGGCCGGGCGAGATGGTGCGGATGGGCGGCACCGCCCGCCTCTCGGTGCACGTGGACGCCGCCTGGCGGGTGCACGTGCTGGTCGCGGAGCTGGCGCTGCGCGGGTTGGCGGCGAGCTGGGAGCCGACCGGGGACGCGCGACACGCCGTCCGTACCTCGTACACCCGGGTCCTGAAGCCGCTCGCGGTCGCGTGGCTGCACGGCCCGGCGAAACGTCCGCCGGCCACCTTGCACCTGACCGGCCGGCGGCTGCGGCTGTGGCTCGCCGCCGCCGGGACGCCGGAGCCACCCGACAGCTTCCTGCTACGGCTCGGCGCCGGTGACCAGGAGTGCTGGGACCCGGTCGGCACGGCGCTCGCCACCGCCGGGCTCGCCGGCACGTTGCTCGGCCCGGACGAGGGCGGCCCGGGGTACCGGATCACGGGCCGGCGCCGGTTGGGCCGGCTCGCCGAACTGGTCGGCGGGCCGCCGCGCGCGGCACCGGCCGACGCCTGGCCGACCCGACCCTGACCAGGGGACGAACCGGGTCATTCCCCTCAAGGCGGAGGTGGCGCCCGGGCGGCCGCGGCTGTCTGGTGCCGGACAGCCGGCGGGTTGATCCGGGCGGAAAACGGGCGGGTCGGACCTCGGCCGAGGGTCCGCCATCGTCACAGTGACCCGCTTCGAGCCCTACCCACGGTGTACGGTGGCGCCGTCCGGCAGTGCCGAGCGCGGTGGGGCGGAAGTGGACCGCCGCGCCGGAGCGGATTGCCGCCCGCGAAACCCGAAACGCGGACGGCGCGTTACGTTGGACATCCGGACCGCCGGTGCGACGGCGGGGTCGAGAGCGGTCGCTGTCCGGGGGCCGGCAGACCACGAGCAGGAGTGAGGTCGGGGAGAGACGTGCCGAGCAACGCTGGAACCACCCGTCTGGTCATCGTCGAGTCACCGGCGAAGGCCAAGACGATCTCGGGCTACCTCGGCCCGGGGTACGTCGTGGAGGCCAGCTTCGGTCACGTCCGCGACCTGCCACGCAACGCCGCCGACGTGCCGGCCAAGTACAAGGGTGAGGCGTGGGCCCGGCTCGGGGTGGACGTGGACAACGGCTTCCACGCGCTCTACGTCGTCTCCGCCGACCGCAAGCAGCAGATCAGCAAGCTGGTGAAGCTGGCCAAGGAGGTCGACGAGATCTTCCTGGCGACGGATGAGGACCGCGAGGGTGAGGCGATCGCCTGGCACCTGGTGGAGACGCTCAAGCCCAAGGTGCCGGTCAAGCGGATGGTCTTCCACGAGATCACCAAGCCGGCGATCCAGGCGGCGGTGGCCAACCCCCGCGAGATCGACCGCGACCTTGTCGACGCGCAGGAGGCCCGGCGGATCCTCGACCGGCTCTACGGCTACGAGGTATCTCCGGTGCTGTGGAAGAAGGTCATGCCGAAGCTCTCGGCCGGCCGGGTGCAGTCCGTGGCGACCCGGATCGTGGTCGAGCGGGAGCGGCAGCGGATGGCCTTCCGCACCGCTGAATACTGGGACATTCTGGCCACTCTCGCCGTGGCGAACGTCGGTGAGGGGCCGCGCGCGTTCAACGCCACCCTCATCGCGTTGAACGGCGACCGGATCGCCACCGGTAAGGATTTCGAGCCGACCACCGGTCGAGTGAAGCCCGGGGCCGGCGTCGTGCACCTGGACGAGGGCGGCGCCCGTGGGCTGGCGGCCCGGCTCGAGGGACGGCCGTTCACCGTCACCCGGGTCGAGGAGAAGCCCTACCGCCGCCGCCCGTACGCGCCGTTCATCACCTCGACGCTCCAGCAGGAGGCGGCCCGCAAGCTGCGCCTGTCGTCGCAGCAGACGATGCGCACCGCGCAGCGCCTGTACGAGAACGGCTACATCACCTATATGCGTACCGACTCGGTGAACCTGTCGGAGACCGCCATCTCGGCGGCCCGCCGGCAGATCGTCGAGCTGTACGGCGAGCGCAGCGTGCCGCCGGAGCCCCGCCGCTACACCGGCAAGGTGAAGAACGCGCAGGAGGCGCACGAGGCGATCCGCCCGGCGGGGGACAACTTCCGCACCCCGGGCGAGGTGGCCAAGGAGCTGTCCGCCGAGGAGTTCAAGCTCTACGAGCTGATCTGGCGCCGCACCATCGCCTCGCAGATGACCGACGCGGTCGGCTCCAGCGTCTCGGTGCGCATCCGCGCGGTCTCCACCTCCCAGGAGGAGGCCGACTTCGGCGCCACCGGCAAGACCATCACCGACCCGGGCTTCCTGCGCGCGTACGTCGAGTCGAGCGACGACGAGACCGCCGAGGCCGAGGACGCCGAGCGCCGCCTGCCCACCCTGGTCAAGGACCAGCCGCTGACCGCCGACGAACTCGCCGCGCAGGGCCACCACACCCAGCCGCCGTCGCGCTACACGGAGGCGTCGCTGGTCAAGGCACTGGAAGAGCTGGGCATCGGCCGGCCGTCCACGTACGCGTCGATCATGCAGACGATCCAGGACCGGGGGTACGTCACCAAGCGCGGCCAGGCGATGATCCCGACCTTCCTGGCCTTCGCGGTGATCGGCCTGATGGAGCGGCACTACCCGCGCCTCATCGACTACGACTTCACCGCCACGATGGAGAACGAGCTGGACGAGATCGCCGGCGGCGGCCACGCCGCCGTCGACTTCCTCACCGCGTTCTACTTCGGCGGCGCCAACGGTGCCGGCGACCAGGGCATCGCCCGCTCCGGCGGGCTCAAGAAGCTGGTCACCGAGAACCTCAGCGACATCGACGCACGCAGCGTCAACTCCATCCCGCTCTTCACCGACGACGACGGCCGGGAGGTCGTGGTCCGGGTGGGCCGGTACGGGCCGTACCTCCAGCGGGAGCTGCCCGGCGGCGAGCCGGCGGCACCGGCCGAGGGTGAGGAGGGTGGCACCCAGGGTGACCGGGCGACGATCCCCGAGGGGCTGGCCCCCGACGAGCTGACCCCGGAGAAGGTGCACGAGCTGTTCCTCGGTGGCAGCGGCGAGCGCAAGCTCGGCGACGACCCGGGCACCGGCGAGCCGATCGTGCTCAAGTCCGGCCGGTTCGGCCCGTACGTGTCCAGCGGCGAGCGGAAGTCCTCGCTGCTGCGCTCGCAGACGCCGGATTCGCTGACCCTTGAGGAGGCGCTCAAGCTGCTCAGCCTGCCCCGGCTGGTCGGCGTCGCGCCCGACGGGGTCGAGGTGTTCGCCAACAACGGCCGCTACGGCCCGTACGTCAAGCGGGGCGAGGAGTTCCGGTCGCTGGAGTCCGAGGAGCAGATGTTCACGGTCGGCCTGGACGAGGCGCTGGCGCTGCTGGCCGCCCCGAAGGCCCGTGGACGGCGGGCCGCGGCGCCGCCGCTGCGCGAGATGGGCGTCGACCCGCTGACCGAGAAGCCGATGGTGATCAAGGACGGCCGGTTCGGCCCGTACGTCACCGACGGGGAGTTCAACGCGTCGCTGCGGCGTGGGCAGACCCCGGAGGCGCTGACCATCGAGGAAGCCTCGGAGATGCTGGCCGAGAAGCGGGCCAAGGGTCCGGCGCCGAAGAAGAAGGCGGCGGCGAAGAAGGCTCCGGCGAAGAAGGCCACGGCGGCCAAGAAGACGGCCGCTGCCAGCAAGTCCACCGCCGCGAAGAAGACCACCACCGCCAAGGCGACCACTGCCAGGAAGGCGGCCCCGAAGAAGGCCGCCGCCAGGCCCGCCGAGGAGTGACGGTCACCGACCCCTGTCCCTAATGGATGAAATGTCCTATTTGGTACGAGGGTTTGGTGGAGGTTCCCTAACGTGAGGGGATGTTCGCCACCACTGCCACGCGTCGCCGTTTACTCGTCAGCGCGTCGGCGGGAGCGTTGCTGCTTGCCGTGGCCGCGGTCGGCTCCTGGGCGATGGATGCCGAGAGCTCCGCGCCGGCCGGGGCCACCGCGTCACAGGCTGCCCCGCAGACCGTCGCCCCGGGGTCGTCCACCGGGCCGACCCGGGATGCCGCCAATCGGCGGACCGTGCGACTCGTCGCCGCGGGTGACGTTCTGGTTCATCCCGCTGTGACCGACCAGGCGCGTCGGGACGGCGCCCGGGCCGGCCGCCTGGACTTCGCCCCGATGTTCGCCGGGATCGCCCCAGCCGTCGGCGGCGCCGACCTGGCGCTGTGCCACCTCGAAACGCCACTGGCCGATCCCGCCGGCCCGTTCGCCGGCTATCCGTCGTTCAACGCGCCCCCGCAGGTGCTCGAGGGGCTGCGCGGTGCCGGGTTCGACGGCTGCTCGACCGCCTCCAACCACACCCTCGACCAGGGCGCCGACGGGGTGGCCCGGACGGTCCGCGCGCTCGAAGTCGCCGGGCTGGGGCACACCGGCAGCGCCCGCAGCGCCGCCGAGGCGGCCACGCCCCGGATCTACCAGGTCGGCGACGTCCGCGTCGCCCACCTGGCGTACAGCCTGAACTTCAACGGGCTGAGCCGCCCCCCGGGCCAGCCGTGGCTGGCCAACCTGATCGATCCGCCAGAGATCCTCGCCGCCGCCCACGAGGCGCGCGCCGCCGGCGCCGACATCGTCGTGCTCAGCCTGCACTGGGGTACGGAGTACCAGCACCTGCCGGACGCCGACCAGCGGGCCTGGGCACAGCAGTTGATCTCTTCGCCCGACGTGGACCTCATCCTGGGCCACCACGCCCACGCGGTGCAGCCGTTCCAGCGCTTCGGCGACAAGTGGGTGGTCTTCGGCATGGGCAACGAACTGGCCCGGCACGCGGAGCCGATCGACGACAACCGCGAGGGTGTGATGGCGCGAGCGACCTTCACCGAGACCGCCCCGGGGCGCTGGACGGTGACCCGGATGGAGGCGCTGCCAACCTGGACCGACCTGGCACCGGCCCTCCGGCTGGTCGACCTGACCGCAGCGCTGGCCGACCCGGCCACCCCGCCGGGTCTGCGGGGCGACTACCGGGCGGCGTACCAGCGGGTGCTCGGCTACGTCCGGTCCCTCGGCGCCGGCCCGGATCAGGTGGTGGCGTCGGGCGGCTGAGCGCCGCCACAGAGGACGCGGTCGATGTGGGCGTTGGTGAAGACGCGGTCGGGGTCCAGGCGGTCGCGGACGGCCAGGAAGTCGGCGAAGCGCGGGTAGGCGGTGGCCAGCGAGGCGGCGTCGCGGTAGTGCAGCTTGCCCCAGTGCGGCCGGCCGCCCAGTCCGGCGGCCACCTCCTCGAAGGCCCGGAAGTACGGCTCGTACGGCATGCCGACGTACTGGTGCACGGCGATGTACGCGGAGTCTCGGCCGTAGCCGTGCGACAGCCAGATGTCGTCGGCGGCGGTGAACCGCACCTCCACCGGGAAGAGCACCTTGAACGGCAGCCCGTCCACGATCCGCTGGAGTGCCGCCAGCGCCTCGGGTAGCGCCTCGCGGGGGAGGCCGTACTCCATCTCCAGGAAGCGGACCCGGCGCGGGGTGCAGAACACCCGGTCGGAGCGGCCGGTGTACCGGCGTTCGGTGAGCGCGCGGGCGGAGACGGCGCTGATCCTCGGTGCCAGCGTCGGCACGGCCCGGCCGAGCCGGCAGGCGCCGGCGAAGACGGTGTTGGCCAGGAAGTCGTCGTCCAGCCAGCCGCGCCATCGGGGCAGCGGCCGGTCGTTGGCGGGTACCCGGTCGTTGGTCTTGACCTGGACCCGTTCGGTGTAGGGGAACCAGTAGAACTCGACGTGGTCGTGGCCGTCGATCAGTGCCGGCAGTTCGTCGAGCACGTCGGCCAGCGCGGCCGGGCGTTCGTGGGCGTGCAGCACGAAGGCGTCCACGCAGCGCAGGGTCACCTCGACGAGCACACCGAGCGCGCCGAGCGACACCCGCGCGGCGGCGAAGACGTCCGGGTTCTCGTCGGCGGAGCAGCGCAGCACCTCCCCGGTGCCGGTGACCAGGGTGATCGCCTCGACGAAGGTGGACAGGCAGCCAAAGCCGGCGCCGGTGCCGTGGGTGCCCGTGGAGATCGCCCCGGCGACCGTCTGCGCGTCGATGTCGCCGAGGTTGGGCAGGGCGAGGCGGTGTCGGGCGAGCAGGCCGTTGAGGGCGTGCAGGGTCATCCCTGCCGGTACGGTGACGAGCCTGTGCTCGAGGTCGACGCTGACCATGGTGTCGAGCTCGGACAGCTCCATCCGCCGGTCGTCGGCGAGCGCGATGGCGGTGAATGAGTGGCCGCTGCCGGCCACCCGGATCCGGCCGCCGGAGGCGGCGGCGGCCCGGACGGCCTCGGCGACGTCAGCCGGCGAGCCGGGGCGGAGGATTGCGCTGGCGCTGCCACGCTGGTTACCGGCCCAGTTGGACCAGCGGGCGGTGAGCGGTGCGGTGCCGACCATGCTCGCTCCTCGAAAATGAATATGAAGTGACTTCATATCAGGAACGTTGTAGCTGGTAAATACCGCAATTGCGGTCCGCTCGTTGTACCGGTAGTCACGGACTCGTGACGTGGAGATATGTTCATCCGTCGAAGGGGGGTGGCGCCGAGTGTCCACACCAGCCGCCACGACCGGGCCGCTGCGCCGCGTACCGGTGCAGGGTCGAAGTGTCGCGCGGGTACAGCGCATGTTGGACGCCTGCGCCGAACTCGTCGACGAGGTGGGGTACGAAGGGCTGACCACGACCGTGCTCGCCGAGCGCGCCGAGGTGGCGATCGGGTCGGTCTACCAGTTCTTCCCGGACAAGCGGGCGATCGTGCAGGCATTGACCCTGCGCACGATGGAGTCCTACCTCCAGCGGCTGGACGAGCGGTTCGCCTCGGACGAGATGACCCACTGGTGGGACGGCGTCGACGCGGGGATCGATGAGTACATCACGATGCACCGCACCGTCCCCGGCTTCCGTACCCTGCACTTCGGCGACGTGGTCGACCTGCACCTGCTCGATGAGCAGCGCGACAACAACGGCGTGATCGCCGACCAGTTGGCGCGGGTGCTCACCGAGCGTTTCGGGCTGACCGACGTCCCGAAGCTCCGCTTCGTCCTCGAGATCGCGGTGGAGGCGGCCGACGCGCTGATCAAGCTCGCGTTCCGCCGGAGGTCCGACGGCGACGAGCGGGTGCTGCTCGAGGCCAAGGCGCTGATCCGGGAGTACCTGCACCGCCAGGTCGACGGCCCGGAGAGCGCGCGGTCGACCGCCGAGCAGCAGGCCGCGGCCGCCCAGCCCGCCTGACCCGGCCCGCCGGGTGGGCGGACCGGGCAGCGGGGGTGGCGTCAGAGGAACGCCTGCCCCTCACCCCGGTAGGTGGGCACGGTCGCCACGATCGCGTCCCCGTCGACCAGGTGCAGCTCGTTGACCCGTTCGCACAGCTCACCGGCTTTGGCGTGTCGGAACCACACCCGGTCGCCGATGGCCAGGGTTGCCGCCGCCGCGCCGGCCAGCGGGGTCTGCACCTCACCGGCCCCCTCGGTGCCGACCAGCTTCAGGCCGGCCGGCAACCACGGTCGGGGCAGTCGGCTGTCGGCGGCCGGGCCGGAGGCGATCCAGCCGCCGCCGAGCACGGTCGCCAGCTCCGGCGTCGGCCGACGCACCACCGCGCAGGCGAAGAACGCCGCCGGGGTGGGCCGCCAGGCACGGTAGGCGTCGAACAGCGTCGGCCCGTACAGGCCCGATCCCGCGGTGACCTCGGTGACCGCGGGATCGGCGCTGGTCGCGGCCACGCTGCCGGTGCCGCCACCGTTGACGAACTCCAGGTCGGCGTGCTGACGGACCGCGGCCACCGCCGCGCTCCGGCGGGCCAGCAACTCGCGGTACGACCCGCGCTGGGCCAGCCGGATCGCGCCGGCCAGCAGCGCCTGCCCCGGCGGCGCGTCGCCCAGGCCGGCGATCTGCGCCTCGTACGACATGAGGCCGACCAGCCGGAAGCCGGCGCGGCCGGCGACGGTGGCGGCGAGCGCGCCGGCCGCTCGGGCGCTGTGCACCGGTGAGCGGCGGACGCCGACGTGCACCCGCCCGCGCAGCGGTCGCCAGGAGGCGTCCAGGTCAAGGCAGAGCCGCAGCTCGGCGCGCTGCCCGGGGGCTCGCACGGCGTCGATGAGATCGAGCTGCCCGCTGCCGTCGATCATCAGGGTGATCGCGGCGGCCAGCGCCGGGTCGGCTGCCACCTCGGCGAGCGCCGAGCGGTCCGCGCTGGGGTACGCGACCAGCACGTCGTCGCTCACCCCCGCCCGGACCAGCCAGATCGCCTCGGGCAGGGTGAACGCCATCACGCCCCGCCAACCGGGCCGGGCGAGCGCCCGGCTGATCAGCTCCCGGCTGCGGACCGACTTGCTAGCCAGTCGGACCGGTTTGCCGGCGGCGCGGTCGGCCAGGGCGGCCGAGTTGGCGTCGAAGGCGGTGAGATCCACCACCGCGTACGGCGGGTCGAGGTGGGCGGTCGCGCGATCCAGGCGCTCGCGAAGTTTGTCGCTTTCGATGGCCACGTGTGCACGCTAACTGTCTGACGGCAAATGCGAAACACCCTCGCGTATAACCCGGGCTGCGGTTGGTGCCTTCGGCGGCCTAGGCTCAGCGAGCAGGAGAATGTCGCGAGTGGGATGGCTCCCCACCGGGTCTAGAGTGTTCCACCGGGAATGCCCAGCGATGGGCCGGCACGTGGAGGTACGGCCATCGAAAGCCAGAACAGCGGCGAGTCGCACGGCGTGTCGCGCTCCGGAGGCCAGCCGGGCAACGCCGCCAACCAGTCCGGCGGCAGCCAGGTCGATTCATCCGGCTACGCCGCCATCCGGTCAGTGCTGCGCATCCGGCCGTTCCGCCGGCTCTGGATCGTGCTCGGCGCGGCCTCCTTCGGTGACTGGCTCGGCCTGCTGGCCACCTCGGTCTTCGCCGCCTCCCAGGTGCAGGGCAGCACTGCCCAGGGCGCGGTCTTCGGTGGCGTCATCGCCATCCGGCTGCTGCCCGCACTGGTGCTCGGACCGATCGCCGGCGTCCTCGCCGACCGGTTCGACAGACGCTGGACGATGGTCATCTGCGACCTGCTCCGGTTCGTCCTGTTCGCGTCCATCCCGATGGTGGCGCTTGCCGGCGCCAGCGGCGCGGTGGTGGTCCTGTGGGCGACCATCGCCACCTTCCTGATCGAGTCGATCACCCTGATCTGGATCCCGGCCAAGGAGGCCGCGGTCCCCAACCTGATCCCGCGCGCCCGGCTGGAGGCGGCCAACCAGCTCACGCTGATCACCACGTACGGCCTGACCCCGGTGCTCGCCGCGCTGGTCAGCGCCGGTCTGGACCGCAGCGTCCGGGGCGTGACCGGCGGCAACTTCCCGGACTGGGCCGAGCCGGCCCAACTGGCCCTCTGGTTCAACTCCCTGTCCCGGCTGGCCACCGCCCTGGTCGTCGCGTTCGGCATCAGGGAGATCAGCCAGGGGCAGACTGCCGAGGGCGACCGCCACGAGCAGAGCATGCTGCGCCAGTTCAAGGAGGGCTGGCAGTTCATCGGCCAGACCCCGCTGGTGCGTGGGCTGGTCCTCGGCATCCTGGGCGCGTTCGCCGGGGGCGGCATCGTCATCGGCACCGCGAAGTTCTTCGCCAGCTCGCTGGGTGCCGGTGACGCCGCGTTCTCGCTGCTCTTCGGTGCCATCTTCGTCGGCCTGGCACTCGGCATCGGGCTCGGCCCGATGATCGTCAAGGAGATGTCCCGGCGCCGCTGGTTCGGCATGAGCATCGTGCTGGCCAGCGCCGCCGTGATGACCCTCGCCTTCGCCATCCACCTGTCCATGGCGATCGTCGGCGCGGTGCTGGTCGGCGCCGGCGCCGGGATGGCCTTCCTGGCCGGCACCACGCTGCTCGGCGGCGAGATCAGGGACGAGGTGCGCGGCCGGGTCTTCGCCGTCGTGCAGATCGGCACCCGGCTGGTGCTGATCCTGGCCATCGCGCTGAGCAGCCTGCTCGCCGGTGTCGGTGGCTCGCGCAAGCTGGAGATCGCCGACCTGGGCCTGTCCGTCTCGTCGACCCGGCTGCTGCTGCTCGCCGCCGGGGTCGCCGGCATCTTCGCCGGGATCAGCGCGTTCGGTCAGATGGACGACAAGAAGGGCGTCCCGGTCCTCGCCGACCTCTGGGGCTCCATCCGGGGTCGCCCGCTGATGCCGGCCGAGCCGTTCGTCTCCGCCGGGCTCTTCGTGGTCTTCGAGGGCGGTGAGGGCGCCGGCAAGTCCACCCAGCTCGCCGCGCTCGCCGAGCGGCTGCGCGGCCAGGGGCGCGACGTCGTGGTCACCCGCGAGCCGGGGGCGACCGGGGTCGGTCAACGAATCCGGTCGCTGGTGCTGGACACCTCCGGCGACGAGGCGCCCTCGCCGCGCGCCGAGGCGCTGCTCTACGCCGCCGACCGGGCGCACCACGTGGCCGCCGTGGTGCGACCCGCGCTGGTCCGTGGCGGCGTGGTGATCAGCGACCGGTACGTCGACTCGTCCCTGGCGTACCAGGGCGCGGGGCGGACACTCCCGGTCGACGAGGTCTCCTGGCTCTCCTCCTGGGCCACCGGCGGGCTCAAGCCCGACCTGGTGGTGCTGCTGGACGTCGAGCCGCAGACCGGCCTGTCCCGGGTGGCATCGCGCAGCGCGGGCGTCGACCGGCTGGAGGCCGAGTCGATCGCGTTCCACGAGCGTGTCCGGTACGCCTTCCTCGACCTGGCCGCCGCCGACCCGAAGCGCTACCTGGTGCTCGACGGGTCCCGACCGGCCGAGGAGATCACCCGGCAGGTGGTCCGACGCGTCGAGGAGATGCTCGGAAATCCGGGCGGCATCGTGCACCCCAGGCCGGCGCAGGGTCCGGACACCTCGGTGCAGCCGGAGTTATCCGACGCGGAGCTGGTGACGATGGAGCATCGAACCTGATGCCGGAGGTCTTCGCCGACCTGGTCGGTCAGGACGAGGCGGTGACCGAGCTGCGCCGGGCCGCCGCCGCGGCGGCGGCCGTGTTGCGCGTGGGCGCGGCCGACCGTTCGCCCGCGCTGATCGCCGCCGGCCCGGCCGGCACGGACGGCGGGGCCGGTGCACCGGCCCGGGTCGACCCGAGCGCCGGGATGACCCACGCCTGGATCTTCACCGGGCCGCCCGGCTCCGGCCGCTCGGTCGCCGCCCGCGCCTTCGCCGCCGCCCTGCAGTGCGTCCACGGCACCGGCTGCGGCGAGTGCCCCGGCTGCCACACCACGATGGGCGGCACCCACGCCGACGTCCGGATGGTGGTGCCGGAGGGGCTCTCCATCGGCGTCGGCGAGATGCGCGCGCTGGTGCTCCGCGCGGCCAGCACCCCGTCCGGCGGGCGCTGGCAGGTGGTGATCATCGAGGACGCCGACCGGCTCACCGAGGCGGCTGGCAACGCGCTGCTCAAGGCGATCGAGGAGCCCCCACCGCGTACCGTGTTCCTGCTCTGCGCCCCCTCCACCCACCCGGACGACATCTCGGTGACCATCCGGTCGCGCTGTCGCGTCGTACCCCTGCGGCAGCCGCCGGCCACGGCGGTGGCCGAGGTGTTGGTCCGTCGGGACGGCATCGCCCCCGACGTGGCGCAGTGGGCGGCGGCGGCCGCGCAGGGGCACGTGGGTCGGGCCCGCCGGCTGGCCCGCGACCCGGAGGCCCGCCAGCGGCGCGAGGCGGTGCTCGCGGTGCCTCGCCGGCTGACCGGCGTCGGCGCGGCGTTCGACGCGGCGTCCGCACTGATCGAGGCGGCCGAGGCGGAGGCCGAGGCGTCGGTCACCGAGGCCGACGCGACCGAACGGGCGGCGCTGGAGACCGCGCTCGGCGCCGGCGGCACCGGCCGGGGCGCGGCCGGCGCGATGCGGGGCGCCGCCGGGCAGCTCAAGGAGCTGGAGAAGCGGCAGAAGTCGCGGGCCACCCGGGCTCAACGGGACGCGCTGGACCGGGCGCTGGTCGACCTGGCCGGTTTCTACCGGGACGCGCTCACCATGGCGCTGCGCGCTCCGGTCGCCCCGGTGCACACCGACACCGCCGTGCTGGCCGGCGCCGGGGCACAGAAGTGGGACGCCGAGGGGTCGCTGCGCCGGCTGGAGGCCGTGCTCGCCTGCCGGGCGGCTATCGAGGCGAACGTCAAGCCACGGATCGCCGTCGAGGCGATGATGCTCGCCCTCTGGAAGGGCTGACCCGCACCCTCCGTGCCGTGGTCCCGCCCGCCGGACCGGTCATCCACAGGCATCGACACGCGCGATTGCTGTGCGGTACGGTCCGGTGTGCTGTTGTGACGGTGACGGCACGCTCAGTGATGGGTCATCCGGGAGGAGTCGGCCGATGCCGCGGGGGGAGATCGACGAAGCCTGGATCGAGGAGGCGGTTCGGCGCTACCGCCGGATCGAGTCGCTCCAGGCCGAGTTCGACCAGGCGGTCTCGACCGTCGAGGTCACCGTCCGCTCGCCGGACGGGCTGGTCGAGGTGGTGGTCACCGCCGGTGGGCGGATCACCGACGTCCGGTTCCTTGGGCCGCTGCACAGCCGCAGCCCGCGAGACGTGGCCGGCTCCGTGCAGGCCGCGGTCACCGCCGCGGCCGACGCCGCCGAGTGGGCCCGGGAGAAGCTGCACAACGAGACGTTCGCCGCCTACCGACCGCTCGCGGGGGCCTGAGATGGACACACTGCGCGCGCTCTCCGCCCGGCTGGACGAGGCGAGCACCACGCTCACCGCCCTGTCCCGCACGGTCACCGCCAGCGATCCGGCCCAGGCAGCCTTCGGCACGGACGCCCCGGGGCGGCCCGGCGAGATCGGCCGCGCCCTGCACCGGCAGTGGACCGCCGCCACCGACGACCGGGCCCGCGAGGCACGCGCCGCCGCCGGTCGGCTGGCCGCCGCCGCCTCGGCCGTGCGCGAGGCCGCCGACCGCTACGGCGAAGTCGACCGGGCCGCCCGCCGCCGCATCACCGGGGAGCCCTGATGGACCCGCTGGACCGGCTCGCCGAGCCCGGCCTGGACCTGCTGCGCCGGGTGGACACACTGCTGGCCGCCGGGGTCCCCGAGGGGCACCGGGTCTGGCCGCTGCTGCGCCGGATGCAGGTGCTCCCGGGCGACGCGGTCCGCGGCTTCCTCGACCTTCATCCGGCGCCGCTCGCCGGCGCCGGGCACGCGGTGCGCCGGCTGGTCCGGGGGTACGACGACGTCTCCGCCGCGCTCAGCGACCCCGTGCTCTGGTCCGGCCCAGCCGCCTCGGCCTACGGGCAGGAGCGGGCGGCACTGCTGCGCCACCTCGACGAGGGGCCGGAGAGCCTGGTCGGGCGCCTGGAGTCCACGGCCGGATACGCCGACGCCCTCGCCGACTGGGTGGAGGGCACCCGGCTCGCCCTGGCCCGCACCCTGGCCGACATCCTCCGCTCGGCCGAGGCGGTCGCCGTGGTCGCCGCCACGGCCACGGGCATGCCGCTCCGGCCCGGCCCGGTGGGGCCGGGCGTGGCCGATGCGGCCGAGATCGCCGCGCGGGTGCTGGCGGTGCTCTGCGTCGCGTACGACGGTGCCGAGACGCTGCTGCACCAATGGGCGCCGAGCCTGGCCGAGTCCGCCTGGCGGCCGCCGGTGGACGGTCGACCCCGGCACGACCAGACCACCCAGGTCGGCTGGTAGCCGGCCGACCGCGCCCCGGACAGGCCACGGCGTCGCCCGCGGGCGCCCGGCCTGAGCCGGCACCGACGGCGACGCCGTGGTCTTCCCCCTGCACCCCCCGCAGGTCTGCCTCCACTCAACGCCGCCCGGACGCGTTTGTCCCCTACTGCGGCCAGGATTCAACCGTCCGGGCGAGGAGCAACGGCACGACGGGTGGCCCTGCCATCGGTCAAGTCGACGGTCATGGATGGCAGCGGGCGGTAGTCGCCCGGCGACGGCCGACGCGCCCTCCGGCGGTGATCCGTCGTAGGGTGGGGTGCATGGGCATGCTCTGCGCGGTCAGCTTCAACCGGTACGGGCGCCTCTACTACCTCGACCCCGGCGAGTTGCGCCCGCAGGTCGGCGACAAGGTGCTGGTGCCGACCGACGACGGGCCCGAGGTGGCCGAGTGCGTCTGGGCCGCACAGTGGGTGACCGAGGAGACCGAAGGCTTCCCCCGGCTGGTGGGGCTGGCCGGCGACGACGATCTGCGCCGGGACGAGGCGCTGCGTCGGCGCAAGGCCGAGGCCAAGGTGGCCGCGAAGCGGCTGATCCGCGCGCACGGCCTGCCGATGAAGGTGGTTGCCGTCGACCACGTGCTCGGCTCCACCGAGGGTGGCGGCGAGCGCAGCACCGTCTACTTCACCGCGCCGCACCGGGTGGACTTCCGCTCCCTGGTCCGTGACCTGGGCGCCACCCTGCACTGTCGCGTCGAGCTGCGGCAGCTCTCCGCACGGGACTCCGCGCGGGTGCAGGGCGGGATCGGCTCGTGCGGGCGGGACCTGTGCTGCGCCACGTTCCTCACCGACTTCGAGCCGGTGACCATCCGGATGGCCAAGGACCAGGACCTGCCGCTGAATCCGCTGCGCATCTCCGGCGCGTGCGGCCGGCTGATGTGCTGCCTGAAGTACGAGCACCCGCTCTACCAGCGTTTCCAGGAGACCGCCCCGACCGTCGGCAGCCGGGTCTCGACGCCGGAGGGCGACGGCCGCGTGGTCGGCCACAGCGTCCCCCGTGACGCGGTGACGGTCCGGCTCGACGCCGACGGCTCCCGCTGCTCCTGCTCCCGCGCCTCCGTCTGCGCCCCCCGCCAGGCCCACGACCAGCACTACACGTCCTGACCCCGCAGGGCCCCGTCCGACCGGTCAGTGCAGGACTATGGGGGGTTCGGCCAGGCGGGGGGTCAGGGGGGACTTCGGGGTCAGCCAACTGGCGGTGGGGGACTGGTCGGGGTTGACCTGCCAGTCGCGGGAGACCCGGTCGACGGCCACCGGGTAGATGGTGAGCGTGCCGTCGGGGTCGATGCGCAACCGCAGGAACGCCTTCGAGTCCTCGATGCCCTGACCGGCGAAGAGTTCGTTGACGTTCACCCCGAACGACCCCGCCACCAGCAGGTACGCCGCCACCAGTTGACTGGCCAGCAGGCCGCTCACCGGGCCGTAGAGCACCGCCGCGGCGACCACCGGCAGCGGCCACGGCCAGTCGTAGAGCGGCAGCGCCAACCAGGCCCAGGTGCCGGCGGCGGCCAGCCCGACGTGTGCCAGGCCGTGGCTGACGCCGAGGATCCAGTGCCGCGCGTGCCGCTTGCCGCTCGCGCTCGGCGGTTTGGCGAACAGAGCCGCCGCCAGCACTGTCACGAGCAACATCAACACCAGCGGTACGGTGAACAGCCGCTGATCGGTGGCGTCCGCCCAGTTCGCGGCCGCGCCCGCCATGGCCAGCATCAGCAGCGTGTGCAGGGTGCCGAGCAGGGTGGTGAAACCGGGGTTGCGGAACGGCAGCCGGGGGAAGATGCCCCAGCCGTAGCGGCGCGAGCGGGCCGCGTCCGGATAGCGGGCCACCAGGTCGTACGGCTGGGCACGGCTGGCCCGCCGGGCCAGGGTGTCCCGCGGCGGCACCTCGATGCGCTCCGGCAGCTTGTGCGTCGGGTAGAGGTACGCCCCACCGCCGCCGCAGGTGATCAGCTGCCGGGTCGGCCCCGCGTAGCGGGCGTAGTGGTGCAGGTCGCCGGAGAGCAGCAGACGGACCTGCGCCCCGGTCGGGTCGATGATCGTTCGGATGAAGTAGTCGACCGAGTCGTACGCCGTCGGATGGTCGGCGGCCTTGACCCAGGCCGGCGCCGGCGTCGCGATGATCACCTTCGACTCCGGGCCGAGCCGCCGGGCCACCTCGTCGAAGTACGCCAGCTGCGGGTCGTCCAGGTACGAGCCGGACTGGTCGTCGACGCCGAGCAGCCACCAGCCGGCCGGCAACTCCACGGCGAAGTACGAGCGCGACTGCCCGGTGCCCCAGCCGCCGAAGTGCCGGTCCCTGGAGCGGACGAACAACCGCAGGAAGGCGGTCAGGCCGTCGTACCAGTCGTGGTTGCCTGGCACCGCGAAGAGGGTGGGCCGCTCCGGCGGGGTCGCTGGCAGCGCGGCCTGGTAGGGGCCCTTGCAACGATCCTCGTACGAGGCGTAGGCCGCCGACGGGTACACCTGGTCGCCACCCATCACCAGGGTCTGCGCCCGGGGCAGCCGGTGCCCGTCCACGGTCAGCTCCGGCTGTGCCAGCAGGTACGCCACCGAGTAGGTGGCGTTGAAGCCATCACCCAGGTCGGCCACGTAGTCGAGCCACAGCCCGCCGTCCGGCCCAGCCTGGCGGAAGGCGTCGTCGCCGAACGCGTTCTGCAACTCGCGCTTGTCCAGGTACGCCCCGAAGAGCATCGCCAGCAGCGTCCGGATGCCGGTGCTGATCAGCAGGAACGGGGCCAGCCACGGCACCGGCTTGCGCGGCGTGAAGCCCAGCTCCAGCGGGTCGGTGGTGCGGGGCCGGTGGGCGATCCGCTCCCCGGCCGGCGGGCCGTCGGGACGTCCGTCCGCCGGGTCCTGCTGGTCGGGGCGGTCGAGGGGGGCGTGATCGTCGCTCACCCGCCGCAGCGTAGTACCGACCCGGATGATCCGCTGTCCGGTAAACGTCCAGATGACGGCGGTTGTCCGGTTGATGGCAGCGGGCGGGGAGGGGGGTACCCCGTTCGGGCGACGGCCGTGGGGGTGCCGTACACTTGACGATCGTTGCCGCCTTAGCTCAGTCGGCTAGAGCGACGCACTCGTAATGCGTAGGTCGACGGTTCGATTCCGTCAGGCGGCTCGGCACGGAAGCCCAGGTCATCGGCCTGGGCTTCGCCGTTTCCCGAGGTCGACAACACCGCCGCCGGCCGTGCCAGTCCGCAGATAGTCCGCACCCCGCGCAGCGACCGCCTCGTCCAGCCGGTTGGCGACCGCGTCCAGGTCGTCACCGAACAGCCCCGCGTACACGTCCAGCGTCATCGACGCCGAGGCGTGCCCGAGCATCCGCTGCACCGCCTTGACGTTGGCGCCCGCCGCCACGGCCAGACTCGCCGCCGTGTAGGGCGCTCCACCTGGTCCCCGTCCCAGGAGGCTGGACGGTCTGCGACTGCCCGACGAGGAGATCCGCTCTTTACTCAGCTGGGCGCCCACAAACGTCAACGGATCGGCGCAGGTGTCATCCGTGCCTGGCTCACGCGAGCGTTACCGCCGTCGCCGCCGGTTGATGAAACGGGCGAAATCGGTGCACGCAAAGCGATCCTCCCGTAACCATGGGCGGATGGGGCGACCATCGGAGCCGGCGCAGACCGGGGGCATCATGCGCGGCGAGGAGGACGCCCAGCAGGCCAGCTTCCTGGAGCTGTTCTTCGACCTGGTGTTGGTCTTCGCCCTGGTCGGGGTCGTCAGCAGGATGGGGCCGGACCTTCTCTCCGACAATGTGGGCGTGCGCTGGCTGTCGCTGCTGTACGCGGCCGTTCTGGCCCTGCCGTTGCTGTGGCTGTGGACGACCACCGCGTACCTCACCAGCCGGTTCGACTACCGCAACGGCTGGATTCAGCTGCTGGTCCTGGTCAGCGCGTTCGGCCTGCTGATCATGGCGACGTCCCTGTACGAGTTCGAGCAACACGGCGCCACCTTCGCCATCGTGTACGTGGTGCTGCACATCGGACGCCCCTTGGTGCTCCGGCCCCTGTTACGGGAGCACGAGCAGGTACGGGAGCTCTACACCCGCCTGGCCATCTGGGCCAGCATCTCCGGCGTCATTTGGCTCGCCGGGGCGGCGATGCGCGGAAACCTCCGGCTCGCCCTATGGTTGATCGCCATCACCGTGGACCTGGTCGTGGCGCGGGTCAGATGGCCGGTACCCGGCCTGGGCCGGCCACCGACCAGCGCGTGGGCGATGGCCAGCAGCCGATACCTCCCCGAGCGCTACCAGCAACTGTTGTTGATCGCGCTCGGCGAGACGGTGCTGTCCATAGGCCTCACCTACGCCACCCACCCCACCACGCTCGCCGCAAAGGCGGCCCTGGTGGTCACGTTCCTGTCGTCCGTGCTGATGTGGCGGATCTACTTCTATCGCGCGGGCCAGGTGCTGGCCGAGGCCGTCGAGATGTCGTCGAACCGGGCAGCTGCCGGCGGGATCGTCGGTGTGGCCCATCTGCTCATGGTTCTCGGCATCACCTTGGCCGCGGCTGGCGCGGAAATCGTGTTGGCGCATCCGGAGGGGCCCTCCGTGCCGGCCTGGCTCGTGGTCATCCTCGGCGGGCCGGCGATCTTCCTGTTCGGCCGCAGTCGGCTGGAACGGGTCGTCTTCAACCGGCTCGCCGTGCGCCGGCTCGTCGGCATCGGCGTTCTGGTCCTGCTGGCGCCGCCGCTGTTCTTCGGCCCGCCGCTGCTTGCCGCCATCGTCGCTGCGGTCGTGCTGCTCGGCGTCGCCGTTGCGGACGCTCGACGCGCCGCCGGCCGCCCACTGGAGGCCCCGTCCCCGTCCGCCTAGCAGAGGCGGTCCGCATCCAGTCCGCAAGAGGTCCACAGATGATGGGGAAGCGTTGAGGGATGTCGGAAGGATTTCCGCTGCCAGGCCCCCATGTGCCCAGGTCGGCGGCACGGGCAGTTTGATCTCGTAATGCGTAGGTCGACGGTTCGATTCCGTCAGGCGGCTCCACCAGAAGGCCCAGGTCACCGGCTTGATCGCCGATCATGACCTGGGCCTTCTCCATGCTCTCGCCAGGCCGAGCAGCCAAGCGAGCAGCCAAAGCCTCATACACCTGACCACAGCGCCCCCTCCATCCGCGACGCGGCCTCCTGACGATTCGTTGCTTGGTCGTGGTCGTCGCGCTGCTCGCCCTGCCCCGTGCCGTAATTTGTCGCGCCCGGGGCCGACTACCCGTTGACGAGGCTAACGTTGTTAGCCTACGGTCAGGCTAACGCTGTTAGCCAGATCCGAGGAGAGTTTATGATCACCAGCAGTTCCACCGTGTCGACCACATCGGCGCGGTCGCCGCGATCTGGCCGCGATCGGATCGCAAGGATCATGTTGTGGCTTGCCGCCGTCGGCGCCGCCGGTGCCGCGCTCACCGCGGCCGGCACGGTTTGGGACGCCGATGGCGGGACCAAAGTCGTCGAGACCTGGCGAGCCTACGGCCTCGTCGTCTTCGCGGGCCTGTTCGTGCTGCTTGCGCTGGCGCCGCGCAGCTACCGAGGTGTGTGGGAGCTGGTGATCTTCCACAAGATCGCGCTCACGGTGACCGCCTTGCTCTACGCCGCTCACGCCGGCATCGCCGACACCGCAACGATCGTCGGTTGGGATGGCACCGTCTCTGTGCTCCTCGTCGGCGCCTACGTGTTGAGTCGCGGTTGGACGTCGTCCCCGGACTGGCGCGGCACCACCCAGCGCGCCGGATGAGGGCGCTGATAGCGATCCCGGCTTGTCCGAGGCGCTGGTGAACCGCCGCGGCGAGGTGGTCGACGCGGCCGAGCGGATCCTGGAACGTGAAGGCCCAGACGCGGTGACCATGCGGCGCCTCGCCGACGAACTGCGGATCCAGGCACCCTCGCTGTACAAGCACATCGCCGGCAAGACCGAGATCGAAGCTGCACTGCAACAGCGCGCGCTGGAACGGCTCGGTGCCGTGCTGGCCGGGGCCAGCGCCGACCTGGCCACGCTCGTCGCCGCCTACCGGCGATGGGCGCTTGAGCACCCTCGCCTCTACGAGCTCAGTGCCCGCCATTCCCTGAATCGTCCACGTCTCGCGTCCGGCGTCGAGGCCGCGGCGGCCGCGCCCCTGTTGAAGGTCACCGGCGGCAACGTCGCAGCCGCGCGTGCCATCTGGGGCCTCGCGCACGGCCTTGTCGATCTCGAGCTGGCCGACCGATTCCCACCCAACGCCGACCTCGACGCGGCTTGGGCCCACGCGATCAGCGCGTTCGCCATCTATTGCACACCACAGCTCGACGGCGACCCGTGACACACGCACCTTTCTCACGATGCCGAACGGAGGTCGGCCTCATGACGGACGCAGGCTCTCACGCCGACTTTTCCGAGGGGCCGCCTGAGAAGCACGTACAGGCGTCGACAGGGCGCCAACCGGCGGCGGTCAGGGCTGCGCCGGGTCCGACCAGTGGCATGACGGCCAGTTGCGCTCCCGGTCCGGCCTTGGCCGACGTGAGTCGGGGTCATGCGGCGGCAGCCAAGTAAGGGCCGTGGCTGATGCGGTGGAGTAGCTGTTCTCCGATGAACCTGGTGTAGGCTTGGGGGATGGCTTGCGACAGCTCAGCACGCGTCATCCAGTCGATGCCCATCGCCGCGGCTCCCTCGGCGTGGGTGAACTTGTAGCCGCGGGTCATTTGACCACCGCCACCGGTGCCGTAGACCCCGCCGATAGGGCGCTTCGAGCAGTGGCAGCCCCCGGCGCCCATCAACAGCATGTTGGATGCGAACCGATGATGCCGCCTCAGCCACCGACCGCCCGCGCGTAGGCCGAACTCGCTTCCGCACAGGATGCGGGATCCCAGCATCCGGGGGGTGGCCTCGACGTCCTCGACAACCCACGGGAGGCCGGACGCGGCAAGCCTGCGGAGCGTCGCGTCGAGCATCCAGCCCGTCCCGTCACCCCCTACGCGACTCACGAGAGCGCTGTGATCATGGCAAGGCGGGGAGGCATGGACGGCATCGAAGCCGTCAAGCGGGAACGTGAGTGCGTCGCTCCGTACGAAGGCAAACGGGTACCGCGCCTGTGGACGGATGTCCACGCCGACCACCTCGAACCCCGCCAGGTGGTAGCCCATCGCCGCACCGCCGGCACCGCAAAACAGGTCGAGCAACCGTGGGCGAGGCATCAGCGCGCTCCCGCCGCAGTTGGCAGCAGTGACGAGAGCAACCGCACAGGACGATGGCAGCCCACGGCCCTTGCCGAGCGTCGACGGACCTGCTGCACAGAGCTTGTGAGCGAGGAGTCGCACCGGCAGCGACCGCCATGCCGAGTCAGCAGAGAGTCAGCATGGCTGCTTGCCGCGCGATGATGACGGCTGAAGGGGGTGACACGGCCCCGGTGCGTGAGGGCACGAGACGACGTCGGTTGATACCAGCCGGCAACGCCGACCAGGCTCCCCCCGACGGGGGTCATGCCCGCGGCGAGCAAGCAGCCGGCAGCAGAGGCGGCTTGACATCCGTGGCTGACATCATCGCTGGCGGCCGAGGCCGGACATGCTCATACGGATCTGGCCTCCGGCCCGGACCCAGTGGACGTCAGCGGACGCTGCGACTCTTGCCGGAAGCGCCTTGTAAGCGAGTGTCCGTGGCCAAGCGTCGGGTCGTCTCTGGCCCGTCTGCGGCCGAAGCCTCAAGCTTCCGCGCCGGTCGGCCGGACTGCGGGCGCCCGGGCGAGTCGCCACCGCGTCGCGCCGTAGCCGAGCAGGAAGGCGATCGCGGCCCCGCCCAGGCTCGGAATCAGGGTCGCGGCGAGGGCCGGTCGGTTCGGAGCAGTCAGGGCGCCGAAGAACGGGTCAGCGGTCACGTACAGCGACCCGCAGATTGGGATGACGACGGCCACCGTAACCGCCCACCAGCGGTTGAGTAGCGCGGCCAGGCCGATCCCAACGATCGCGAACAGCGGGACGCCGGCCGCCGCACGAAGCACCACCGGCCACACCGACTCCTCGGCCAAGATCTGCACCGGCAAGAAGATGTCCTTCGAGGCCAGCTCGCGCCGAACCCAGTGGTCGGCGACCACTCTGGACGCCAGTGGCAGCACGGCGGCGAGGTCGGCCACGGCGAGGAGCAGACCGAACAGCGCGGCCGCGCCCGCCTTCGCCACCAGGTACCGGCCGGGACGGGGCGGCGGGGGGAGCCGGGCCGGCGACGATTCCAGGGCCGGCAGGGAGAGCCGGGCCGGGCGGCCGGTCAGTCGTGGATCACGCAGTACCAGGAACGCCCCGGCCGCCAGCGCGGCCAGTTGAGCCCAGCCGAGGCCCGAGGTGTGGATCGCCTTGACGTCGAAGTGGTACGCGTCAAGCTGTTCTTCTAGGGTCTGCGGGTCGTAGTAGACGTAGAACATGTAGGCGTCGTCGTTGAACGAAAGACTGCTCAGGCCGGCGAACGCGACCAGGGGCGGCAGGAGCCACAGCGTCCGACTGCGGGCCAACCCCAGCAACTCCTGACGCAACAGACTGCTCATCGGCGTCAATCTACCCGTTGGCCGATTTGGCTCGCGGACGGCGCCGGGCGGGGCCAGGTCCTGCTTACGTCTGCCTTTGGCGGCCAGGTGGCGAACAGATCCGCTGTCTCACCGGTCGGTTGCCGTCCGGGTGATCGCCCGTGGGAGCTTTGCTACCGGCAGTGGCGAGGAGCAGCCAACCGAGCAGCCAAGTCCGCGGACGTCAGCGGACTGGTGCGCACACCGGCGCCAGCCGGATCGAGCGGCGCAGCGCCAAGACGTCAGGGTCGCTAGCGACTCGTAATGCGCAGTGACCGCCTCGTCCAAGACGTTGGCGACCGCGTCCAGGTCGTCACCGAACAGGCCGGCATACACGTCCAGGGTCATCGAACTACGGAGGAGAGCCGGCATGCAGGTGGCCGTTCGTGAGGCGACGGTGTCCGACGCTGCGGTTTTAGGCGGTCTTCGGTGGCGGCGGCTGACCGAGGAACGCGGCTACACCGGAACAGACCGCGCCGCCTTCATGGAGCTGTTTTCCACTTGGGTCGTCCACCACCTGTCAACCCACCTGCCCTTCCTCGCCCAGGTAGACGAAGACGTAGTCGGCATGGCATGGCTGATCGTCGCTGACCGAGTACCCACTCCCGCGCAGCACGTTCGGCGCAGCGGCGACGTCCAGTCGGTGTATGTGGTGCCTGAGCTACGCGACTGCGGGACCGGTCCGGCTCTTCTGGAGGCCGTACTGGTCGAGGCCCGCAAGCTGGACCTGGAGCACGTGACCGTCCATTCCAGTGAACGAGCAGTGCCCTTCTACCAGCGGGTGGGCTTCCAGCATGACCAGCGCTGGCTCCGCTGGCAGCCGGAGTGAAACCGCTTCCTCCGCTGGGACTCGTGATCATGTCGAGCATCTGGTGGGACTCGGGTGTCAAGCATGTCCCGTGACAGGACACTCGGCGAGCCGTTTGTGATCCGACAGCTGATGTGCGACGCAGCTCCGCCAGGTGATATGGGACAGGGTCCGGCGATCGAGGGGTGGCAGGTTAGCCGCCGACCAACGTCCTGTCGTAGCCGATGAGCGAGCACGTCGTTCCGCCGCCCGTTGAGAAAACCGATTGCGAGTGGCCGGCACCGGATGTCTGGTTGATCGGCCACCAGTCACAGGAGGGAACATGACGCCCATGTTGCTCCCCACCCTCCGCTGGCTCAGTCGAGTTCGGACAGGAAGGCACTGGCAGCGGCAGCGAACTGCGCTTGAGCATCGTGATGCACCACGTGACCGGCTGGCAGCTCGGCAAGACGGGCCTGGCCGGCGCGACGGGCGATCATCTCGCGAGCGTGGCCGGCCGCCAGTTCATCGCTGCGCGTTCCACGGATCAGGAGGGTGGGGCAGCTTACCGAAAGCCAGTCCTTCCAGTGGTCACCGTTGAGTGCTTTCTGGGACGCCACCGTGTCATCGATGTCGAACGAGAAGCCCCAGCCGTCCTTCGACCGGCGGAAGGAACACTCCAGATAGGGAGCCGTCGCGCCCAGGGCCGAGGCCAGCGCATCGCGGGATCGCGCGTGGCGGGGGAGGCTGGTGGTGAACGACCAGTCGCAGTCCACAACCGCGCCGATGTCCTCGACGATCAGCGCCGTGACCCGGTCCGCGTGCCGGCCGGCGTACTGGTAGGCGTTCACACCGCCGAGTGAGTGGCCCAGCACCGCCACAGGGCCGACTTCCAGATGCCGGTGGAAGGCGGCGACGTCGGCAACATAGTCGTCCCGCTCATAGCTCTCGGCACGGTCCGACGCTCCATGCCCACGCTGATCGAGCGCGATCACCCGCCACCGCGGTGCCAGCGCCTCAGCCAGCGGCGCGAATGCCGACGCTTCGTTGTAGTGCCCGTGAAGAGCCAGGAGCGGAGTACCCGAACCGCCAAAGTCCAGATACGAAAGCCTGCGACTCCCAACCGTGAGGAACCCACGCATGACCTGGAATGTTAGGCCCCTGCAGTTTTCCGCACTCCGGGAGCGGTGAGGGCGCCGGCCGCTACGGCCAGGCTCGCAGCGGTGTGCCGCAGGTCGTGTGGCGTCACACCGGCGAAGTTGGCATGAGCGAGCGGCCTTCGAGCGGCACGAGAGGTGCCAGCAGTTCCTCCGGAACGCGACGCGCGATTGTCAGATGTACGAGAACGACCAGCCGAACATCCGCACCGGCAGGAGTACAAGAACGACGGTCGCAGCGACGGCGAGCAGAACGCGCACTGTGCGAAGACCTCGCCACCACGGGATAATCCAGAGCAGCAACCACATGGTGCCTGAGATCACCACATGCCCGCCGATCACCCCGAGGCTGGTCTCCTCGCACATGTTGTCAGCCATGGCCTGCTCGCACAGCGCCGGTGGGCCGTTGTGGTCCCCGAGGTTTCCCAACATTCCTACGATGCAGGCCAACACCGGAGCCGCCACGAGGGTGAACAGCGGCGTCACCAACCATCCGGCGAGGTCACGGCGCCGATCCGCTAGCCGTCCCACTGGCAGAACGCTACAGCCGGGCATCGACATTTCCCAAGCTGACGCTTCGGGCCCCCGCATCAACGGAACGGTCTGCATCCAGTCCGCACGAGGGTCCACGGACGGTGGGAGAGCGGTGAGCGATGTCGGAAGATTCGGGTGGAACCGTGCAGGTGCGCGGGTGTTCCTGGAGGGCGCTGGGCGTGGCAATCAAGCGCGCCGGTGGCAGTGGGTCTCGAGCAACGACCGTAGCCGCGCCGGATCGCCGGTCACCAGGCCGCGCTTGGGCAGCACGAGTACCGCTGCGCCAAGCCGCTCAGACGCGCGCAGAACGAACGACCGTTCCGTCTCGATATACCGCAGGTACTGGGACCACGCGGCTGTTTCGCTCCGGCTTGCGCTGGTGAGACGTATCCCGGTGTCATCCACGGTGGTTCGGATGGGCTCGGACAGCCAAGGATTCCCGCGCATGATCAGGCGTACCTGCCAGCGATAGATCCAGCGGGCGGCGACCAGGAGCCGAAACAGCAGCAGGCCGAGCCCGATGCCGAAGAGAGCCACCGTGGCGAGGACTGCGATGTGAGCCGCCGACATGGCCCGGGAGCCGTCAGAAGAGATGAGCCCAGGAAGGAGCCCGACGAGCGCGGCGACGATCAGTACCGGGACCAGCCAGGGACGCCGGACGTCGCGCCGGTGGGCGACGATGCCGTCGAGCCAGTCGTCCTTGGTGAGGGTGTAGCTGAGTTCGACCGGGCTGACGGTGACCTGCTCGGATGACATGAAGGGCAGTGTATTTCCGACGTCCCGTCCGTCTGGCGGATGGGTATGCCGGGTCGGCCGACAACTGTGTCCTTGCCTTCGACGCGGACGCGTACTCTGTTGAGGAACCGTGCTGGGGCCGGTCGGCCAATCCGGTGCCACATGGTTCGGGGCAGCCGCGGCCGAGCCGACGCGTACCTGTCGTGACCGGCTGGGAAGGCCCACCCACCAGCACCATCCCGGACTCAGCAGCCAGTGACCGACTTCGGGATGCCGGGCGAGGTGCACTCTGGCAGTCCTGCGCTGGCTCGACTTGGCCGGCCGTTGCCGAAGAGGACGCCGTTCCGCCGCGGCAGTCACTGACCTGGGCTGTCTTTCGCAAGAAATCACGGGTGCAGAATTCGTAGGCCTACCGGCGCGACCGAATACCGCTACTCATTCCCGGCGTGGCTCCCGGTTCGTCTCCTCTACGGGTTAACAGGACCGTAGCGTCGTCGGATTGCCGACGTAGCGCATGGACCCTCACCTTGTCGTGGTAACTCTGGGCACCACCTGTTAACGCACCTGACCGATAGCTCAGCCTGAGCGTCGCCTCGCCCGCCGCGTCGGACGCGATCGTCGAGCGGGCGCGCTGCGCCGGCGCCGAGGTGGTCACCGAGCCGACAGCACAACCCTGGGGGTACGCCGGCGTCTTCGCCGACGCCGACGGTCACCTGTGGATGGTGTCCGTCGAGCCAGCGTCCTGAAACGTCGACGGGGCCAAGGGCGTTCGGCGAGGCGGTCCACCTTGTCTCCGTCGGGGGAGGCTGGACGGTCTACGACTGCCCGACGAGGAGATCCGCCCCCAGTGGGAACTCGCAGACGGTGCGCCAAGGGCTTAGGCCCGGCGTTCCGGCGATGAGGCGAACCATGTCGACGGCCGCGTTGATCGGCAGCTGCGCGGAGACAGTCTCCGCGGCGTGGCTCAGTGTGGGCTTGGGTCCGTCCTGGCCGATGGTCAGGTGCGGCACCACCTCGGTGTGCGCCCCGGTATATGGGGTGGTCTCGGGAAATCGCTGCCACACCGCCGCGGTGAGGTTCCGGAACGGATGGTCTGGCTGCGGCGCAAGCCATACGACCGTGTCACCGAACCAGCCGATGTGAGTCAGCGCAACGTCGAACCGCGGTATGCCGGCAATGGTCTTGCGCAGCGCGGTCAGGGCCTGGTCGTTGATCTGCTGCGGAGGCAGAAACGGGTAGAGGACGGTCACGTGCGCCGGCACGCCCCATGAGGCAGCCGGGTCGAGGGATTCCCGAAACCGGCCTACCGCTTCCTCGGCCTCGGGTATCGGCACGATGAGCGCCGTCTGTGTCGGTTCCATCCCGGCAGTTTCCCGATCACGGCCGGTGCTGGTCTACGGACTTTCGCCACCGGTGCTGCGTGGTGCCCCGTCTCGGTCCTCGTCCTGTCCTCGAGAGGTCGAACCCCGGCCGCTGACACTGAGGGATGCCGAGAGGGGTTTCTGCAGGCCAGGCGGGGTCGGGGCTGCGATCTGCTTACCCGAGGCGTCGTAGACGGGCGCCCGCTACTTCCGGTTCGGCCGCTTCTCGATGCTCACCGGCTACGCCGCCTGCCTGGCCTAGCGGTGTTGCCCTGCGCGGATTTTGATCGGCTGGCGCGTTAACCGCACTGTCCTCCCAGAGCGTTCATGAGGTGGGAGGTACACATACACATGCAACGACCCCGGGAACTGAGGCCGCCGGAGGGCTTCGCCGAGTTCGTCGCGGCGCGCTCGGATGCGCTGCTACGTTCGGCCTGGCTGCTTACCGGCGACGTCGGGCGGGCGGAGGACCTGTTGCAGACGGTTCTGGCAGACGTCTGGCGGCGCTGGGCCGCGATCACGACTGTCGGGCATCCCGAGGCGTACCTGCGCAAGGCCTTGTTCACCACGTACGTGTCCTGGTGGCGGCGTCGTTGGCGCAATGAGATTCCAGGCCAGCCACCGGACAAGTCGGAATACGGCGACATAGCCGGGGAGTCCGCTGACCGGGACGCGGTGCGCCGCGCCTTGGCGCGGCTTAGCCGACAGCAGCGGGCGGTCGTGGTGCTCCGCTACGTCGAGGACCTGACGGTCCAGCGGACAGCGGAAGTGCTCGGCTGCTCGCACAACACGGTCAAGGTGCAGGCCTCTCGTGCCCTACGGATTCTGCGTACCGATCCGAACCTTGAGCTGTCTGCCACTAGGAGGTCACGAAATGACGCATGAAGATGAGGACATCAAACTCCTGTTGACCGAGGCTGTTCCCCCGCTGGCGCCGCCGGTGGATCGGGTTGGCGCGGTGGCGAGGCGGGTCCGCCGGCACCGGCAGCGCCTGATCGGAAGCAGCGCGCTCGCCATAGCGATGACAGTTGCACTAGGTGTCGGAGGGGTGCAGATACTCGCCGGTGGCAACCACGCCCCTCCACCCCAGGCGGCGGGCGACTCGGGCGGACAAGGGCGGTGGACCTCGTGCGCCGACGCGGCACCGGAGATGGCCACCCCTGGCTTCTCTATCACGGCCGAGGACGTGGCCGTCCTGCCCCGCCTCGATGGTGACTTCACGCCGACAGCGGTCGTCATCTGCGGACACGAGACGCAGCGACGCGCTGACGGAGGCGAGGACATGGTGGCGACGGAACGTCGTGCCGACGACGTCGCCGCCCTCGTCACCGCGCTCCGCCTGCCCGACGAGCCGAGCCCAAACCGAGGGGGGTGCTTGATGATGTTGTCGTTGGCGCCCTGGCTCGCGGTCGTCGACGCCGACGGCCGGTGGATGCGGCCCGGGATTCCCATCGACCTGTGCCGGAATTTGCGGACCGAGGTACGTGAAGCCCTCGACGCGCTGCCGCTGACCACTGTGGCGACCCGCCCGGTCGCCGAGGTCGAGTCGGCTGAGGCCGCCGCAGCGGGTTGCAGCCAGCGCTGGAAGGACGTGATGTCGGTGGAGACGACGAGGAAGCCGGGCCCCCGCACCGGAGCCCTCCCGGAGCCGTTCCCCGCCGGGCAGCAGGTCCGCCTTTGCGTTTACCAGGTGTCGAAGAGCGCGCAGGGGAGCGAAGGCGAATTCGCGCACGGGACGGTGCTGCCAGCGGACCGCCGGACGGCAATTGAGCACGCCCTCAAGGCTGCCGGGCCGGTGGAGTCGTGCAGCGGACAAGCCAGCCGGTTCGCGCTGCTGTGGTCAGTGGCCGGCGGGGACCCGCAGACGTACGTCGAACTCGACGGCTGCCACCGCATCATGGTGGTCGCCGCTTCCGGCGGCACGGTCATCGCGCAGGGTGACGCCGCACTGGCCGAGCTGATCGACAAGCTGTGACCTATCGGCGAGGCCGATTCCCCGCGGTTACGGGGTGCCGGTGCTCGGTGTTCGACCGGCGGTCCGATGACTTTTGGCGCCGGGTCGCGTCCATCCTGGAGACAGTGTCCGTTCGACACCCTGGAGCCCGTCCCATGACCTTCGCGCCCGTAATCGTCAGTCTTCCGATCGCCGACCGTCCGACCTCACACCGCTTCTACCGGGATGGTCTCGGTCTGGAGACGGTGGGAGAGCTGGCTGACGACGGCATCCCGGAGCCGTTGCAGTTCGTCGTCAACGACGGGCTGCGGCTGATGCTCATCCCGACCGGCGGATTCGGGTGGGTGATCGGTCCGCACGAGGCCGCCGCGCGGGGGCAGAGCGAGTGTCTGCTCAGCCTGAGCGTCGCCTCGCCCGCCGACGCGGACGCGATCGTCGAGCGGGCGCGCTCCGCCGGCGCCGAGGTGGTCACCGAGCCGACAGCACAACCCTGGGGGTACGCCGGCACCTTCGCCGACCCCGACGGTCACCTGTGGATGGTGTCCGTCGAGCCAGCGTCCTGAAACCGACGGCGAGGCGGGATCAGACGTAGATGCTTCGGACGTACTCCGGGCCGTAGCGCTGTTCCAGGTCCGCCAGGCTCTCCGCCGGCGCCTCGACCTCCTTGATCAGCCGGGCCCGGGACGGCAGTACGTCCGACTGCCAGGTCTCCGGCTGCCACAGCGCGGACCGCATGAACGCCTTGGGGCAGTGGTAGAAGATCTGCTCGATCTCCACCACCACCGCGAGCACCGGCCGGTGCCCCTTGACCACCATGTCGTCGAACCAGGGCGCGTCCCGCACCAGCCGGGCCCGTCCGTTGATTCGCAGCGTGTCGGTCCGCCCGGGGATCATGAAGAGCAACCCGACGTGCGGGTTGTCGAGGATGTTGCGGTAGCCGTCCGCCCGCTTGTTGCCCGGTCGTTCCGGCAGCGCGATGGTCGTGTCGTCCAGCACCAGGGCGAACCCGGCCGGGTCGCCCTTGGGCGATACGTCGCAGCTGCCGTCCGCGCCGGCCGTGGCCACCAGGCAGAACGGCGCGGCGGCCAGCCACTGGCGGTCCCGCTCGTGCAGGCGGGCGCGATCCTTGTTGGCGGCCTGCGCGTTCGGCACGCCGAGCAGCTCGCGTAGTTCCTCGTGCGAGGTGATCTCCACCGTCACGTGATCCTCCCCCGGCCGTTGACCTGGGTGGCGGGCACCACCGTCCGACGACCTCGTCCGCCAGCCTAGGCCTGCGTGGCCAGCGCGAGGTTTGCCCCCGGTTGTCGGGGGTACGGCCTCACCCGACGCGCCCGCAGCACGAACTGTCACGAGGACGCCGACCAGTGGAGGCCGGAAGATGGAGAGCCGACTCAAGGTGCTGGGCCATCCGGTCCATCCGATGCTGGTCATGTTCCCGGTCGCGCTGCTCGTCACGGCGTTGCTGTTCGACGTGGTGGACACCGTCGGCGGGCCTGATTTCCTCGGCGAGGTCGCGTACTGGAACATCACGGTCGGTCTGATCGGCGGCCTGCTGGCCGCGGTGGCCGGCTCGTTCGACCTGTTGGCGATCCCGACCGGCACCCGCGCCAAGCGGGTGGGTCTGCTGCACGCCGGCGCGAACGTCGCCGTGATCCTGCTCTTCGCCGCCGTCTGGGCGGTCCGGCTCAACGCGGATTCCCGAGCCGCAGGTGGCGCGCTGGTCGCCATCGAGGTGGTGGCGGTCGCCCTTCTCGGCATCAGCGCCTGGCTCGGCGGGGAACTGGTCGACCGGCTCGGCGTGGGCGTCGACCGCGAGGCCGGTCTGGACGCGCCCAGCTCACTGCGGCCGCCCGCGGCCGCCCGGCGGATCGGAGAGGTGTGATGACCGAGCAGCAGACCGGCGGCTTCGGCCGGGGATGGCGGGGCCGGCAGCAGGGTTGGGATCCGATGGGCGAGCTGCAGTCGCTGCGCGCCGAGCTGAGCCGGCTGGTCGGCGGCCGGGCCGGGACGTCCGACGTCGAGCTGACCGAGACCGCGGACGGCTGGGAGGTCGTCGTCCGGCTGCCCGGGGTGGCGCCGGAGGAGGTGGCGGTCGAGCTGGACGACCGGGAGTTGTGCGTACGGGCCCGTTCCGAGGCGGAGGTCAACGCCGACCAGGGCATTCCGGGCGGCTTCGAGACCCGCGGCTTCGAGTACCGCATCGACCTGCCGGCCCGGGTCGACCCGGAGGGCATCGACGCGGTGATGGACCACGGCCTGCTCCGGGTCCGGCTGCCGCGGGCGGTCCGACCCAGGCCGCGCACCATCACCGTCGGCCGCACCGGGCCGCGTTCCGGCGACTTCTCCACCGGTACGCCGATGCCGGCCGATCCCGCCGCCGACCGCGAGTTGCACCGCCCGGACACGGTCGGCGAGATCGACCGGTCGTAGCGGGACCGCGTGGTCACCCCGTCCCTGCTCGGCCCGACGGCCGGGCGCGTCCCCGACGTGCAGCGGATCGCCGTGCTGCGCGCCAACGCGCTCGGCGACTTCCTGTTCGTCCTGCCGGCGCTGGACGCGCTGCGCGCCGCGTACCCGGAGGCGGAGATCGTGCTGCTCGGCGCGCCGTGGCACGCGAAGCTCTGGCGCGACCGGCCCGGCCCGGTGGACCGGGTGCTGGTGGTGCCGCCGGCGCCGGGCATCCGCACGCCGGAGGCGGGTGAGGCGGAGTCGTCGATGGACGACTTCCTGGCGGCGGCCACCGGCGAGGGCTTCGACCTGGCGGTGCAGATCCACGGCGGCGGCGCCAACTCCAACCCGCTGGTCAGCGGCCTCGGCGCCCGGGTCACCGTGGGGCTGCGCGCCGACGACGCGCCGCCGCTGGACCGGTGGATCCGGTACATCTACTACCAGCACGAGGTGATCCGCTACCTGGAGGCGGTGGCCCTGGTGGGTGCGCCGGCGACCACCATCGTGCCGGCGCTGGCCGTGACCGACGCCGACCGGGCGGAGGCGGACCAGGTGCTCGGCCCACCGGACCGACCCCGGGTGGCGCTGCATCCGGGCGCCAGCGACACCCGCCGCCGCTGGCCGGCCGAGCGGTTCGCCGAGGTGGCCCGCGAGCTGCACGGCGACGGCTTCGAGGTGCTGGTCACCGGTACGCCGAGCGAGCGGGAGGTGGTGGACCGGGTGGTCGCCGCGGCGGGGGTGCCGGTCCGGCCGCAGGTGGGCACGCTCAGCCTCGGTGGGTTGGCCGGTTGCTACGCCGGCTGCGCCCTGGTCGTCTCCAACGACACCGGCCCGCTGCACCTGGCCGCCGCGGTGGGTACGCCGACGGTCGGCGTCTACTGGGTCGGCAACCTGATCAACACGGCCAACCCGCTACGCGGCCGGCACCGGCCGATCTGTTCCTGGATCGTGCACTGCCCGGTCTGCGGGGTGGACTGCACGCCCGGCATCTATCCGCACCGGCCCGGCGACGGCGAGTGCCCGCACCGGGATTCCTTCGTCAGCGACGTGCCGACGATCGAGGTGCTGGAGGCCGCCCGGGAGCTGCTCCAGGCGTAGGGAAGGGCGCCTTTTCAGGCTGGCTGGGGGGTGTCCTCGTCGGCGAGTACGACCTCCCACGCCTCGACGTCCCGATCGGTGACCGTGGTGGGGGACTCCAGGTGGTAGGCGCCGCTGGGCAGGATGCCGGCCCCTCCGTGCCGGGCCAGCACCGAGAGTTGGGCGGCCACGTCCTCGCCCTGGTGCTTCTCCTGCACCTTCCGCCAGAAGTCGAAGCCACCGGAATCGACGAGCTTGGCCCGGTCGTAGAGCACGCACCCCCCGATCCAGGAGATCTTGTACGCACGCCACGCACCGGGCGGCAGCGCCAACTCTCCGGTGACGTGCAGCAGGTTGGCCGCCGAGTGGATCCGGGCCCGGTTCCACTCCGGGGTGCCGGGCCGGATCCGCTCCGGTGTGGGCCGGCCGATCCACTCCTCGTAGTGCCCGTGCGTCTCTGGTCGCCGGTCATCGGTGTACGAGAGCCCGTGCACGCCGTTGCCGACGAACCCGCAGCCCAGCTCCCCGATCGCGGTGACCAGCCGATGCAGCGCCCCAGGCTCCAGCCAGACGTCGTCGTCGAGGCTGAGCACGTACCGGGCGGCCGAGGTGGCCAGCAGGTACGCCCGGTGCTCGGCCAGCCCTCGCCGAGGCAGCCGGCGGGTCAGCAGCACCGGGTGGCCCCGGTGGCGCAGAGCCCGGACCATGGTGGCGGCGGCGGGGTGGGCGTACGCCGGCTCCCCGTCGGACTGGTCGCTGACCACCACCCCGAAGCCGGATACGCCCTCCTGGGCGGCGAGGCCGGCCAGGGTGACCGCCAGCTCGGCGGGCCGGTTACGGGTCGGAATCAGCACGTCGACCAGCCGCTCGGTGCGGAACGCCTCCGGGGTGTCGAGGTCGAGTGGGCGGTTCACGACGCTCGGGTACGGGTGCGGAGTGACGGGTCCTGGCCGTGCGACGACGGGTCGGGCTCCCGGTCCTGACTGTGCGACCGGATCCGCTCGATGATCGCGGACGTGGACCGGTCCGGCACGTACCCCAGGGTGCGCACCTGGCCACCCAGCCGGCGCACCAGCGGCGCCTCAGGCACCAGCTCCGGTGGGTAGTCCCCGCCCTTGACGTAGACGTCCGGCCGAACCGCCTCGATCAGCGCCGCGGGCGAGTCCTCCTCGAAGATCACCACGTGGTCCACGCAGGACAGCGCGGCGAGCAGGGCGCCCCGGTCCTCGACCGGGTTGACCGGACGGTCCGACCCCTTCAACCGGCGTACGCTGCCGTCCGAGTTGACCGCCACGATGAGCAGGTCGCCCAGGGCGCGGGCCTGCTCCAGGTAGCGCACGTGCCCGCGGTGCAGCACGTCGAAGCAGCCGTTGGTGAACACCACCGAACGTCCGGTGTCGCGATACTCGGCGACGATCGCGTCCAGCTCGTCGGCGCCGACGAGCACCGGGTGCCCGGTGCTCTCCGGCGGCTGGTCGAGCGCGGTGAGCAGGTCCTCCCGTCGGCACACGCAGGTGCCGGTGTCCGACACGGTGATGGTGGCTGCCAGCTGGGCGAGCTGGGCGGCGGTGGGCAGCGGCGCGTCGGCGGCCAGGGCCAGCGTCATCGCCGCCAGGTACGCGTCACCGGCACCCACGGCATGGCTCGCCGGCACCGGGGTGCTGTGGCTGCGTCGCGGCTCCCCGTCGGCGCCGCCGACAACCGCGCCCTCGGTGTCCAGGGTCACCGCGACCACGTCGGCGCCGGTGTGCGCACGTAGGTCGGCGAGGCGCGCCTCGGCCAGCACCGCCCGGTCGACGCCCTCTCCGGCCTCGGTGTTCACGGTCACGCCGGCGCCGGTGACGCTGAGTCCGTCGCCGGTGAGGGCCACCTGGCCTTCGCTGAGCGTCGGCTCGCCGACCGGCCCCGGATGGCCGGCCCGGGTCGGGTCGGGGATGGTTCCGGCGCTGACGGCGTCGGCTCGCGCCCCACCCGGGGCGGCACCCACGCTCAGCTCGGATGGTCCGTCGGCCGGGTCGCTGTCGGGGTGTTCCAGGTGCAGTTCGATGCCGGCCGCCGGGCGGTTCGCGCGGCCGGCGCGGGCCAGCAGCCGGGTCGCCTCGGCGAAGCTGGGGGTGACCACGGTCGGCGCGAGCCCCCGCCAGTCGGCCAGGTCGTGGGCGTCCAGCGCGACCGTGGCGTAGCGCTCCCGCTGCTCGACCAGCCAGGCGCGGACCGGCGCGGGCAGGGCGCCCAGGCCGTAGTCGCAGACCACCAGGGTCGGTGCCTCCCCGCCGGCGGCGGCGCGCAGCTCCTCGGTGGCACAGTCCAGCGCGGTGAGCAGCCGGGTCACCCCGTCCGGGGCGAGCGCGTCCGGGCCGCCGGAGTCCTCCCGGAGCAGGATCTGGTTGCCGGCCAGCATCCGCCGCTTCACCGGGGTGGGGCGACCGGGCTGGTTGACCGTACGGTCCCAGACGCCGGCGCGGTCCAGGCAGTCGTGCAGTTCGTCACCGGCGACGTCGGCACCGACCGGTGCCACCAGCACCGCCCGTCCACCGAGGGTGGCGACGTTGACGGCGGTGTTCGCGGCCCCGCCGGCGGCGGAGATCCGCCGCCGCAGGGTGAGGACCGGGGCGGGCGCCTCCCGGCAGAGCCGGTCGGAGTCGGCGAACCGCCATTCGTCCAACATGGCGTCGCCGATGATCAGGACGGGGCGCCCCAGCCAGCTCTCCACGACGGTGGCGAGCCGGCGGTGTTCCGCTGCTGCTCCTGCCATGCCTCCCCGGGTCCCCAGCACCCTCGGGGTCAAACCTCCGTGGTGATCCACTCCAGTGGCCGGCCGAGGCGGACGTGTTTTTCCTGGTTCGACGCATGTTCCGCGTTGGTCGGGAAAGAAGGGCCCATGACCACCGAAGCCTCTGCCGCGCCGGTGCTGAGTCGCCAGCAGATCCGGCTGCTCATGATCGGTCTGATGACCGGCATGCTGCTGGCCGCCCTCGACCAGACCATCGTCGGCACGGCCCTGCCGACCATCGTCGGGGAGCTGGGCGGGATCAACCACTACTCGTGGGTGGTCACCGCCTACCTGCTCGCCTCGACCGCGTCGACACCCCTGTACGGCAAGATGGCCGACCTGTACGGGCGCCGCCCGGTCTTCCTCTTCTCGATCGGTACGTTCCTGGTCGGGTCGTTGCTGGCCGGTCTGTCGCAGAACATGACCCAGCTGATCATCACCCGGGGCATCCAGGGCCTGGGCGCGGGTGGTCTGTTGACGCTGGCGTTCACCATCATCTCGGACGTCGTCTCACCCCGGGAGCGGGGCCGCTACCAGGGGCTGTTCGGTGCGGTCTTCGGAATCTCGTCGGTGGCCGGTCCACTGGTCGGTGGTTACTTCGCGGAGACCGACTGGCGGTGGATCTTCTACATCAACGTGCCGCTGGCGATCCTGGCGATCGTGGTCTGCTACCACGTGATGCGGCTCATCCCGTTCGAGCGCCGGGACCACGCGATCGACTGGCTCGGCGCCGGCCTGCTGGTCGCCGGGGTGAGCAGCCTGCTGCTCGCGCTGAGCTGGGGTGGCAACGAGTACCCCTGGGGCTCTGGGGTGATCATCGGCCTGTTCGTCGCCGGCGCGGTGCTCGCCGTGCTGTTCCTGCTCCAGGAGGCCCGGGTCGCCGAGCCCATCCTGCCGCTGCGGCTGTTCCGCAGCGCGACCTTCGCGCTGGCCAACTCGGCCGGCTTCGTGCTCGGCCTGGTCATGTTCGGGTCGATCATCTTCATCCCGCTGTACCTGCAGATCGTCAAGGGCGCCTCACCGACCCGCAGCGGTCTGCTGATGCTGCCGATGATGGCCGGCATCATCGTCACCTCGATCCTCACCGGTCGGGCGATGAGCCGGATCGGAAGGTACAAGTGGTTCCCGGTCACCGGGTCGGCGATCCTGCTGATCGGCATGCTGCTGTTCACCCAACTGTCGGTGGGCACCTCGCTCTGGATCGCCTTCGGCTACATGGTGGTGATCGGCGTCGGCCTGGGGCTGTGCATGCAGTCACTGGTCCTCGCGGTGCAGAACGCGGTCTCCGTGCGCGACCTGGGCGCCGGCACCTCCTCGGCCACCTTCTTCCGGTCGCTGGGCGGTTCGTTCGGGGTGGCGATCCTCGGCGCGGTGCTCTCGTCCCGGCTCGCCGGAGGGCTGGGCGACCGGCTGCCCGGCGCGATCGCCCAGCTTCCGCCGCAGCAGCAGGCCGAGGTGGCGGCGAGCGGCGGCGCGAACATCTCGATCAACGATCCGGCAACCATCATGGCCCTGCCCGGGCCGGTCCGGTCGGCCATCCAGAACGCGTTCGTCGACGCGCTGGACATGGTCTTCCTGACCGCCGGCCTGATCGCGATCGTGGCCGTGCTGGTCACCCTGGCGCTGCCGAACGAACAGCTCCGGGGCGCCGGTCCGCAGGGCGCCAAGGGCGGCGCCGACCCGCTCGGCGGTGAGGCCCCGGCGCCGGGCGGCAAGCCGCTGACCCGCGAGTCGAAGGAGGAGGCGGCCGCCGACATGGAGGCCAAGTCCCAGACGATGATCTGACCGTGTCCACCTCGACCGCCCCGGCTGGTCCGGGGCGGTCGGTGGTCAGGCGGGGCGTCGGTAGGCGCCGTACCACCAGGTCGCGGCCAGCTCCCGGGCGGCCGCACCATCGACCTCGGGGTCGGCGGGGGTCAGGGCGACATGGTGCGCGAGGAACCGGTCGCCGCCGAGCACGATCAGCCGGCTCGCGGTCGCCGGGTCCAGGCTCGCCGGGGTACGACCGGCCCGCTGCTGGGCGCGGAGCACCTCCTCGGTACGCGCCATGAACCGCTCGAAACCGGCCGCCCAGTACTCCCGCACCACCTCGTCGTACGCGGCGACCTCGCTGATCGCCGCCAGCACCGGGGCGTACGTCCGGTAGATCCGGATCACGTCGCTGAAGACCTCGGTGAGCCGGTCGAGCGGGTCGCCGGGGTCGGCTGGATCCCATTCCTGGACCCGGTCGAAGGAGGTCTCCCGCATGCTGCCGGCCAGGCGCATGAGCAGCTCGCTCTTGTCCCGGAAGTGGATGTAGAAGGTCGAGCGGGCCACCCCCGCCTCGGCGGCGATGCGCTGGACGCCGAGGTCGGTGAAGCGGGCCCCCTCCTGGAGCAGCCGCTCGGTGGCGGCCAGCACCCGCGCTTCGACGGCGGCCCGACCGTCGGGGTTGCGCGGGCGGCGTCGGGTGATCGAGGGCATGGTCGAAATCCTAGGTGGCCGGGGGCGGAACGGGCGACGTACGCTCGTCACCGGACACACTGTCCGACATAGTGACCACGGGGTGGCCGAAGCAGGCCTCCGATCGACGAGGAGTAACGCGTGAAGTACCGACTGCTGGGCAACACCGGGGTGTACGTCTCGGAGATCTCGCTCGGCACGATGACCTTCGGCGGCAGCGGGCACCCGATCTGGGGCGGCCTCGGCGCGCTGGCGCTGCCCGACGCCCAGCGGCTGGTGGACACCGCGCTGGACGCGGGCGTCAACTTCGTCGACACCGCTGACACGTACAGCGAGGGCGAGAGCGAGGAACTGCTCGGCCAGGCGCTCGGCAAGCGGCGCCGCGACGTGGTGCTCGCCACCAAGGCGCACGCCCGGACCGGTCCCGGCCCGAACGACGTCGGCACCTCGCGGTTGCACACCATGCAGGCGTTGGAGGACAGCCTGCGACGGCTGCGCACCGATCACATCGACCTCTACCAGATCCACAACTTCGACCAGGTCACTCCGATGGAGGAGACACTGCGCGCGCTCGACGACGCGGTGCGGCAGGGCAAGGTCCGCTACATCGGTTGCGCGAACTTCGCCGCCTGGCAGATCTCCAAGGCGCTGGGCATCTCCGCGCGGGAGAAGCTGGCCGGTTTCGTCTCGGTGCAGTCGTACTACTCCCTGCTGGGCCGGGACGTGGAGCGCGACGTGGTGCCGATGGCGCTCGACGAGGGCGTCGGCCTCACCGTGTGGAGCCCCTTGGCCGGTGGCGTCCTCTCCGGCAAGGTCGGCCGGGACAGCGCGGTCGCCGACAGCGGCTCGCGCAGCGCCCAGCCTGGCTTCACCAACTTCCCGCCGGTGGACCGCGAGCGCGGGTTCGACGTGGTCGACGTGCTCAAGGGCGTCGCCGAGCGGCACGAGGTCAGCCCGGCCCGGGTGGCGGTCGCCTGGCTGCTGGCCCGGCCGGCCGTGACCAGCGTGATCGTCGGCGCCCGCAAGCAGGAGCAGTTGGTGGACAACATCGCCGCCACGGACCTGACGCTGACCGCGCAGGATCTCGCCGAGCTGGACGAGATCAGCAAGCTGCCCGTCGCGTACCCGAACTGGATCCAGGAGGCGTTCGCCGGGGTCCGCTACCCGCAGTGAGGCCTGTCGTCCGGTCCGGCGCTCACTGGCCGGGCCGGGCGGGCACGGCGGGTACGGCCTACTTGAGGATCAGCCGGTTGGTCTGCTCGAAGACGTCCAGGTCGGCCAGGGTCTCGGTGACCGAGGTGGAGAGCGGGGCGGGGAACCGGTCCCGGGGGAAGAAGCCGGCGTCGGTGGTCTCGTCGGTGAACCGCGACAACTGCCCGTCCCAATCCTCGACCCGGAACGCCGTGGTGAAGACCTGGTAGGTGTGCCCGTACATGTTGGTGCTGGTCCGGTCCGGGCCGGTGTAGAGGGCGAACGCGCAGACCCGCAACGCCCGGAGCCCGGTCTCCTCGCGGACCTCCCGCACCGCGCAGTCCGCGATCGACTCGCCCAGCTCCATCGCCCCGGCCGGCATGGCCCACTGGCCGTTGTCCGAGCGCTGGATCAGCAGGATGCGTCCGGCGTTGTCGCGGACCACGGCGCGGGCGCCGACGAACATCAGCGTCCGGTCCCCGGCCAGTGCGCGCAACTGCCCTACGTACGAGTCGGCCCAGGAGATGCTCACCTGCGACAATTTACGGGGGTTCCCAAGCTGTGACCGGCGACACTAGCTTGTTACCCATGCGTAGCACGATGATGGACGCCCCTCTGCAGGTCTCCCGGATCCTCGACCACGGCGCCACCGTGCACGGCACGGCCGAGGTGGTCACCTGGACCGGCGGGGAACCCCGCCGGATGACGTACGCCGAGGTGGGCCGTGCGGCCGCCCGGCTGGCACACGCGCTGCGCGACGAGTGCGGGGTGACCGGCGACGAGCGGGTCGCCACCTTCATGTGGAACAACAACGAGCACCTGGTCGCCTACTTCGCGGTGCCGAGCATGGGTGCGGTGCTGCACACCCTCAACATCCGGCTCTTTCCCGACCAGGTCGCCTACATCGCCAACCACGCAGAGGACCGGGTGGTGCTGGTCGACAGCACGCTCATCCCGCTGCTGGCCCGGGTGATCGGCGAACTGGCCACCGTGCGGCACGTGGTGGTGGTCGGCGGCGGCGACCCGGCGCCGTTGGTGGCGGCTGCCGGCGATCGGATCACCGTGCACCACTGGGACGCCCTGCTCGCCGACCGGCCCGAGGTGTTCGACTGGCCCGAGGTGGACGAGCGGGACGCCGCGGCGCTCTGCTACACCTCCGGCACCACCGGCAACCCGAAGGGCGTGGCCTACTCGCACCGGTCGATCTACCTGCACTCGTTGCAGGTCTGCATGCCGGAGGGCTTCGGTCTCGGGCCGACCGATCGGGAGCTGGCCATCGTGCCGATGTTCCACGCGATGTCGTGGGGGCTGCCGTACGCGGCGTTTCTCTCCGGCGCGTCGCTGATCATGCCGGACCGGTTCCTCCAGGCCGCGCCGATCGCCGAGATGATCGCCGCCGAGCGGCCCACCCTGGCCGGCGCGGTGCCGACCATCTGGACCGACCTGCTGGCCCACCTGGACAGCCACGAGGTGGACACCTCCTCGCTCAAGGAGGTGATCGTCGGGGGCTCGGCCTGCCCGCCGTCGCTGATGCACGCGTTCGACGAGCGGCACGGGATCGACGTCATCCACGCCTGGGGCATGACCGAGATGTCCCCGCTGGGTTCGGTCTCCCGTCCGCCGGCCGGCGCGACCGGGGAGCAGGCGTGGCGTTACCGCTACACGCAGGGCCGTGTGCCTGCGGGTGTGCAGGCGCGGATCGTTGGCCCGTTGGGCGAGCCGCTGCCCGCCGACGGCAAGGCCGTGGGCGAGCTGGAGGTCCGTGGACCGTGGGTGACCGCCCGGTACGTCGGTGACGACGCCCCGGACGAGGAGAAGTTCCGGGACGGCTGGCTGCGCACCGGCGACGTGGGCACCCTCTCTCCGGATGGATACATCACGCTGACCGACCGCGCCAAGGACGTGATCAAGTCCGGGGGTGAGTGGATCTCGTCGGTGGAGCTGGAGAACGCGCTGATGGCTCACCCGGCGGTGCTGGAGGCGTGCGTGGTTGGTGTGCCGGACGAGCGGTGGGACGAACGGCCGCTGGCCACCGTGGTGGTCCGGGAGGGCGCCTCGGTGACCGCCGAGGAGCTGCGTGACTTCCTGGCCAGCTCGGTGGCCCGCTGGCAACTGCCCGAGCGGTGGGCGTTCATCGACACGGTGCCGAAGACCAGCGTCGGCAAGTTCGACAAGAAGGTCGTCCGTTCGCGGTACGCCGGGGGCGAGCTGACGGTCCGGGAGCTGGCGGCCCCGTAACGTTTTCCCCGGCACCGTCGCCTGTTGGGGCAGGGGTGCTTCTGAACATTCCTCCCCAGGGGCGGCCCCGGCGTTCGCACCGCGCCGGGGCCGCCCGCTCCACGCGGGGCGACCCGCACCGTCATTGTTGCGAAACTTATTCGCCTCTGTCCTGATGACGGGGAAATTGGGTGGTCAGCGACCTGATCAGGCGTCACTGGTGCTGATCAGCACCTTGCCCACGGCCGAGTTCTCCACCGCCTGGTGCGCCGCGGCCGTCTCGGCCAGGCGGTGGTAGTGCAGCGGCAGGCCGGCCTCCACACCGACCCGGATGCCGCCCTGGTCGGCCGCCGCGGCCACGTCCCGCACGGCATGGGCCTTGGCCACCGTCGGCTCCGTGTAGACCAGCACGAACTGCCACCGGGCGTTCCGCATCATCGACGGCCGGATCGGGACGCTCACCTCGGGCTCGTCGTCGGCATAGACGCAGACCGAGCCACCGTTCCGGAGCACCTGCACGTCCGTCGGGGCGTTGCGGGCCGGGGAGACCTCGACGATCGTGTGCACCCCGTCGGGAGCGATCTTGCGTACCTCCTCGACCACGTCCTGCTCCCGGTAGTTGATCACGACGGAGGCGCCGGCCGACGCCGCGAGCTGCGCCTTCTCCGCGCTGCTCACCGTGGTGATCACCGTGGCGTCGGCCCAACGGGCGAGCTGGATCGCCGCGTTGCCGACCGCGCCCGCCCCGCCCTGCACCAGCACGGTGTGGTCGGCCAGCGCGCCGGCCCGCAACGTGTCCGGCATGAACTCGCCGGCGGTCAGACAGCGGTGCGCGGTGAGGAACGGGATCCCCAGGCTCGCGCCCAGGTCGAACGAGGCGTCGCCGAGACGGACCACCTGCCGGACCGGCACCAGCGTGTACTCCGCCGAGGTGCCCCACGGCCGCTGCCAGGCCGCCTCCCAGATCCAGACCCGCTCGCCGATCAGGTCCGGGTCCACCCCGGCGCCGACGGCCTCCACCACGCCCGCCCCGTCCTGCCCGGGGATCTGCCAGCCGGCCGGCAGGGGGAACGACCGGCGGGCCTTCCAGTCCGTCGGGTTCACGCCGGAGACCGCCACCCGGACCAGGACCTCGCCCGCCCCCGGCTCCGGCACCGGCCGGTCGACCAACTGCAGCACCGAAGGATCACCGGTGCGCTCGTACACGATGGCTTTCATCCGTGGTCTCCTCACCCGTCCGGCGGGTGGCACCCGGGTCGAGCACCGCCGGCTGCGGTACCCCGCTCAGTCCCCGTCATGCCGGCCCCACCGGTCCCTGAAAACCGTATAACCGCACCCGAGGCGGGAGGGACCGGACAACGGGTGACGTGGCGTACATCAGTCAGCCAGCTGATCCACCAGTTCGGGGGTCAGCTCACCGATCGCGCCCAGCGTCACCGCGGCCAGCCGGGCGGCGTCCGGGTCCAGCGGGTACGAACCGTGCGGCACTGCCACCACCCGCATCCCCGCCGCCGCGGCCGAACGCACCCCGTTGGACGAATCCTCCACCGCCACGCAGCGGGCCGGGTCGACGCCCAGCCGCCCCGCGACGCTCAGGTACACGTCCGGCGCCGGTTTGCCCCGCTCGGTCTCCTCGGTGGACAGGGTGGTGGCGAACGCGTCGGTCAGACCCGTGGCGGCCAGTGCAGCCGCGATCAGCCGGGTCGGCGAGGAACTGGCCAACCCCATTTGCCACCGCGCGGCCAGCCGGCGCACCACCTGGTCGGCGTTGTCGATCAGCGGTACGTGCTCCCGGTAGCGCCGGGTCATCTCCTCGACCACCTCGTCGGCGACCTGTCCGGCGGTGCGCGCCACGCCCAGCTCACCGCTGAGATAGTGGGCCCACTCGCTGGTGCTCATGCCCATCAGCCGGCGCTGGGTGTCCGGCTGCCAGGCTCCGCCGTGCGTCGCCACGTACGCCCGCCGGACCTCCTCCCACACCGGTTCGGAATCCACGATCACGCCGTCCAGGTCGAAGACCACCGCATCCACCACGGCCCCATCCTGCCGGACCGGGGGCCGTCGGTCAGCCGGGCAGTGCGGGCAGCCCGATCGGGCTGTCGGCCGGAATCAGGGTGTGGCAGGCCCGGGCCATCGGCTCCAGAAGGTTGCGCAGCCGGTCCGTGTCGTCCGGGCCGAGCGCCCGCCACGGGTGCTCGGCGGCCCGGTCGGTGGCGTCCTCGACAGCCTGGAAAGCGGCCCGGCCGTGTTCCGTGGCCTCGCCGTCCGTGCTCAGCCAGCCCCGCCGCGCCAGCCGCTCGCGGGCAGCCCGCCACTGCTCCTCGGACCAGCCCCGGCCCAGCAGGTTCTGCGGCGACATGTCCACCGCGACCCGCCAGGCCAGCGTCTCCACCGGGTCCAGGCCGGCGGCGACCAGCGCGGCCACGTGCCCGTCTCCCCGGTGCTCGCGCAGCGTGGTGGCGGCCTGCCAGAGCCGGGACAGCGGGTACTCCCCGATCGGCAACGCCGCGTTGACCGCGCCGAGCACCCGGCCGGCGGTCTGCGTCGCCGACGCGGCCCGCTCCAGCAGATCGGCGGCCTCCGCCAGGTGCGCCTCTGGCAGCTCGTAGGTCAGCTCCGCGAGGGCCTGCACGGCACCGGTCAGCCGGGCCCGCAGGGCCTCCTGCGGGCTGGCCAACCGCCAGATCGCCGGCAGTGCCCGGCTCACCATCGGCGGCGCGAAGCTGAAGAAGGCGGCGATCACCGGGGCCGCGTCGGTGGCGCCCAGCGGCGCGGACCGGCCGGCGAAGTAACCCCGCCAGTAGCCGCGCAGCCCGACCGCCTCGTACGCCGCTCGTGCCCGGGGGTGGAAGTAGGTGACAGCGTGCACCGGCTCGAAGTGCGCCCACATCAACCGGGCGATCCGCCCGGGCTCGTCCAGCGCCGTCACGTGCACCTCCGCGTCCCGTCCGGATGCTCACCCCGGGAGGCGAGCCTCCCGGGGTGACGCCGAACCTACTGCCGGTGGGTGACGGGCCGGAAGCCCCATGTGAACAACTCCATCGCGCCCGGGCGAACACCGGGGCGATCCGGACGGGTCACTGGGCGGCGAGCACATCCACCACGAAGCGCAGCGGGCCTTCCGGCCGACCCATGGCGGCGGCGTCCTTGCCGTACGCCAGCTCGGACGGGATGTCGAGCTGCACCCGGCTGCCCACGGTCACGCCGACCAGGCCTTGGTCCCAGCCGGGGATGACCTGTTCCACGCCGATCGGGAAGGTGGCCGGCTGGCCGGCCTTCCAGGAGGAGTCGAACTCCTTGCCGTCCTTGTAGAAGACGCCCACGTAGTTCGTGGTGATGGTCTGGCCCTTCTGCACCGCCGGGCCGGTGCCCTTGATCAGGGGAGTCACCGTGAGCTTCTTCAGCTCGCCCTTGCCCGCCTCGACGGTCGGCTTGCTGCCCAGCGCCGGGTCGACGTCCGCCGGCAGCTGCGGTGCGGGAGGCGCGGCGGCCTCGTCCGGGGCCGGGGCGGACGCGGAGGCGGACGGTGTCGCGTCAGCCTGGTTCGCGGGCTTGTCGTCGCCCCCACCGACCAGCACGAAGACGGTGATCAGCACCGCCACCACGGCGATGCCGGCCAGCCCACCGGCCCACGCCTGACGGCGCCGCTTCGCCTCGGCCGCCTTCTGCGCGGCCAGCTGGGCGGCCAGCCGCCGCCCCGCCTTGGTTGCCGGACTCTGGCCCTCCGACCGGTTCTGCTTCGTGCTCTCGCTCACGTCGTCGACTCCCTGCTGCGAAGGTGTGGCCGGCACCCGGTGCCGGGGGGAAAGCCGACGCACACGGTACCCGCCTGACGGCCCACCGTGCCCACCCCGGACCGCCCGGATCGCTCTGCGGGCGCTCGCCCCGAGCCGGCGTGACGGTTATTCCGGCACCACCATGAAGTCCGTCACGAACGATGTCACCCCGCCATCGGTGGCCCGCCCGATCCAGGTGCCGTAGCAGCCGTCACCCCATCCCGTGGCGACGGTCACGACGTTGGCGCCGGTGGCCTCCTCCAGCACCGCGGTGATCAACCCCGGGACCGGTGAGGCGGGCAGCTCGGCCGGGATGAAGACCTTTTCCACCTGGTCTTCGTCCCAGGCTTCCAGGGCGGTGAGCGCCGTCGGGTCGGCGAGGGTGCCGGCGCCGGCGTCCACCCCGTACCCGAAGTAGTCGTCCGCGCCGAGGCTGGCGACGTCCTGGTCGCCGGCGACAGCCGGCTCCCAGCGCACCGTCGGCGCGTCCCGGACCACCAGCTCCAGCGCGGCCACCCGGCGGTCCACCTCGGCGTCCTCCCGGAGCACCACGGCCACCCAGGCGCGGGCGGGATGCCGCCCCGGGGGCACGGTGACCGTGAACGGCTCGGCCTCCGGGCAGACCAGCGGGTCACACCCGACCACCTGGCCGGTCGGCAGCACGATGTCGCCCACCGGGTGGGCCTCGATCACGTACGAGCCGTGCGCGTCGGTGAAGCGAGCGCCGGGCGTCAACAACCGGTCCAGATCAGGGGTGTACGGCATGGCGGCTCCTCCGGTGGCCAGCGGCCGGCGGAGCGTACCCGGTTCGGCCGACGCCTCCGTCGCTGCCGTGTGGTCAGGCGGTCTTGCGGGGTGCCGTCTTCCGGGCCGCCGTCTTCTTCGCCGGCTCCGCCTTCTTCGCGGGAGTCTTCTTGGCGGCCTTCTTCGCCGGTTCGGCCTTGGCCGCGGCCGTCTTCTTCTCGGCGGTCTTCTTCGCCGCGGTCTTCTTCGCGGGCGCCTTCGCCGCCTTCTTCTCGGCCGCCTTCTTGGCCGAGCGGGCCGACGAGATGGGCGTCGGCTCGCCGCCGCCACCACGGGCCGGCTGCTCGCCGCGGGCCGTCCGAGCCCGGTCCACCGATGCCTTCAGCGCGGCCATCAGGTCCACCGCCGCGGCCGGCGCCTCCTCCACCTCTTCCGGCTGCACGACCTCCCGACCCTCCACCTTGGCGTCGATGACCTCCTGCAACGCCGCCCGGTAGTCGTCGGTGAAGACGTCCGGCTCGAACTCACCGGTCATCGAGTCGATTAGGGAACTCGCCATCGCCAGCTCCGGCGGGCGCACCTTGAGGTCCTCGTCGAGGAAGCCGAAATCCGCCGTCCGGATCTCGTCCGGCCAGAGCATGGTGTTGAGCAGCAGCACGCCCTCGCGGACCCGGAGCGTGGCGAGCTGCTCCCGCTGGCGCAGCGCGACCTTGACGATGGCCACCCGCTCCGAGTCGAGTAGCGCGTCGCGCAGCAGCACGTACGGCTTGGTCGCCGTGCCCTCCGGCTCCAGGAAGTACGCCTTGTTGTAGAGGATCGGGTCGACCTGGTCGGCCGGGACGAACTCCAGCACGTCGATCGCGCGCGAGCTGGTCAGCGGCAGGTCGGCGAAGTCCTCGTCGGTGAGGATCACCATCTCCCCGCCGCCGATGTCGTAGCCCTTGGCGATGTCGTCGTAGGTGACCTCCTCGCCGCAGACCGAGCAGGTGCGCTTGTACCGGATCCGGCCGCCGTCCTCACGGTGCACCTGGTGGAACCGGATGTCCTTCTCCTCGGTCGCGGAGTAGAGCTTCACCCCGATCGAGACGAGCCCGAACGACACGGCTCCCTTCCAGATGGCCCGCATCCTCTGCTCCCTTCCCCGGTATCGACCATGCTCGCATCCGAAGGAACCGGACGCGAGGTGTTCGGCCTGCTACTACAGTCGGGTCGTGCCCGGCGCGCCGCTCAAGCCGATGCTCGCGATGACCGGGCCGCTCCCGGCGGGTGACGGCTGGGCGTACGAGTTCAAGTGGGACGGTGTCCGCGCGCTGGCCGACATCTCGGCCGGCGGCCAGCACCTGTACGCCCGTTCCGGCGTGGAGATCACCGCCGCGTACCCCGAACTGGCCACCCTGTCTGAGCAGGTCGACGACGCGCTGCTCGACGGTGAGGTGGTGCTGCTCGGTGAGGGTGGGCAGCCGTCGTTCACCGCGCTGGCCGAACGGATGCACGTCCGGGACCGGAACAAAGCGGCCCGGTTGGCGGCGGTCATGCCGGTGACGTACATGATCTTCGACCTGCTCCGGCTGAACGGCGACGACCTGACCGGCTGGCCGTATGAGCGCCGTCGGGAGGCTCTGGACGGGCTCGCTCTCGGCGGTGCCCGGTGGGCCGTGCCGCCGGTCTTCGCCGACGGTCCGGCCACCTACGAGGCGGCCAGCGAGCACGGACTGGAGGGGGTGATGGCCAAGCGGGTCGGCGCCGTCTACCGCCCCGGGGTGCGCTCGCCGGACTGGGTGAAGGTCAAGCTGGAGGTGACCGGCGACTTCGTCATCGGCGGCTGGCGACCGGGCGCGCGCCGGATCGGTGGGCTGCTGGTCGGGGTACCCGGGCCGGACGGCCGGTTGATCTACCGGGGCCGGGTGGGAGGTGGGATCGGCGCGGCCATCGAACGGCAGCTCCTCGCCGAGCTGGAGCCACTGCGCTCCGGCGTGTCACCGTTCGCGCCGGGTGTGCCACGCGAGGATGCCCGGGGTGCCATCTGGGTAACTCCCCGGGTGGTGGTGGAGGTGAAGTACGGCCAGCGCACCCCGGACGGCCGACTGCGCTTCCCCCGGGTGCTGCGGTTGCGCCCGGACAAGCCGCCGGAGGAGGTCGACGATGCCAGCTGACCGGTTGCGGGTGGACGTCGAGGGCCGCGCGCTGGACCTGTCCAATCTGGACAAGGTGCTCTATCCGTCGGCCGGCTTCACCAAGGGCGAGGTGATCGACTACTACACGCGGATCTCGCCGGTGCTGCTGCCGCACCTGCGGGACCGGGCACTCACCCGGATCAGGTTCCCCAACGGGGTCGACGACAAGTCGTTCTTCGAGAAGAACAAGCCGGCCGCGACGCCGGACTGGGTACGGGTGGAGACGCTGCCCGCGCCGGGGTCGACCAAGGGTCGGGAGACCATCGACTACGTGGTCGCCGACGACCTGCCGACGCTGGTCTGGCTGGCCAACCTGGCCGCGCTGGAGATGCACACGCCGCAGTGGAAGGTCGGCGAGCACCCGGACATGATGGTGGTGGACCTGGACCCGGGCCCACCGGCCGGGCTCGCCGAGTGCTGCCCGGTGGCGGTGCTGATGCGCGACCGGCTCGCTCTGGACGGGATCGAGTCGTACCCGAAGACGTCCGGCAAGAAGGGCATGCAACTCTGCTGCCCGATCGCCGGCATCCAGTCCTCCGATCTCGTTTCGGACTACGCCCGGCGGATCGCTCAGGAACTGGAGAAGGCGCACCCGAAGCTGATCGTGTCGAAGATGGCGAAGAACCTGCGCCCGGGGAAGGTCTTCATCGACTGGAGTCAGAACAACGCGGCGAAGACCACCGTGGCGCCGTACTCCCTGCGGGCACAGTCGATGCCATCGGTGTCGACGCCACTGACCTGGGACGAGGTCGAGGCCGGCGCCCGCGGCCGGAAGCCGGCCGTCCGCCAGTTCACCGCCGCCGAGGTGCTGGACCGGGTCGAGGAGTACGGCGACCTGCTCGCCCCGCTGCTCGACGGTGGCCCGGAACTGCCCGTCTGAGGCGATGCCGGCTCTCGTACCCTCGTGCCCATGGTCGAACGGGTGAGAGTTGCGGTCGCGGGAGTCGGTAACAACACGTCAGCATTGGTGCAGGGGATTGCTCTCTACCGCCAGACCGGCAGCCTGGTGGGTGTTCGTAGGCCGATGATCGACGGTCTCGGGGTGGCCGACATCGATTTCGTCGCGGCTTTCGCCACCTCCGCGGAGAAGATTGGCAAGGACCTGACCGAGGCGATCTTCGTGGCGCCCAACAACTTCCCCCGTCTCGACTGCGATCTTCCCAGGGCGGACGTGCCCGTAACCAGGGGCCTTGTCGATGCGACTGAGGTGGATCGGGTGGCAGCGGCGTTGGCCGGGGCGGAGGTGCTGCTCTACTCCGCACCGAGCGGCCGGCCGGAGACCGCCCGGGCCTACGCCGAGGCGGCCTGCAAAGCGGGTGTCGCCTTCGTCAACACCACGTCCGACGCGATAGCCCGCGACCCGATGTGGGGGGAACGGTTCCAGGAGGCCGGCCTGCCGTTGCTCGGTGACGACCTGGCCAGCCAGTTCGGCACCTCGGTGGTGCACAACGCGTTGCTGCGGTTGCTCGAGGAGCGGGGGCTCACCCTGGTGAGTTCATATCAGGTCAATCTGGGAGGTACCGAAGACTTCCGGAACCTGGTTGAGAACTCCAATACCAAGAAGCAGTCCAAGCTCAATGCGCTGTCGGCGGCTGACAAGGTCGAACTGGCTCCGCTCGGATACCTACCGCATCTGAAGTCGCAGAAGGTGGCGCATCTCAACATCGAGGCGCAGGGTTGGGGTGAGACGGCGATAAGCCTTGACGTGAAGCTGAAGGTGCATGACCCGAGCGGTGCTGCCGGCGTCAACATCGATCTGATTCGCATGGCGGCGAGCGCGCTCCGAGCTGGGCGCGGCGGTTATCTCGCCGAGGCGTCGTCGCTGCTTAAGTCCCCGCCTGGCACGGCGATCTGACCCTCAGGCCACCGTGACGGTGGGTGTCCGGATGGCGTGGCGGGTGCTCGTCACTGAGCGCGACGGGCATCGGTGCCCCCGGCCAGACCGCTCAACCCCTTTGCTCTGCTTACACGGGCGCAACACCACGTTGAGCTGCGGCTTCACGATGGCTTGCGTGGGCGGTGGCCATACCTGTGCTCGCGGAGTGTGAGTGTTGCGTATAGGTAAGCAGAGCAAAGGGTCTGGGGTGGGTGCGGCGGCCGGGGCCCGGAATCAAATCACCCTGCGTGATCGGCCCGGCGCCCCCTCGCGGTGGACGCCGGGCCGAGAGGCACGCGGTGAGGGGTCAGTCGCGGCCGAAGACCTTGCGGCTGGAGCCCAGCCGCAGGAGCACCGTCTCGCCGGTGGCGTCCTGGACCGCGTCGTTGTCGGTGATGGCGTAGACCTCGCCGTCGCCGGCCACGGTCAGGCCCTCCAGCTTCTCCTGCGTCCACCCGTTGGTGGCACGCAGCGCGGGCAGCACGTCGACGGCGAGCGTCTTCGGCAGCACCCGCAGCGGGCCGGGCGCCGCGGCCCCGCCCGGCAGCGGCACCGTGTAGATCCGCTTCACCGTGGCGGCGGGGCCGTTCAGCTTGTCCCGCTCGATGACCGCGAGCCGGTCGCCGACCACGGTGATCTCGGAGAGGCCCATCCAGTCACCCGGGACGCTGGTGGCGCCCAACCGGTAACCGAACCAGCTCCAGGTGCCGGCCGCGACGTCGTACCGGCCCAGCCGGACCACGCCGGCCGGGTCGGTGCTCAGCTCGCGCTGCACGGCCACCCAGACGATCTCCCTGCCCTGCCGGTCGGTGGTCGCGGTGACCCCCTCCAGGCCCTGCTTGGCCAGACCGGCGGCGACCTCCGTGGGCAGCGCGACGGTCTGCCGGGTGACCCCGGCGTCGTCCAGCCGGACCAGCTTGTTCTCCGGGCCCTTGGCGCCCTCGACAGCGAGCCAGAAGCCGCCCTGCGGACGGGCGAAGATGCCCTCCGCGTCGTACCCGACCGGTGCGCCGGTCGCGTCCTTCACCGGCAGCGCACCGGTGATCACGGCCGGCGTCCGCTTCGCGTCGATGGTGAGGATCCGGGTCTGGCTGTACGCCGCGTCGGTGACGCTGTAGAGCTGGTCCCGCTTGCCGGGTGCCGCGGTCAGCGCGCCGAGGGCGCCCCAACCGATCGGCGTACCCGCCCGGTCGGTGCCGGAGACGATGCTCGGGAACGCCGGAGTGCCCCGGCCCAGCTGGTAGAGCGACACCGAGGCGCGGACGCCGACCGAGGCGTCGTCCTCCTCGCTGGAGACGGCGAGCAGCCCCCGCGACGGGATGGGCAGCAGCCCCTCCGGTCCGTTGGTGGCCGGCAGCACCTGCCGGAACCGCGGGTCGGTCGGCCGGCTCAGGTCGTAGACGGCGACGAAGTTGCTGCGCTCCGAGCCGACGAACGCGTACCGCACGCCGTCGTACTCGGCGACGGCGACGCCCTCCGGCTCGGTGCCCTTCTTCGCGGCCCGGTCCTCGTTGTGCAGCCCGTACGTGACGGCGAGCCGCTCGAAGGTGTTGCCGGCGTCCCAGGCGACCCGCCCGCTGCGGCTGTCGAAGACGGACCAGCCGCGGGTGCCGCCCCGCCAGTCACCCTCGTTCGCCGTGGCGAGGTAGCGGTCGTCGATCCAGGCCACCGCGTCCGGCTCGCGCGGCACATCGGTGATGCCGCCGGTCAGGTTGATCGTGCCGTCCTTGACGGTGTCGATCCCGCTGATCGTCGCCGTGCCGGCGCTGAACACCTTGGTGACCCGGCCGGTGGGCAGGTCGACCAGGGCGACGCCGTTGTTCTCCTGAAGCGTCACCGCCAGCTGGTTAAGGCTGTTGATCGAGACGTACTCCGGCTCCGGGTCGGTCGGCGCGGCGAGGCCGGCCTGGACCAGGGCGGGCAGGGCGCTCCCGTCGGCGCCGGTCAACGGGACCGGCCGCAGCCGCCAACCGGCCGGGGTCTTGCCGGCGAGATCGACGATCTGCACGAAGCCCGCGGGTGCCTGCGGCAGGTCGCCCTCCTCGCCGCCGGGCGGGGTGGCCTCCTCGTCGCGCTCGTTCTCGATGGCGATCGCGGCGTACCGCTGGTCCTTGCTGATCGCGATCGAGTCGGGCTGGCCGCCGAGGTCGAAGCTCGCGACCCGCTTGCGGCTGACCAGCTCGATCACGTCCAGCCGGCCGGACGGCTCGGTGTAGCTGCTGCTGGTGTTCACCACCACCATTACGTACTTCCCGACCACGGCGACCGAGGTCGGCTCGTCCTCGGCGTTGCCGAGCTGCGCCAGGGAGAGGGTGCCGAGGCCGCGCGGCCGGTCGGCCCGGGAGATGTCGAGGAAGCCGATCCGTCGGGCCAGCGCGTCCGTGTGAACCAGGGTCCGGCCGTCCGGGCTGACCGCCGAGATCTCGGCGACCGTCGGGGTCGCCGGGTCCTCACCGGCCGGACGGTTCTGAAAGACCGGGTACGTGGCAACCCGATCGAAGGCGCGCGACGTGTCCGAGTGGTGGTGTCCGCCGGCCGACGCGGGGGTGACACCGGTCAGGCTGGCGGCAGCGACACCGGCCGCGGTGAGCGCGGTGAATGCTCTTCTGAATGTCAAGGACTTCCTCCGTTAGGTCGTACCCGGACGGAGGTTGACACCCGAGAAGGAGCATCAGCTTGCGCGCACATGAACAGCCGGCGAAGTGCGGCGCAGCCGCCACCAGGCGCCACCGATCAGGACCACGGTGACCACGCTGACCGCCACGTCGCCGGCCAGCGCCGCCGCCGGGCTCGCCGGGGAGTACGGCGGCACCAGGTACGCGAACGCGGCCGCGCTGACCAGGCTCCCAGAGCCGGCGACGAGCACGTGCCGCTGCCCCCAGCCGGCGCGGGACGACCAGTACGCGATCAGCCCTCCGGTGCCGGCGGCGAGCGCCAGCGCGACGGCCATTCCCGGCCAACCGGGTGTCAGGTCGGTGCCGAGGTGGACGAGAACGACCACCAGGCCCACCCAGATCGGGCCGGGCACCCGACGGGCGCGCCGCGGGTTTGGGTGGCGCCAGCGGGGCAGCAGGGCCAGCGCGACGAGCGCGAGGACCACCGCCGCGGCGAACGTCAGCTGGAGCGGGCTGGCCAGGAAGTCCTTCCGGCCGCTGTCCGAGAAGATCAGCAGGCTACCGAGCAGGTAGATCACGCCGACCACGACGAGCCCGGGCCGGCGGAGCCACGGGCGGAGCCGGCGGTTTCGGCCGAGGAACGACTCGACGATCACGATCGGCGCGCAGATGGTCAACGTGATGTGGTTGCCCACGTAGTCGAAGGCCTGTCGGACGCTGAACCCGAGTCCCGGCACCAGCGTCGCCTCGGCGGCGGCTCGGGTGTCGGCGTACTCGGTGTCGTCCAGGTAGCCCGGGTTGAACAGCGACTGGTCGACCAGGCCCGCCTGGAGCACGCCGAACGCGGCGGCGAGCAGCACGATCGCCGGCCATCCCGCGCCGAGGTGCCGGGCGGTCTCCCGGATCAGGATGGCGGCCCCGCCGTACATCGGCCCGAGGATGAGCACCACCGGGAGGAAGTCTTCGAGGGTGAAACCGCCCCAGGAGCACTCGGCGGCCCAGGGCGCGAGCAGCAGCAACGCGACCACCGGCACGAGCCGGCGGCGCAGTGGAAGACGGTCGGCGGTGACGGGCGAGTCGGCGGCGGGGTGGCACTCGGTCGGCATGGGCGCTCCTCGGCGACGTTCCGGGACCACCCGTACCCTGCGCGGGCCACCCGGACATCCACTACGGCCATCGGCCGACGACGGGCGCGACCAAAGTCGTTGAGTAGGGTGGTTCGACGCCGTCACCCGGGGAGCGTGGAGATGCAGCCAACCGCCACGGCCGACCTGTCGGTCCCGCCCGCCGACGCCGAGCGTCCACTGCTCAGCTACCGCGACGAGGCGACCGGCGAGCGGGTCGACCTGACCGCGCACCAGGTCGGCGCCTGGGCGGCGCGCAGCGCCGGTCTGCTGCGGGACGGCTGCGGGCTCGGCCCCGGCAGCCGCGTAGCGGTGCTGCTGCCGCCGCACTGGCGTACCGCTGCGGTTCTGTTGGGCGCCTGGGCCTCCGGCCTCGCGGTGTCGTTCCGGCCCCGCGCCACCGCTGGCCTGCCGGTCCTCGAACCGGGCGGCGACCGGCCGTTCGATGCCGTCTTCGTGACCCCCGAGCGGCAGGACGACTGGCTGGAGGACGTGCCGGACGCTCCACACCGCTACCTCGTCGGTACCGGGCCGGGGGCGCTGGCCGACGTGCCGCTGGGCTGGCTCGACTGGTCCGCCGAGGTGCTCCGGCACCCGGACGCCACGCCCGACCACACCGCCATTCACCCGTCCGACCCGGCCAGCGCGGACGGCACGACCTACGGCCAGTGGGGCGCGCTCGCCCAGGGCATCGCCGAGATGCTGGACCTACGTGCCGGCGACCGGCTGCTGGTCGACGCCGCCGAGCACGAGCAGCCGCTGAAGTGGCTGCTGGCCCCGCTCTCCGCTGGCGCGTCCGTGGTGATCAGCGCCAACCTCGACCCTGCTCGGCGGGACGCGGTGGTCGCCGCCGAGCAGGTCACCCGGGTTCTCTAGGGGACGTCACTCCGGCCGTCGTCCAGGTCAGTCGAACGCGGCGGCGAACATGCCGGGCTCGTAGGAACCGCCCCGCTGGTGCACGATCACGGCGAGGCGGTTGGCCGCGTTGATCAGGGCGACCAGGGCGACCAGCGCGGCGATCTGGTCGTCGTCGTAGTGCTTGCGCACCTGAGCCCAGGTTTCGTCGGACACGCCCTGGTAGGCGTCGGCGAGTCGGGTGCCCTCCTCGGCGAGCGCCAGCGCGGCCTGCTCGGCCTCCGTGAAGACGGTGGACTCGCGCCAGGCGGCCACCAGGTTGAGCCGAACCGGGCTCTCGCCGGCCGCTGCGGCGTCCTTCGTGTGCGCGTCGATGCACCAGCCGCAGCCGTTGATCTGGCTGGCCCGAAGGGACACCAACTCCTGCGTGGACTTCGGCAGCGGCGACTGCTGAATCACCATGCCGGCGTTGGCGAACCGCTTGGCGAACTTCATGGCGATCTCGTTGTCGAACATGTTGAATCGGGCGTCCATGGTTCCGTCCTTCACTTCCGGCGTTCGATCGGACGAACATGAGATGCCGGCGAGCAGAGTCCTGTGACAGAACGGCAGGGTGACAGCGATAACAGCGCTCCTCGGCCCCCTGCCGTTACACCCCCCATCAGCCCTGTACGCAGGCCTTTTGCCGCTGCCACCGACGTGATCTCATACCGGGAAGACGACGTCGTCGAGCTGATCACGACGACCCCGCGCCGTCTCCATTCCCTCGAGAGGTGCACCGATGCACAGGAGACCAATCTTCCGACTGGCAGTCCTCACCGCCACCGCCGCGACGCTCCTGGCGTCCGGTGGCGGCTACGCCGCGGTGGCGGCACCCGCTCCCGTATCCCCGGGTGTCGGCGCGTGTGAGCCGGGTGCCGAGGCGCACAGCGCGGCCCGGGTCGCCAAGGGCGCCACTGCGCAAGAGCCGAAGCTGTACTCCAACAACGAGGCGAACGCCTACGGGGTGATCAAGGACGCCCCGCGCCTCGCCAACGGCAGCGTGACCGTGCCGACGGTCTTCCACATGGTCTCCGACCAACCGCTCAGCGCGGCCGAGACGGCCAGGTGGAACACCCTGATCGCGGCGCAGATGACGGTGCTCAACGACTCGTTCGCGGGGCGCACGGCAGCGAACGCCTCCGACACGCCGTTCCGGTTCTCGCTCGTCGACACGACGTGGACGGTGAACAGCGCCTGGTACACGGTCGAGCCGGGCAAGAACGAGCGGGACATGAAGAAGGCGCTGTACACCGGCGACTCGAAAACCCTGAACGTGTACGCGGCCAACATCGGCGGCGGGCTCCTCGGCTGGGCGTACTTCCCGAAGGGTTACAACAACGGCCGGGACTACATCGACGGCGTGGTGATGCTCGACGAGTCGATGCCGGGCGGTACGGCGGGCAAGTACTCCCTCGGTGACACCCTGACCCACGAGGTGGGGCACTGGCTCATGCTGGAGCACACCTTCGCCCACGGGTGCTCCGCTGCCGGCGACTTCGTCGCGGACACTCCGCGGGAGGCGGCGCCGCAGTTCGACTGCCCGCTGGGCGCGGACACCTGCACCGCACCCGGGCTGGACCCGATCCACAACTTCATGGACTACACGCAGGACTCCTGCATGAACATGTTCACCGTCGGACAGGCGGACCGGATGAGCGACGCCTGGGTGGCGTTCCGGGCCGGCGGCGCCGGGTAGATAGCGCGTCTCGGGGTCGACGGGCCGCTGGATGGTGGCTCGTCGACCCCGTTGCTTCACCCTTCCGGTGGAGCCGACGTGTTCCACCATTTCTCACATCTCGCCCGCTCATACGCTTCGCCGAAGGCACGTGCGCTGTCGGAGCGCCGGCCGCTTTCCACACCGGCGGAGGGGACATGGCGTCGAGGCGTACACGTCGGACACTGATCTCGGCGGTCGCCGGCGGCCTGTTCGCCCTCGGTGTGCTCGCACCGGGCCCGGCCGCCGCGCCGCCGCTGCCCCGCGCGGCGCAGGCAGCCGATTCGTCCCACCCGGAAGAGCCCCGGCCCCCGCAGCTCCCGGCCGACTTCCAGGGCACCGGCCGGTACATCGTTCGCGACCTCGGGATCGACGTGCCGTTCACCTGGCAGGGCAGGGACGGCAACAGCCAGATGATCGCCGGGGGCCCGGAGCATCCGATCTGGTTCACGAACCTGATCTACGAGAACACGCTCTACACGCTCACCTACAAGTGGCCGAACATCCCACTGTTTCCGCCGCGGGCGTGCAGCAAGGTCCCGGGGTTCTTCAACCGACAGATCTTCAACGACAAGCTGAAGGCCGCGCGCTTCGTCGGACCGGAAATCCTGCAGGGGGAGAAGGACCGGCACGTCGACCACTGGCGGGTCGGTGTCGTCGGGGGTTCCTCCGTGCCGGGCGAGGTGTTCCGGTTCCCGATCGCGCTCGGCGACATCTACGTCGACCAGCGGGATCCGAGCCGGTGGTGGCAGGTGTTGCAGTTCGGCCTGCAGAACCTCTTCGACCCGGAGCTGGACGAGTGGTTCACGATGACAACGTTCGACCACCGGCCGGGCGAGGTCACGCTCCCGGACCGCTGCCCGCCCCCAACGTCGTGATTTCGCACGTGTCAGTCGACGGTCGGGAGCTTCGGGCCGAGGACGTCATCGGCGTCCACGATGGTGTACGCGTAGCCCTGCTCGGCGAGGAAGCGCTGACGGTGTGCCGCGTACTCGGTGTCGATCGTGTCCCGTGACACCACCGTGTAGAAGTGCGCCTGCCGGCCGTCGGCCTTCGGCCGCAGCACCCGGCCGAGCCGCTGCGCCTCCTCCTGGCGAGACCCGAACGTCCCCGACACCTGGATCGCCACCGCCGCCTCCGGCAGGTCGATGGAGAAGTTGCCGACCTTGGAGATGACCAGCGTGCGGATCTCCCCGGACCGGAACGCGTCGAAGAGCCGTTCGCGCTCCTTGTTGGTGGTCGAGCCCTGGATGATCGGCGCGTCCAGGTATTCGCCGAGCTGGTGCAGCTGGTCGATGTACGCGCCGATCACCAGCACCTGGTCGTCGGGGTGCCGGTCGACCAGAGCCCGGACCACCGGCAGCTTGGTGCGCGCGGTCGCCGCCATCCGGTAGCGCTCCTCGGCCTCCGCGGTCGCGTACGACATCCGCTCCGCGTCGGTCAGCGTCACCCGGACCTCGGTGCACTCGGCCGGGGCGATCCAGCCCTGGGACTCGATGTCCTTCCACGGGGCGTCGTACCGCTTCGGGCCGATCAGGCTGAACACGTCACCCTCCCGGCCGTCCTCGCGAACCAGGGTGGCGGTCAGGCCGAGCCGGCGGCGGGCCTGGAGGTCGGCGGTGAACCGGAAGATCGGCGCGGGCAGCAGGTGCACCTCGTCGTAGACGACCAGGCCCCAGTCGCGGGCCCCGAACAGGTCCAGGTGGGTGAATGCGCCGCCGCGCCGCGAGGTGAGCACCTGGTACGTGGCGATGGTGACCGGGCGGATCTCCTTGCGCTCGCCGGAGTATTCGCCGATCTCCTCCTCGGTCAGCGAGGTGCGGGCGATCAGCTCCCGCTTCCACTGCCGGCCGGCGACGGTGTTGGTGACCAGGATCAGCGTGGTGGCCTTCGCCTCGGCCATCGCGGCCGCGCCGACCAGGGTCTTGCCGGCGCCGCAGGGCAGCACGACCACGCCCGACCCGCCGGCCCAGAACGCCTCCACGGCCTCCCGCTGGTACGACCGCAGCGTCCACGGCTTGCCGCCGTCCTTGCCGGCCTCGGCCAGCTCGATCGGGTGGGCCTCGCCGTCCACGTAGCCGGCCAGGTCCTCCGCCGGCCAGCCCAGCTTGAGCAGGGCCTGCTTGAGCCGGCCGCGCTCGGACGGGTGCACCTGGATGGTGTCGTCGTCGATCTTGTTGCCGAGCATGCCGGCGAGCTTCTTGCTCTTGGCCACCTCGATCAGCACGAGCCGGTCCAGTGCGCGCAGCACCAGGCCGTACGCCGGATCGTTGGCGAGTTGGAGCCGGCCGTACCGGTCCATCGTCTCGGCCACGTCCACCAGCAGCGCGTGCGGCACCGGGTAGCGCGAGTACTTGATCAGCGAGTCGACCACGCCCTCGGCGTCGTGCCCCGCCGCGCGGGCGTTCCACAGGCCGAGTGGGGTCAGCCGGTAGGTGTGCACGTGTTCGGGAGAGCGCTCCAGCTCGGCGAAGGGTGCGATGGCAATTCGGCAGGCCTGCGCGTCCGGGTGGTCGATCTCCAGCAGCAGGGTCTTGTCCGACTGCACGATCAGTGGTCCACCGCTCACGCCAGGGTCCTCTCCTCCGGTTGGCCGTCCGGTCGTGGCGCCTGCTTACCCGCCGCTGGCCGACCATCCAGTGTTGCACGGTGCGGACTGTCGGAAGAAAGATGCTCACCGGGCGCAACCGACATGGCACTTGCAAACGTCTAGCAAAGGGACGACAGCCCAGGGGAGGTCCCATGAAGCATGTCCGGCTCACTTCCCGACTTGTCGCCCTGGTGGTGGTCACGCTGGTCGGCGCCGGTGCGTGCGCGTTCGATCCGCAGGCCGGCGGGGGTGGCGGCGGGGGAGCCGCCCCGGCAGGTGCGGCGGAACAGGTAACGGGGGCGAGCGGCACGCCCGGGCCGGACCAGCGCGGCCGGCCCGCGACGACCGCGCCGACGCGGACGCCGACACCGAAGCCCACCCGGAGTGTCACGCCGACGCCGACCAGCAGCACGCGGCCGGCACCGGCCACCAGCACCGCCAAGCCGGCCGCCGGCTGCCCGCAGGGCGAGCACCAGCGCGCCGTGGAGACCTACCTGGCCCGGTTGGGTGGGTTCGGGCCGGTGACCGTGGACGGCCGGCAGTCCGCCGCCGACTGCGCCGCGATCAAGAAGTTCCAGCGGCGGTACGGCATCCGCCCCGTCGAGGGTCGCGCCGGGCCGACCACCTACGACGTGGCAAAGCGCCTCGGCACCACCGACACGGCTCGCTGCAAGGCCGGCACGGGCACCACCTTCTGCGTGGACCTGACCCGGCAGACCGTCTGGGCGGTCCGAGGCGGCAAGGTGATCATGGCGCCGACGGTGACCCGCACCGGGATGGCCGGCTACCGCACCCCGGCCGGCACCTACAAGGTCAACTACCGCAATCCGAAGGAGTGGTCCGACCCGTACGAGGTGTGGCTGCCGTACTGGCAGCACTTCACCCAGGGGATGGGCTTCCACGAGACCACCACCTACCTGCACAACAAGTCGATCGGCTCGCACGGCTGCGTCAACCTGCTGCACGCCGACGCCGTCCGGATGTGGGAGCTGGGGAAGGTGGGCACCCGGGTGGTGCTGATCGGCCGCCGCCCCGGCACCTGAGCGACGACCCGCCCGACTCGGGGTTTTATCCCCTGTCACACCGGTCCCGGTAGTGACACCCTGGGAGTCCAGGGCCGGACCGGGCGGGGAGGCTGGGTATGACGGTCGACCGTGACGTCATAGAAGCGCACGACCAGGCTCCACCGGACGAGGTGTCCCGCGCGACCGTGGTCGCGTACGCCGTCGCGGCGGCGCTCCTCGTCGGGTGGTTTCTCTTCGGCTGGCTGGTGCTGCGGCAGGGCTTCGTCGATTCGATCGGGGAGTCCGCCGGCGCCGGCTTCGCGCTGTTGCTGATCATCTCGGTCGTCGGCACCGTACGCCGCAGCCGACGCTGACCAGCGCGCACCGACCGGCGTCGCCCGGCCTCCGGTCAGTCCGCCAGCACCGCCGCGGTGATCCGGTGCAGCGCGAAGGTGTGCAGCATCTCGGTCCGTTCGTCCTCGGCGCGTAGGTAGCCGGCGCCGATCGAGACCGGCTTGACCAGTCGGGACGCGGTCGCACCATGGGCGTCCACGTATCCCACCCAGACCAGCGCCCGATCCCGCACGGCCTGCTGAAGCACGGCCAGCGCCTCGCTGTGGGTGTGCGCCGGCACCGGGCCGCCGCCGAGGCCGACAGCCCCGCCGCGCACCACCGCCGGTGCCCGTCGGGCCGCCCGCGCCGCCGCCTCACCCCGCCGGATGTGCTCCACCACGCCCAGCAGCCGAGGCATCGGCAGCTTCGGGGCGACCAGCGGATCCAACGTCCGGATGGTCACGGGCACCCGGGCCGGGGCCCGCCGGATCCGTGGCCGGGACAGCACCGTGCCGCCGCTACCGTCCTCCTGCGCCGGGGCGTACCCGGCGTCGCGCAACGCGCTCAGCAGCCGACCGACCTGGTACGGGGTGGTCAGCACCGTCGGGGCGAGCCGGCGCAGCGTCAGCGATTCCAGCCGCCGGTCGGCAAGCACCTCGCTGAGCAGCGTCTCGTCGTCGCTGCGCAGGTACGCCCCGGCCAGGCCGACCCGCAACCCGCCGTGTTTGCGGGCCACGTCGTCCACCAGATAGGTGAGCCCCTGCGGCACCGGGGTACGCGACCGCCGCCGGAATACGTCGTGCAGGTCGTCGGCCGAGTAACCGGCGTCCAGCGCTCGCCGCACACTCGCCGTCGTGACCCGGTGCACGCTGGCCCCGCCGGCCGACTCGGGTTCGGTCATCGCCTCCAGCTCGGCGGCGAGCGCCGGCTCGGGTGGCCCGGGCACCACCACCGTCAGGTCGGCCTGCACCAGGAAGTGGTCGACCGGGGCGGGCAGTAGCGCGTCCAGCGCCCGTGCCGCGCTGGACGGGTCGCCGCTCTCGGCGTCCGCGTGCAGCCCCAGCGGGTCCTCGCCGCCCGACTCGTCGGCCGAGGTCAGGTCGGCCAGCAGCAGCCGGCCGTACGAGGTGAGCGCCCCCAGGCCGGTGACGCCGAGCTGCGCCGCCTCGGCCAGCACCTCGCGGTGGGCGGCCTCCCGGCCCCGGCTGCGTCGCGGCGCCCGCCAGTCCAGCAGGTCCTGCACCTCCTCCGGAGTGGGTGAGGTCGCCGGTTCCAGGTCGGCGAGCACCGCGAGCACCGCCCGTCGGGTGCCCGGCGCTCCGGCGCGCTCGGCCTCGGCGGAGAGCGCCGTGATCGGCCGGTCCCGGTCATCGCGCCGGCCGACCAGCCCGACCTGCCGGGTCATGGTCAGCCACGCGCGGGCCAGCTGCTCCCAGCGTTGGGCCAGCGAGGCGGCCCGCCACACCTCGTACCCGCCGGTCGGCAGCACCTGCTGATCCGCCCCGTACCGGGTGGTGGTCGCACCGGGCAGCTCCAGCTCGCCGGCGAGCCCCGCCGCGTACGCCACCTCCAGCAGCAGCGCGGTGGTCGGCTCGTCCAGCCCGGCGGTGCGGGCCAGCCGGCGCAGGTCCCGTACGCCGATGCCGCCCGAGCGCAGCACCGGCGCGGGTTCGGCGGCGAGCTGGTCCAACAGCCCTTCGGTGTGCCGGACCACCTCCATCGTCTGTCCGGCTCCGGCGGAGTCGACCGCCTTCGCCTCGCGCGGCGCGGCGGCCACGGGCGGCGGGCTGGTGCGCAGCGGCCCGAGCGGGCCGCTGTCGCGGCGCAGCAGCAGGCCGACCTCGCGGGGCAGCTCGACAGTGCCGGTGGTCGTCGACGAGCCGGTCGAGACAGGGACCAGCAGCCGGTTGTCGACCAGCCAGCGCACCGGGGAGCCGGTCGGCGCGCCGCCGTTGGTCGGGTTCGAGAGCAGGGCGTCCTCCGCGCCGAGCGGCGGTGCCTGCAACGCCCCCGGGGGCACGCTGCCCACCGGTGGTCCGGCCGCCAGCCGGTCCAGGATCGCCCGGGCCGAGGGAGGAGCGGCGAGCAGCGTCCGCCGGAGCTTCGCCGGGTCCGCGCAGAGCGCGGCCGTGCGCGGGTCCAGCTCCGCGGCCGGCCGGCCCAGCCCGGCGGGGTACGGAGCCACCTCGTCGACGGCGGGTACCACCTGGAGCGCGTGCTCCGGGCCGTACAGCAGGAAGAGCGCGCGCAGCCGGCCGACGGCGGCCCGGACGGCCGTCGGCGCCGGCGGGTGGGGCCCGGCGGTCGCCATGGCGAGCACCGCCTCGGTGGCCGTGGTGCCCTCGTCCGGGTCCCGGGTGAGCCGGGCGGCGTCCAGTATCTGGAGGGTGAACTGGTCCAGCCCGTCCAGCGCGCGGGCCACCGAGACCCGGGACTGGGCCCGGATGGCCAGGGCGGAGATGTCGGCCGGCACGGGCACGACGAGGTCCGGCCGCAGCTGGAGGAGCGCGGCCAGCGATTCGTCGGGCAGCGACCGCAGGTGGTCGGCGAGTGAGGTGGTCATCGTCTTACCACGCTAGCCCGGCACCGGGCCGTCGCGCCCCTCGGACGTCCGCCCGGCAGGGAGTCGCCTGTACGTTTCTGGGCATGCCCGCTCTGACCGTCGGATTCGACCTCGACATGACGCTGGTGGACTCCCGCCCCGGCATCGCCGCGGCCTACCGGGCGTTGACCGCCCGGACCGGCGTGCCGGTGGACGCGGACCTGGCGGTGTCCCGGCTCGGTCCGCCGCTGCGCACGGAGATCGCGCACTGGTTCCCGCCGGAGCAGGTCGAGTCGGCCGTGCACGCGTTCCGCGAGCTGTACCCGGCGTACGCGATCACCCCGACGGTGCCGCTGCCCGGCGCGCGGGAGGCGATCGACGGGATCCGCGCGCGGGGCGGACGGGTGCTGGTCGTCACGTCCAAGGTCGGCCGGTTGGCCCGCCTGCACCTGGACCACCTCGGCCTCGCGGTCGACGAGCTGGCCGGTGACCTGTTCGCCGAGGAGAAGGCGACGGCTCTGCGGGAGCACGGGGCGACCCACTACGTCGGGGATCATGTGGCGGACATGGTGGCGGCGAGGGCGGCCGGGGTGCCCGGAATCGGCGTCGCCACCGGGCCGTGCTCCCCGGATGAGCTGCGTGCCTCCGGGGCGGAAATGGTGCTGGACGACCTCACCGGATTCCCAGCGGCGCTCGACGGCATGATCCAGCTAGCCTTGGAGCAGTAGCGGCTCAAGTGAAGCAGGGGTTTTCAGGTGCCTACGGGTCGAGTGAAGTGGTACGACACGGCCAAGGGATACGGCTTCGTCACCAGTGACGAGGGCGGCGACGTGTTCCTGCCCAAGGGCGCGCTGCCGGCGGGCGTCACCGACCTCAAGGGTGGCCAGCGGGTCGACTTCAGCGTGGTCGACAGCCGCCGGGGCGCGCAGGCCATGGGAGTCAAGCTGCTGGACGCTCCGCCGTCGATGGCGGAGCTGCGGCGCCGGCCGGCTGAGGAACTGCACGGCCTCGTCGAGGACATGATCAAGGTGCTGGAGGCGAAGGTTCAGCCGGATCTGCGCCGGGGCCGGTATCCGGACAAGAAGACCGCGCAGAAGATCGCTCAGCTGGTCCACGCGGTCGCGCGCGAGCTGGAGGTCTGAGGCACCAGGCCGGCGTCGGCGGCGCGGTCGAGCAGCGCCGCGACCGCCGCGAAACCGGCCTCGCCCAGGTCGGCGGTGAACTCGTTGACGTAGAGGCCGATGTGCCGGTCCACCACGTCGAGTTCCATCTCCTGGGCGTGCGCGAGCACGTACTCCCGGCTGGCCGCCGGGTCCGCCCAGGCCTGTCGGACCGACTCGCGGACCCAGCCGGCTGCGGCCTCCGGGTCCACCACGCCGCGCTTGGCCAGGATCGCGCCGAGCGGAATGGGCAGGCCGGTGTCGGCCTCCCACCACTCGCCGAGGTCGACCAGCGCGGTTAGGCCGTGCCGGTGGTAGGTGAACCGTGCCTCGTGGATGACCAGCCCGGCGTCGTAGCGGCCGGCCGCGACGCCCGGCATGATCTCGTGGAACGGGACCACCTCGATCCGGGCCGGCGGCCGGCCCGCCGACCAGAGCCGGAACAGCAGGTACGCGGTGGTCCGGTCACCCGGCACCGCCACCGTGGCGCCGGTCAGGTCGGTGCGGTCCGGCCCGCCGGTGCGGTCGCCCCGGGTGAGCACCAGCGGCCCGCACCCGCGGCCGAGGGCGCCCCCGCAGGGCAGCAGGTGGTAGTCGTCGAGCAGCCACGGCAGCGCCGCGAAGCTCACCTTCACCAGGTCGAACGCGCCCCGCTCGGCGGCCGTGTTGGTGACGTCCACGTCGGCGTACGTCACCTCGACCGGCGGTGCGCCGGGTACCCGGCCGTGAACCAGGGCGTCGAAGACGAACGTGTCGTTGGGGCAGGGCGAGATCGCCAGGGAGAGCGCCACGCCTCCACGTTAGCCCCGCCCCCGCACGCTCCCGCGCGCCCACCCGGCTCACTGTGACCTGCTTGGCCCTCCGGCGAGCCTTCACGCCCCCGGCCGCACGCCCCACGCCCCTGCCACTCCCGCCGCACGCCCTGGCACTCACTGCCAGCTGCTCGGAAGACACCGTCAGGGTATGGGGTGTCACTGTCACTCCTGTAGAGCTGCCCCATCTGTGGGGCGCCGTGACCTTGGGTGGGCGTACTGGTTGCGGCGGCTGATGGCGGCGGCGGTGGTGGGGGGTGGCGGGTAGCTGGTGGCCGTGACGGTGCCCGATCGTGGGTCTGTCCCAGCTGCCCATCGGCTCGCCCCATCAATGGGGCAGCTCTACAGGCGCCGACGAAGGGGCTACGCGCAGCGGCGGCGGCGCTGTCCACAGGCTTATCCACAGGTGGGAGAGGGCTGTTGACGGCGCGAGGCTGAGCGGAAAACCATGGACGGATGGCTGCTGGCAAGGGTGCGATCGACGTCGGGGCGGCTCTGCGGGATCTTCGTCGACGTGCCGACCTGAGCCAGCGGGAGTTGGCTGAGCGGTCCGGGGTCCCGAAAAGCACGCTGGCCCGGATTGAGGCGGGCGAGGGCGGCGAGCCGGCGTTCCGGACGGTGGAGCGTCTGGTCCGCGCGGCAGGCGGCGAGCTTGCGCTCAGGCTGCCCGGCGACCCGTGCTCCACCCCAGACGACGCCGAATCGTCGAGCGTGTCGGACGACGAACCGCGGGACGAGGCTGGGCGTCGCTACCCCGCGCACCTCGACGTCCGTCGGGTCCGGACCCTGCGGGACTGGCCGGGTGCCTGGTGGGTGCATTCGTACACGCTCCCCGAGCGGTTGTGGCCGGTGCGCGTTCCAGAGCTGACCTACGACCTGGATCGAGCGCGGCGAGACGAGCGGCGGAGGCGGGACCGGACGCGGGCCCAGGTGGGGTTTCGACGTGCCCCCGAAGGACTGCCCACCACGTCCTGGCGTTTTCTTGCCGAGGTGCCCGGGGCCGGGCCGGTCGGTGAGCTGAGGGCCCATGAGCGGAGCGTGGACCTCCTCCTCGGCGAAGATTGGGGTGACCGGCGTGAGCTGGTGTTGGAAGGCGTGGTCGTTGCTCCCGGCCTACGGACCCTGGGCATTGGGCGTCAACTGATCGGGCTGCTGGCCAAGGAGATGGCAACGGCCGGCATCCGGACCGCCCACGCGATTGCCGAGTTTGGCAACGTGGAATTTCTGCTCGCCTGCGGGTTCGAGCTGCAGGCGAATCGACCGTCGGCGCTGACCCTCGAAGTCTGAGCCGCCCTGCCGGGGTCAGCGCAGCGCCGGGGCCGCTGTGGTCAGGGCGGTGAGGGCTTCGCGTAGCCGCCAGGCGTCGCGGTCGCGGGGGCCGATCGGGTTGGAGATGGTACGCAGCTCGGCGAAGGGCACCCCGGCCTGCGCCGCGGCGACCGCCACCCCGTACCCCTCCATGGCCTCGGCGACCGCCCCCGGATGTCGGCGGCGCAGCTCCTCGGTGCTGGCGACGGTGCCGGTGACCGTGCTGACGGTGAGCACCGCGCCGGTCGTGGCGGACGGCAGAGCGGCCCGCAGCGCCGCCAGCAGCCGTGGGTGAGCTGGCACCACGCTGCCGTTGCCCAGCAGCGCGGGCGGCATGCCCAGCTCGTCGACGGGGATGAAGCCGTCCGGTGACTCGGCGCCCAGGTCGGCGGCGATGCTGGCGGTGCCGAGCACGATGTCGCCGACCTCCACCCTCCCGACGAAGCCGCCGGCCACGCCGGCGCTGACCACCGCGCGGTACGGGCGCCCGGCCGCCTCGGCCAGCGCCAACAGTCGGGCTGTGGCGGCTCCGGCCACGGCCGGGCCCACCCCGACCGGGGCCACGGTGACGGTGGCGTCGGTCAGCCCCGCGCGGACCGCGTCCGCCTCGGCGGGCACCGCGGTCACCACCAGCAGGCCGGTCACGACAGCGGCCCGGGGGACTCCCGGCGGGTCTCGTCGTCCGCGCCGCCACCCGGTCCGCCGACCGCCGAGGAGGGGCGGTAGATGTGGTAGCCCGGTGGTGCGAGCCCCGGGTCGTCGTACTGCGGCGAGCCGGCCTGGGTCGGCGCCGGAGAGGTGGGCGTTCGGTCACCGAAGTCGTCCGTCGACTCGTCGTCGGCCAGTTCGTCGTCGCCCAGCGGCCGGCCGGCCAGCTTCTCGCCGCGCAGCCGTGCGGCGACCAGCACACCCCGGGTCGCCGCCAGGACGCCCACTCCGGCGGCGACCGCGATGCCGGTGCGACCGTCGAACGGCACCAGCCCGAGCCCGCCGCCCGCCACGAAGGCCAGCATCAGCACCGTCTCCGAGTGGGCGAAGGAGCTGGCCCGCAGCCGCTCCGGGATGCGTTCCTGGATCGAGGCGTCCACGGCGAGCTTGGCCACCCCACTGACCAGCGCGGTGACCAGGCAGAGCAGGGCCACCATCGGCAGCGAGAAGCGGATGACGGTGAGTACGGCCACCCCGGCCACGATGATCATGCTGCTGGACTGGATGGCGGTCGGCCGGTGGATGCGCAGGCGGGTGCCGACGGCGGTGGCCAGGAAGCTGCCGACCGCCAGCGCGCCGCCGACCAGCCCCAGCGCCCACTCGGCGCCCAGGTCCCGACCGAACATCACCGTTGTCAGGTCGCCCTTCTTGATGGCGAAGGCGAGGAACAGCAGCAGGAAGCCGTAGACCGCGCGCAGGGTCGCGGAGCCGATCAGGGTGGCGATCACCAGACGGCCGGCGGGTCGGCCCCGCCCCAGTGGGCGGTCCCCCCGGCGACGGCCCAGCGCGCGCAGCGGCCGGGGGACCCGTTCCGGTGGCTCCGAATCCGCCTTCGGTGGCAGGCGCAGGGAGATCACCATGCCGATCAGGAAGATCACCGACGCGACCCGTAGCGGCCACTGCGGCCCGAACCAGAACGCCGCCAGCCCGATCGGGGCCACCAGTGCGCCCGCTACCGTGCCGTAGACGCTGGCCCGCGCGCCCACCTGGGAGAGGCCGAGCCCTTCCGGCAGGAGCCGGGGCACCGCCGCGGACCGGGCCACGCCGTACGCCCGGGACAGCGCGAGCACCCCGAACGCGGCCGGATACAGCCCGAAGCCGTGGATGTAGTCGGAGATCAACCAGGCCAGGAACGCCCGGCCGAGCATGGTGGCGGCCAGCGCGTACCGCCGGCCGTGCCGGAAGTGGTCCAGCAGCGGGCCCACCACGGGGGCGAGCATCGCGAACGGCACCATGGTCACCAGAAGGTAGAGCGCGACCTTGCTGCGGGCCTCGCCCAACGGCACGTTGAAGAAGATCGTCCCGGCCAGGCCGATGGCGATCAGAGTGTCTCCGGCGCAGGACACCGCGTGCAGGTCGAACAGGCGGACCATGCCGACCTCGCCGCCGGCACCCCGGGCGCGCGCCCGGCCGGCCCGGCGGGTCACCCAGCGCCCGCTGCCCACCGAACCACGCAACAGCAGCCGGATGGTGCGGATGCTGGTGCCGACGGTGCGCCCGAGGACGGATCGCCCGGAGCGGGAGTACGACGGCATGTCCACCATCCTCGCCCATCCGATCGAGGTACGCGCAGCACTGCGGCGAAAGGTTCCCCGGGAGTCCCTGTCACCCCTGTTCGACGCATGGGGAACAATGGTGAGGTGACCAGGCCCGCCTCCACCCGCGCCGCCCGTCTCGACCAGGTCTGCGCCGCTGCCGTCGAGGTGGCCCGCGCCGGCATCACAGAGGTGGACGCCGACGAAGTCGGCGACCACCTGCAGGTCGTGGCCGAGGGCGACCGGCTGGTCACCCACTATTTTGAATGCCGTCTCGCCGGCTACCGCGGTTGGCGTTGGGCGGTCACCGTCACCCGGGTGCCGCGCAGCCGCACGGTGACCATCTGCGAGACGGTGCTGCTGCCCGGCCCCGACGCGCTGCTCGCGCCCGGCTGGTTGCCCTGGCAGGAGCGGCTCAAGCCGGGTGACCTGGGCCCTGGTGACCTGCTGCCGACCGCGCCGGACGATGAGCGGTTGGCCCCCGCCTACCTGCTCTCGGACGACCCGGCGGTCGAGGAGACGGCCTGGGAACTGGGCCTCGGTCGTGCCCGTGTGCTCTCCCGGGAGGGCCGCGCCGACGCGGCGCAGCGTTGGTACGACGGCGATCACGGCCCGGCCGCGGCGATCTCCACCGCTGCCCCGGCCGCCGCCCGCTGCGGCACCTGCGGCTTCTACCTGCCGCTGGCCGGCGCGATGCGGCTGGCCTTCGGCGCGTGCGGCAACTTCTACGCTCCCGACGACGGCCGGGTGGTGAGCGCCGACCACGGCTGCGGCGCCCACTCCGAGACGCTGATCGAGGCGGCCGAGACCGCGGTGGAGGAACTGCCCACGGTCTACGACGACAGCGCGGTGGAGGCCATGTCGGTGAGCCGCGCCCCGGGTTCGGTGGAGGCCGCCGAGCCGGCGGAGCCGTACGGGCACCCCTGACGGTCCGCGCCGGGTGTGCCGGCGCTCCGGCGGGATCAGCTCGTGCGGCGGCGGCGTCGGTTGGCGTCGTGCCGCATCATCACGGCGAGGCCGGGGAAGCCCCACAGGAAACCGGCCAGGCAGGTCCAGAGCCAGTTCTCGTGATCGTGCTCGGTCAGCCAGCCCCGGAAGAAGATCAACAGGACCAGCCCGGCCACTGCCCACCCGATCAGCCCGGCGACGGCGAACGGCACCATCGGTGGGTCCAGCGGCGCGGGCCGCGGAGGCTGCTCGTTCGGCACCCGGCAAGCGTACGCGATCGACTTCCCCTGCCCGCTGGTGATCTGGGACGATGCGCGCGACAACTGGAAGATCACCTGCGAGGACCTGATGGCAGTAACGCCGCCCGAGAACGGCACACCACCCGACCCCGCTCATCCGCGTAACGGCTTCGACCGGTTCTTTGAAATCTCCGCCCGTGGCTCGACGCTGAGCCGCGAGGTGCGCGGTGGCCTGGCGACCTTCTTCACGATGGCGTACATCGTGGTGCTCAACCCGCTGATCCTCGGCGGGGCCGTCGACGGCGACGGCAAGACCCTCCCGATCCCCGCGCTGGCCGCGGCGACCGCGTTGGTCGCCGGCCTGATGACGATCCTGATGGGTGTGGTGGGCCGGTTCCCGCTGGCGCTCGCCGCCGGTCTGGGCGTCAACGCGCTGGTGGCGTACGAAATCGCGCCGGAGATGACCTGGGCCGATGCGATGGGCCTGGTGGTGATCGAAGGTGTGATCATCGCGGTGCTGGTGCTGACCGGTCTGCGGACCGCGGTGTTCCGCTCGGTGCCCACCCAGATGAAGACCGCGATCGGGGTGGGCATCGGCCTCTTCCTGACCATCATCGGTCTGGTGGACGCCGGCTTCGTCCGGCGGATTCCGGACGCCGCCAACACCACCGTCCCGGTGGGCCTGGGCATCGGCGGCAAGCTGGTGAGCTGGCCGATGCTGGTCTTCGTGGTGGGTCTGCTGCTCACCCTGGTGCTGGTGGTCCGCCGGGTGAAGGGCGCGATCCTGATCGGCATCCTCGCCTCGACCGTGCTCGCGGTGATCGTGGAGGCGATCGGCAACATCGGCCCGTCCTTCGTCAACGGTCAGCCCAACCCCAAGGGTTGGTCGCTGAACGTGCCGGAGCTGCCGAAGACGGTGGTGGACCTGCCGGACCTGTCGCTGCTCGGCAAGTTCAACGTGCTCGACTCGTGGGGCCGGGCCGGCTGGCTGGTCGTGCTGATGTTCGTCTTCACGCTGCTGATCACGGACTTCTTCGACACCATGGGAACGATGGTGGCGGTGGGCCAGGAGGGCGGCCTGCTCGACGAGCGGGGCACCCCGCCGAAAGCCAAGGAGATCCTGCTGGTCGACTCGATCGCCGCGGCGGCCGGCGGCGCGGCCAGCACCTCCAGCAACACGTCGTACATCGAGAGCGCCGCCGGTGTCGCGGAGGGCGCCCGGACCGGGGCGGCCAACCTGGTCACCGGCGTGCTCTTCCTGCTGGCGATGTTCCTGGCCCCGCTGGTGGTGGTCGTGCCGTTCGAGGCGGCCTCGACGGCCCTGGTGGTGGTCGGCTTCCTGATGATGACCGCGGTGCGGACGATCGACTGGTCCGACTACGAGATCGCCATCCCGGCGTTCCTCACGATCGTGCTGATGCCGTTCACCTACTCGATCTCCAACGGGATCGGCGCCGGCTTGATCACCTTCGTGGTGGTGAAGCTGGCCAGGGGCAAGGCCCGGGAGATCCACCCGCTGCTGTACGGGGTCGCCGCGCTGTTCGTGCTGTACTTCCTGCGCGGGCCGATCGAGTCCCTGGTGCTCTGACGCACGTCCGGGCGGGGGGATCAGAATCGGATTCCCCCGCCCGGAACAGCACGAACGTCCTCGTGAGCCTGGTCATATCGGATGTCGTTAGCCAGGCTCATTAGTTAAGCTAACTATCGTGACGGAGCGGACGGTGACGGCGGAACGCGTGCCACCGGCGCAACTGGCTCCCCAGTTGCGTGATGCGATCACCCGACTCAACCGGCGGGTCCGCCAGGCCCGACCGGTCGGCGACCTCACGGTCACCCAGGTCTCCGCGCTCACCAGCCTGCGGCTGGCGGGCGCGCTGACGCCCCGGGAACTGGCCGACGTGGAGCGGGTGCAGCCGCCGACGATGACCAAGATCGTCGGGAAGTTGGAGGACCGCGGCCTTGTGCAGCGGACCCCCCATCCGACCGACGGCCGGCAGGTCATCCTCGCGGCGACCGAAGGAGGGCAGGCCGTGCTCGACCAGTTCGAGCGGGCCCGCGATGAGTGGCTGGCCCACCGGCTGGCCGCGCTCGACGAGGACGAACGGGAGACCCTGCAGAGGGCCGCCCAGATTCTTCAGCAGCTCGCTCGCGCCTGAGCCGCGCCCGCGCCACCGGGCCGTGCCGTCACCTGTCGATGACGCGTACGTCCCGGAGGAGGCGCACCAAGAGTGCGGGCCAAGTTGAGCACGATGTTCCAGTCCCTGCAGGTTCGCAACTACCGGCTATTCGCATCCGGCCAGCTGATCAAGCTGATCGGCGTCTGGATGATGTTCATCGCCCAGGACTGGCTCGTCCTCGAGCTCTCCGACAACTCGGCCACCGCGCTCGGCGTGGTCACCGCGCTGCAGTTCACCCCCGTGCTGCTGCTCACGCTGCTCTCCGGCCGGCTCGCCGACCGGTACGACAAGCGGGTGCTGCTCTTCGCGGCCAACGCCTTCTGGACCGTGCTGGCGCTCGGCATGTCCCTGCTGGTCCTCACCGACCTCGTGCAGCTCTGGCACGTCTTCGCCTTCGCCGCGCTGCTCGGCACGGCCAACGCCGTGGAGACCCCGGTCCGGCAGGCGTTCGTCTCCGAGCTGGTCGGCACGTCGCTGCTGCCCAACGCGCTGTCGCTGAACGCGGCCGTGTTCAACTCCGCCCGGATCGTCGGCCCGGCCGTCGCCGGCCTGGCCATCGCCGCCTTCGACGTGGGGCCGGTCTTCCTCTTCACCGCGCTCAGCTCGATCGCGCCGCTGGTCAACGTGGTGCGGATGCGGACGGCCGAACTGCACCGCGACGCCCTGCTGCCGCGGGACGAGCGGGCGTCCGCCCGGGTGGTCGACGGGCTGCGGTACGTGTGGCGCCGCCCGGACCTGCTGCTGCCGATGGCGGTGATGTCGGTGATCGGCATGTCGCTGTTCAACTTCCAGCTCACCCTGGCCGCGCTGGCCAAGACGGTCTTCCACACCGGTGCCGCCTCGTTCGGCCTTTTCAGCACCGCGCTGGCGGTCGGCGCGCTGGGTGGCGCGCTCAGCGGCACCGGCCGGCGCAGCCGACCGTCGGTCTGGCTGGTGCTCGGTGCCGCGATCGCCTGCGCCAGCTTCGGCACCCTGGTCGGCTTCGCGTCCACCTACTGGCTGGTCGTGACGCTGCTGGTGCCGACCGGCTTCTTCATGGTCTTCTTCGCCCAGGCCGCCAACCAGCGGGTCCAGCTGGGTGTGGACGCGGCCTTCCGGGGGCGGGTGATGGCCCTGTGGGTCCTGGTGTTCCTGGGCACCAACCCGGTCGGCGCGCCGCTGATCGGCTGGATCGCCGAGCACTTCGGCGCTGGCGCCAGCATCTGGATGGGCGGGTTGATCTCGCTGGCCACCGCGTTGATCGCGCTCACCTGGCAGCTGCGCCGCGCCGGCGCCCGGCTGCGATTCCGGGTGCTGCCGATGCCCCGCTTCTACGTCACCTCCACCGACTGCTGAGGTGTGAAGGAAGGGCCCCTTGTTATCGGATTTTGCATAACAAGGGGCCCTTCCTAACCCGGGCCCGGGAGCACGTCGTGTTGAGCGCATGGCGCGGATGCGGCCAATCAGGTGGCGGGCCGGCGCGACGGGGCTTAGCGTCGATACGTGGGAGTCGGACGCGCGCTGATGCTGGCCCTGGCGTTCCTCGCCGTGGCCAGCCTTCCGGCGGCGTTCGCCCTGCTCTTCTGCGCCGACGAGATCCTGGATCGGGTGGTCTGCGGCTGGTCGGAGTGGCGTGAGCGCCGACGGGAACGACGCACCATCGCCCGTCTCGACCGCGCCATCGAGGCCGACGCCCTGACTCGGGACATCGACCTCAGCGAGTTCGACCGCACCGACCGGCGGCCCCTGGAACAACTCGCCGCCGACCTGCGGCGCCTCGGCGGCCAGCGGCTCGGCGGCACCGGCCGGCCGATGGTCTGGCACGGCGCGGTGGTCCAGGCGTACGACGACCGGCTCCGACTGGCGTGCCGAGCCCTCGGCATCACCGAACACCTCGCCGAGCTGAGCGGCGTCGACCAGGAGATCGAGCGGGTCCGGGTGGAAGGCGTGCTGCACGCCGCCGGGCTGACCCTGCCGGCGGCCCGAGCCGGGCACCGGCAGCGGCACCGCTGAGCGGTCGACGGTTGCGGCTCTTCGTCGCGGTCTGTCCGCCCGCCGAAGCGGTCACCCATCTCGGCGCGCAGGTCGCCCGGCTGAGGGTCGGGGCGGCAGCGGCCGCCGGCACCAACGTACGGCTCGCCGACCCGGCCCACCTGCACCTAACCCTGGCCTTCCTCGGTGACGTCGAGACGGCCCGGCTGGTCGAGGTGGAGAGCGCGCTCGGGCTGGCTGCCGAGTGGTTCCGGGACGGCCGGGACGCCTCGCCCCGGCTGAGCCTCGGCGGCGGCGGCCGGTTCGGCCGGGGGCGGTTCACCGTGCTCTGGGTGGACTGCCGGGGTGACGTCGAGGCGCTGCACGTGCTGGCGCGACTGATCCGGTCCCGGCTGCGGCACGCCCGGCTGCCGCACGACGACAAGCCGTTCCGCCCGCACCTGACCGTCGCTCGGCCCGGCGACCTGGTGGACGTGGCCGACGTTGACGCCGACCGGGCCGCCCTGGACGACTACCAGGGCCCGCCGTGGGCGGCGACCGAGTTGCTGCTGGTACGCAGCCACCTCGGCCCCCGGCCGCGCTACGACCGCCTCGCCGCCTGGCCGCTCTGACTCAGCCCGCAACCGGCCCTGCCACGGGCACTTGGCGTGCCTCGCGCTGACGGGTGGCGAACCGCCACCCGCCAACGCGAAGCGTCAGGAGGACTCGCGCGCGGCCGGACCGCTGCCGAAGAGCACGTCGTCCCAGCTCGGCAGCCGCTTGCGCGGCTTGCCGTTGGCATCGGTGGACTCGCCGCCGGCAGCCGCCGCGGCGCCCGTCCGGCGGGGCCGCAGCACCGCCAGCGACGGCACGGCCGGCACCTCCTTGGGCGCGTCCGAGTCGTCGTCGAAGGCCGACCCTTGGCCGCCGCCCAGCAGTGCCGCTGCGCCGCCACCGACCGGCCGCTGCCGGGGCGTGTCGGACCCGGCGAGGGCAGCCGGGGTACGCGGCTCCAGGCCGCGGCCCGACGAGGCGCCGAGCGGGCGGTCCAGTGAGGCGAGCAGTGCGTCCCGCCCGGCTCGGATCGGGTCCCGGCCGGGACGCGGGTGCTCGGAGGCTGCTGGCAACCCGTGCCCACCGCGACTCGGCTCGCCGCGTGACGGACCGGGCAGGGCGTGCCCGCCCCGCTCCGGCGCTGGCTCCTGGCCGAGGATCGGCGTGGGCCGCTCGGCGCACAGGTACTGCGCCATGTCGTCGTGCGGGGTGACCGCCTGCCGGGTCTTGTCGAGATCCCAGATCGCCTGCGCGGTGGCCTTGCCGGAGGGCCAGGTGGCGATGATCCGCCAGGTGCCGTCGTCGCGGCGGTACGCGTCCCAGGAGATCTTCTCGGTGTCGATGCCGTGCTGGCTCAGTCGGCCGTTGACCACCTCGGCCAGCGGGGTGGGCTTCTCCGCACCCTTGAGCCGGGTGCGGCGGGCGTGCTGGGCGAGCATCGCCCGCTCCTGGAGCACCGGGCCGGCATAGCGCAGGACCCGGTCGACCGGCACACCGGCGATCCGGGCGACGTCCTCGGCGGACTCACCGGAGCGGATGCGGGCCTGAATGTCCCGGGGGGACAGTGAGGGGATCGGGTCGGCGGCGGTCGGCGCCACCGCGAGCGGCGGAGCACCCGGCTCGGCGTGCAGTGCGCCGGCGATCCGCTCGTCGATCGGCAGGGCGAGCAGCCGCCCGACCTCGTCGGCGAGAACCAGGGCATGGCCGTCCTCGGAGAGGGCGACGAAGCGTACTGGGCGCATAGCGTTGCCTCCGTCCCGCTTCGCTGGCCGCACGCCACGAGTCGGCCACCCAGGCGTCTCGGACCACCGTACGCGCATCTGTCTCGGGGTGGGGGAAGCGACACCCCGCATGTCGCGACTGAGCTGCAACGATGATCACGGTCGGTGTCCGCCGAGGTCCCGATGGACACCGACCGTGACGATCGTCAGAGGCGCTCGACCACGTAGTCGATGGACGCGGTCAACGCCTCGACGTCGGCCGGCTCGATGGCCGGGAACAGTGCCACCCGCAGTTGGTTGCGACCGAGCTTGCGGTACGGCTCGGTGTCCACGATGCCGTTGGCGCGCAGTGCCTTGGCGACGGCCGTGGCGTCCACCCCGTCGACGAGGTCGATGGTGGCGACCACGTTGGACCGCAGCGCCGGGTCGCTGACGAACGGGGTGGCCACAGTGGACCGTTCCGCCCAGCCGTACACCGTCGCGGCGCTCTCCGCGGTGCGCTTCGCGGCCCAGGCCAGCCCGCCCTGCGCGTTCATCCAGTCGGTCTGCTCGGCGGCCAGGAAGATGGTGGCCAGCGCCGGGGTGTTGTAGGTCTGCTGCAGCCGCGAGTTGTCGATCGCCGTGACCAGGTCGAGGAAGGCCGGGATGTACCGCCCGGAGGCCTTGATCTCGGCGGCCCGGTCCAGCGCGGCCGGCGACATCAGGGCCAGCCAGAGACCGCCGTCGGAACCGAAGCACTTCTGCGGCGCGAAGTAGTAGACGTCGGTCTCGCCGACGTTGACCTCCAGGCCGCCGGCGCCGGACGTGGCGTCGACCAGCAGGAGCGCGCCCTCGTCTGCCCCCGCCACCCGGCTGATCGGCACGGCCACGCCGGTCGAGGTCTCGTTCTGCGGGGTCGCGTAGACGTCCACGCCGGCCTCGGCGACCAGCGTCGGCGCGCTGCCCGCGTCGGCCTTGCGGATGGTCGGATTGCCCAGGAACGGGGCGTCCTTGACCGACTTGGCGAACTTGGCGCCGAACTCGCCGAAGCTGGCGAACTGCGCCCGGTCCCGGATCAGGCCGAAGGTGGCGACCTCCCAGAACGCGGTGGTGCCGCCGTTGCCGATCACCACCTCGTAGCCCTCGGGCAGCGAGAAGAACTCGGCGATACCGGAGCGCAGCCGGGCCACCTGGTCGCGGACCGTCTTCTGCCGGTGCGAGGTGCCCAGGTAGCTGGTGGCCACCTCGGCGAGGGCGGACACGGCCGCCGGACGGACCTTGGACGGGCCGCAGCCGAAGCGTCCGTCGGCGGGCTTGATCTCGTCGGGAATCCGGATGAGCGGTGCGTCAGCCACGGTCTTGGAGGTCCTTCCGCATGGGCGGGGGCGGGGCCCGGTGCGGCGGCGGGCGCGTACGCGGGGCGCACGGCGGGCCGGGATCCGTACCGGCGATCCGGCGACACTGCCGGCCCCCATCCTCGCACCCTGGCCGGGCGGTGGATGTCGCGGTCCCGAGGGCCGGCCTGAGTCCTTCGCCACACCCGGCTCCGCCTGCCGGGCGCGGTGTTAGGAAGGGGCCCCTCCTATACACGAGGCGTTAAGAAGGGGCCCTTCCTTACCGCTCAGACGCCGTGGGGGATGGCGCCCCAGCCTTCGACGTCGCTGGGCTTGCGGCTTTCCGGGCCGACGTAGCGGGCGGACGGGCGGACGAGCCGCTGCAGGCGCTTTTGCTCCAGGATGTGCGCGCTCCAGCCGCCCATCCGGGCGCAGGTGAACATCGAGGTGAACATGTGCGCCGGCACCTCGGCGAAGTCCAGCACCACGGCCGACCAGAACTCGACGTTGGTCGCCAGTACCCGGTCCGGGCGTCGGGCCTGCAGCTCGGCCAGCGCCGCCTTCTCCAGCGCCTCGGCGATCTCGAAGCGCGGCGCGCCCAGCTCCTTGGCGGTACGCCGGAGCACTCGGGCGCGGGGGTCCTCCGCGCGGTAGACCCGGTGGCCGAAGCCCATCAGCCGCTCGCCGCGGTCCAGCACGCCCTTGACGTAGCCCTCGGCGTCCCCGCTGCGCTCCACCGCCTCCAGCATGCTGAGCACCCGGGACGGGGCGCCGCCGTGCAGCGGGCCGGAGAGGGCGCCGATGCCGGAGGAGATGCAGGCCGCCGCGTCGGCCCCGGTGGAGGCGACGATGCGGGCGGTGAAGGTGGAGGCGTTCAGGCCGTGCTCGGCAGCCGAGATGAAGTACGCGTCGACGGCCTTGACGTGCCGCGGGTCGGGCTCGCCCCGCCAGCGCTTCATGAACCGCTCGACGATGGTCTGCGCCTTGTCGATCTCCTTCTGTGGCACCGCCGGCAGGCCGAGGCCCCGGGCGGACTGTGCGACGAAGGAGAGCGCGGTCACCGAGACCCGGGCGAGGTCCTCGCGGGCCTGCTCGTCGGAGATGTCCAGCAGTTGGCTCAGCCCCCAGTACGGGGCCAGCATGGCGACTGCGGACTGCACGTCCACCCGGATGTCGCCGGAGTGCACCGGCACCGGGAACGGCTCCGCCGGCGGCAGGCCCGGCCCGAACCGGCCGTCGACCAGCAGCGCCCACACGTTGCCGAACGAGACCTGGCCGATCAGATCCTCGATGTCGACCCCGCGATAGCGCAGCGCGCCACCCTCACGGTCAGGTTCAGCGATCTCGGTCTCGAAGGCGACGACGCCCTCCAGCCCGGGTTTGAAATCGGCCATGTCGCTCTCCTGGATCTGGTCGGTGCGCCCGGTGAGCTCATCCGGCCCGGTCGGCCGAGCGCCTCAGGCGACCCTCAGGGATGTGTTCGGAACATCTTGCCTGCTGAGTAACCGGATACGCGACCCGCTGCGACTGTGCTGCACACGACATCCCCGGACGCGCATTCTCCGCGCCGCTCGGCAAGACTGGGCGCTGCGGTCTGGCCAGCGCGGGAGGGCGCCGGCGGGGCCGCCGAGAAGGAGTGGGAACGTGACGGGCGACACACCCGCCCCGGCCGCGATGCGTAACGAGTACGCCGCGGACCTGGGCCTGACCGAGGCTGACCTGGCCGCCGACTGGCACACGCAGTTCGACCGCTGGTTCGCCGACGCGGTGGCCTTCGGGCTACCCGAACCCAACGCGATGGTGGTGGGCACCGCCGACGCCGCCGGCCGGCCGAGCGGGCGGACGGTGCTGCTCAAGGGGTACGACCCGGACGGCTTCGTCTTCTTCACCAACCACCTCTCGCGCAAGGGCGTCGAGGCGTCCGCCAATCCGCACGCCAGCCTGGTCTTCCCGTGGTTCCCGATGCAGCGTCAGGTGGTGGTCACCGGGCGCGTCGCCCCGGTCGACCGTTCGGTGGCCGAGGCGTACTTCGCCAGCCGCCCGCGCGGCTCCCAACTGGGCGCCTGGGCCAGCCCGCAGTCGCAGGTGGTGCCGGACCGGGCGGCGCTGGAGGAGAGCTACCGGGCGGCTGCCGAGCGGTTCGACGGCGAGCCGGTGATCCCGACCCCGCTGCACTGGGGTGGACTGCGGGTCCGACCCGACACGGTGGAGTTCTGGCAGGGCCGGGCCGGTCGGTTGCACGACCGGCTGCGCTTCCGCCTGCTCGACGAGGGCGGCTGGACCGTCGAGCGGTTGGCACCGTGACCGGTGTGCAGGAGGCCCGGCCGCGCGGAGCGCGCCGCTGGGCGATCGATCTGCGTCCGCTTCGCGTGCCGGCGTACCGCAGGGTGTGGTTCGGCAACAGCGTGGCGATGTTCGGCTTCCAGTTCACCGCGGTGGCCGTGCCGGTGGAGATGTTCGGGCTGACCAAGGGATCGTTCTGGGTCGGCCTGCTCGGCGTGGCGGGTTTCCTGCCGCTGCTGGTGTTCGGCCTGTGGGGCGGTGCGGTCGCCGACGCCCGGGACCGGCGTCGGGTGCTGCTCGGCGGCGGCGTGCTGCTCTGGGCATCGACGGTGGCGCTGCTGGCGCACGCCCTGCTCGGGCTGGGTAGCCCGCTGCTCCTGCTGCTGCTCGTGGCGTTGCAGTCGACCGCCTTCGCGATCACCTCACCGACCCGGAGCGCGATCCTGCCCCGGCTGGTCCCGGACGAGCTGGTGCCGGCCGCGAGCACGTTGAACTTCACCACCTTCACCGCCACCTCGGTCTTCGGACCACTGGCCGCCGGGCTGATCTTCGCCATCTGGCGGACCGATGTGGGACTGCCGATCGCGTACGCGGTGGACGCGGTGCTGTTCGGCGCCTCGTTCTGGGCGACGTGGCGGTTGCCGGCGATGCCGCCCGAACCGGACCCGGCGGCCGAGAACGGTCCGCGTCGGGCCGGCCTGAGCAGCGTCATCGACGGGTTCCGGTACCTGGCCACCACGCCGGTGCTGCTGCTCTCGTTCGGGGTGGACCTGATCGCGATGATCCTGGCCATGCCCCGGGCGCTCTTCCCGGAGATCGCCACCGAGCGGTTCGGCAATCCCGCCGCGGTCGGCTGGCTCTACAGCGCCATCGCGATCGGCTCGATGATCGGCGGGCTCACCTCCGGCTGGATCGGCCGGCTTCGCCGGCAGGGGCTCGGGCTGGTGCTGGCGGTGGTCGGCTGGGGGGTGGCGATCGCGGCGGCCGGCCTGGCCCGTCAGCTCTGGCTGATGATCGCCCTGCTGGCCGTGGCCGGTGCCGCTGACCTGGTCAGCTCGGTGCTGCGCCAGTCGATGCTGTTGATCTACGCGCCGGATCGGATGCGCGGCCGGTTGCAGGGGGTGAACACGGTCGTGGTGGCCGGCGGTCCGCGCCTGGGCGACCTGCGGGCCGGCACGATGGCCGCCGGGTTCGGCGTCGGGGTGGCCTGGGTGGCCGGCGGGCTCGCCTCGGCGGTGCTCGTGGTGGCGCTGGCGGCCGCCTTCCCGGCGCTGCTGCGCTACCGGGCGGCGGCGTCGAGCGGGGACCGGACGTGACCGGTTAGGGTCGCCGGCATGGACAGCCCCGACCAGCGCCCCTTCTCCGGCGCCCAGTGGACCATCTCCGCCGCCGGCCACGAGGCCGTCATCGTGGAGGTGGGCGGCGGGCTGCGGACGTACCGGCACGACGGGGTCGAGCTGGTCGACGGGTACCAGGCCGACGAGGTCTGCCCCGGCTGCGCCGGGCAGGTGCTGGCGCCCTGGCCGAACCGGATCCGCGACGGCCGCTACTCCTTCGGGGACCGGACGCACCAGCTCCCGCTGACCGAGCCGGAGCGGCACGTGGCGATCCACGGGCTGGTCAACTGGGTGCCGTGGCGGCTGCTGGAGCAGTCGGCGGACGCGGTGACGGTCGGCTACGACCTGCCGCCGCAGCCCGGTTACCCGTGGCCGCTGCGGCTGCGCAGCCGGTGGAGCGTCGGCCGGGGCGGGCTGCGCGCCGAGCACGAGGTGACCAACACAGGCGCTGCGCTGGCGCCGTTCGGCTTCTCCGTGCACCCGTACCTGCAACTGCCGGGCGTCGCGGTGGACGACCTGGTCATGCGGCTGCCGACGCGTACCCGGCTGCTGGTGGACGGGCGGCTGCTGCCGGTCGGCGCGACCCCGGTGGCGGGTACCGAGTACGACTGGACCAGCCCCCGCCGGATCGGCCGTGCCCAGCTGGACCTCTGCTTCGGTCAGGTGATCGCCGACGCCGACGGCGGCTCGTCGGTGAGCCTGGCCGCGCCGGACGGCTCGTCCGGGGTGAGCATCTGGGCGGACCAGGAGTTCGGCTGGTGGCAGGTGTTCACCGGGGACGCGCTCACGGGCGAACGGCATCGTCGTTCGGTGGCGATCGAGCCGATGACCTGCCCTCCGGACGCGTTCCGCTCGGGCAAGGATGTGCTCACGCTCAAGCCCGGCGCGACCTGGCGGGGCGCCTGGGGCATCCGCCCCGGGGCTTGAGCCGGGCCGGCGGGGAGAACGGGATGGAGTTCGCCGAGGTCGTCCGGCGTCGGCGCATGGTGCGCAACTACGACCCGGACCGCCCGGTCCCGCCCGACGTGGTGGACCGGCTGCTCGACCACGCGGTGCGCGCCCCGTCGGCCGGGTTCGCGCAGGGCTGGGGTTTCCTGGTGCTGGAGGAGGCGGCCGACCGGGAGCGGTTTTGGGCGGCCACCACGCCGGACGGTGGTGGGCGGGAGCGGTGGCTGGCCGGGATGCGCCGGGCGCCGCTGATCGTGGTGCCGCACGCCAACGAGTCGGCCTACCTCCAGCGGTACGCGGAGCCGGACAAGGGCTGGACGGACGGGTCCACCGACCGCTGGCCGGTGCCCTACTGGTACGTGGACACCGGGTTCGCCGCGCTGCTGATGTTGCTCACCGCGGTGGACGAGGGCTTGGGCGCGTGTTTCTTCGGCATCCCGCCGCAGCGGCTGGCCGCTTACCGGGACGCGTTCGGCGTGCCGACGGACCATCGACCCGTCGGAGCCATCACAATCGGTTACCGCGCACCCGACCATAGGTCACCGTCGCTGCGCCGAGGTCGCCGTCCTGTGGACGAGGTGGTGCGGCGCGGCCGGTGGAGTTGAGTGCGGCGTCCCGTTCGTCCGGTTGGGGATCGGACGAGCGGTAGCGAAACTGACATCAGGGAGCAGAACGTGGTGTGCGCTGGGCGGCTAGGCTGGCACGCGTCATCGGTACCGCGCCACGCGGTGCCCGCCGCGACCCGGCTCGGCGCCGCCGGTCGGCTCGGCCACGGGGAGGGGAGCGTGCCGTCGTGATCTTCAGAGCGGTCCGGGACGGGCGTCCCTATCCAGAGCACAACCTGACGCTCAAGCAGTGGGCGGAGATCCCGCCGCGACCGCTGCGCCTGGACCAGTTGATCACCACCAAGCGTGAGCTGGCGCTCGACAAGCTCCTCGCCGAGGATTCCACCTTCTATGGGGACCTCTTCCCCCACGTGGTGCAGTGGAATGGCGGGCTCTACCTGGAGGACGGCCTGCACCGGGCCCTGCGCGCCGCCCTGCAGCAGCGCAACCAGATCCACGCCCGGGTGCTGGTGCTCTCCGAGCCGATCGAATGACGCGTCCGCGCCCATCGGCCTGAGTCTTCGTTAAGGTGGCGTCCATGACCGCTCCACTGGACCTGCTCGACCTGGACCCGTCGCTCACCGAGGAGGAGCGGCAGATCCGCGACGTCGTACGTCAGCTCATCGACGATCGGGTGCGCCCGCACGTCGCCGACTGGTACGAGGAGGGCCGGGTGCCGGCCCGCGAGCTGGCCCGGGAGTTCGGCAAGCTCGGGCTGCTCGGCATGCACCTGACCGGGTACGGCTGCGCCGGCGCCTCCGCGGTCGCGTACGGGCTGGCCTGCCAGGAGCTGGAGGCCGGCGACTCGGGCGTCCGTTCCCTGGTCTCCGTGCAGGGCTCCCTGGCCATGTACGCCATCTGGCGCTACGGCAGCGAGGAGCAGAAGCAGCGCTGGCTGCCGTCGATGGCGACCGGCGAGGCGATCGGCTGCTTCGGCCTGACCGAGCCGGACCACGGCTCGGACCCGGCGTCGATGGCCACTCGGGCCCGCCGCGACGGCGACGACTGGGTGCTCACCGGCGGCAAGATGTGGATCACCAACGCGCCGATCGCCGACGTCGCGGTGATCTGGGCGCGCACCGACGAGGGCGTCCGGGGTTTCGCCGTACCCATGGACACGCCCGGTGTCACGGCCCGCGAGATCCGCCGCAAGATGTCGCTGCGCGCGTCGGTTACCGGCGAGATCGTGCTGGACGACGTCCGGCTCCCGGCGGACGCCCAACTGCCCGAGGCGGTCGGGCTCAAGGCCCCACTGAGCTGCCTCACCGAAGCCCGGTACGGCATCGTCTGGGGCTCGGTCGGCGCCGCCCGGGACTGCCTGGAGACGGCCTTGGCGTACGCCACCACCCGTACCCAGTTCGGTCGTCCGCTGGCCGGTTTCCAGCTCACCCAGGCGAAGCTCGCCGACATGGCCGTCGAGCTGGTGAAGGGGCAACTGCTCGCGCTGCACCTGGGCCGGCTCGCCGACGCCGGCCGGCTGCGGCCCGAGCAGGTCAGCGTGGGCAAGCTGAACAACGTGCGGGAGGCCCTGGCCATCGCCCGGCAGTGCCGCACCATCCTCGGCGCCAACGGCGTCTCCGGCGAATACCCGGTGATGCGGCACGCGAACAACCTGGAGAGCGTGCTGACGTACGAGGGCACCTCGGAGATCCACCAGCTCGTCATCGGACAGCGGCTCACCGGGGTCTCGGCCTTCGCCTGACCTGCCCGTTTACGCTTTCCGGTCGCTCGACGCGCGGGTGTCGTACGGGGGCCGTACCGTCAATGGCAGACGACGTGTCTGACGAGGACGGTGAGCGTGATGGCCCGCGACGCTGGCATCAACGAGCCTACGAGGGAGTTCCCCGGATACCCCACGGGCGACGATCTCCGGCAACGGTCGGACACCCCGACGGAACCCGTGCCGGGCGGCCCGGCCGGCCCGGGCGACTCCGGTGGCCCCGGCGGCACCAGTGGGCCGACGAGCGGCGGTGCCGGTGGTCCGGTCCGCGGTCTGCTCGTGCTTCTCGGGGCCGCCGCGCTGGCCGTGGTGGTGCTGCTCGGCGTGCAGGCGACCGGGCTCCTGCCGGAGTTCCGCAACCCGTTCGCCAAGGAGCAGACCGACCGCAGCCAGCCGCCGCTGCTGAAGTCGATCCGGGACCTCAGCCGATACGTGGCCGCCGAGGGCAACTTCCAGGTCGTGGTCGACACCCAGAACGACCGGCGCAACGTACCGGACTTCCTGCTCAACGAGCGCACCCTGTTCGTTGGGGCGGGCAGCGTCGAGGCGTACGTCGACTTCGGCAAGATCGGGGAGGGCGCTGTCGTCGAATCCGCCGACGGCACCTCGGTCGAGATCAAGCTGCCCGCGCCGCAGCTCGGCGAGACCAACCTCGACCTGGAAAAGAGCTACGTGTTCGCCGAGCAGCGCGGTCTGATCAACCGGCTCGGCGACCTGGTCGGCAACGACCCCAACCGGCAGCAGCAGGTCTACCAGCTCGCCGAGGAACGGATCACCGCCGCCGCCCGGGACAGCGGGCTCTCCGCCCGAGCCGAGGAGAACACCCGCAAGATGCTGGAGGGGCTGCTCCGCTCCCTTGGCTACCAGCAGGTCACGGTCACCTACACCGCTCCCTGACCGCTGGACCTCGCACGTCGAAGCGCCCGCCCCGACGACCGTCAGGGCGGGCGCTTCCGTCATCGAACTCTCCGCGCCCCGCGCCGTGCCTCGCGCTCCGTCCCGGCGCAAGATCCACGCAACTTCAGGGATGTTGGTGTTTCCGGCCGTCGTGAGGCAGCAACTTCCCAGAAGTTGCTGCCTCAGCCCGGGGCGGGCCGGGGGCGGGGGCGGTTTCGGTCGGGGTGGGATGTGGGTGAGGGTCAGTGCCGGGTGGAGGCGAGGTAGCGGTCCTCGTTCGGCATGAGGATCCAGAGGATCAGGTACACGATCACCTGGGTGCCGGGCAGCAGCAGCGACAGCAGGAACAGCAGCCGGACCATCCCGGCGGACATGCCGAACCGCTGACCGAGGCCGGCGCAGACACCGGCGATCATGCGCCCCTGGCGGGGCCGAACCAGTTTGCGACTCATCGTCGTACTCCCACTCTGCGGCGGTACGCCGCGTCTGCAATCCACGGTAGAAAGGGACGGCCAGTTCACCCTCGGTCCCGAGGAGGATCGGCAACCCGTGGACCCGTAGGTACTTACCCGTGCGGCTCCGCTCCGACGCCTCCGGTGCCGCACCCCGTCCCGCCCAATCGGAGGCCCGCGCCGGCGTCGGCGCCACGCGGGGATTCCGCGTCATGCCGACGTTCCGCGACGCGCACTCCCCGAGGAGATCGTGCTCGATCCTGGATGTAGTGCTCTCGGGCATGAGCGGAAGCCGCTACATCCTGGATCGTGCGCGATCTTGCGACGGGACGTCGCCGGGACGGGGCGGGGAGGTGGCGGTGAGACGGCGGGTGAGTGGCGGTCCGGCGATCACGTCGCGGTGGCCGGGTGGGCCGTGAACTGGGCGGGTAGGCTCGCTGGTTGGGCACCCACACCCCGGGTGGCCGGCGGCCACCCGACCGGGCGGCCACGAGCGGGGCCGCCAGACCGGTGGCCACGACCGGGCCGGATCCCGCACCACGGGACGACGGCGAGGAAGCGCAGCGCAGCCATGATCAGTGTTTTCGACCTCTTCAGCGTCGGCATCGGGCCGTCCAGCTCCCACACGGTGGGGCCGATGCGGGCCGCCCGCACCTTCGTGGCCGGGCTCAAGGCCGACGGGCTGCTCACCGACACCGCACGGGTGCAGGCCGAACTGTTCGGCTCGCTGGGCGCCACCGGGCACGGCCACGGCAGCGACCGGGCGGTGCTGCTCGGGCTGGCCGGCGAGGCACCGGAGACGGTCGACACGGACACCGTCGGCCCCCGGGTCGAGCGGATCCGGGCGGAGCGGCGGATCAGCCTGCTGGACGCGCACGAGATCGACTTCGACCCGGACCGGGACCTGACGCTGCACCGCCGCCGGTCGCTGCCGTACCACCCGAACGGGATGACCTTCGTGGCGTACGACGGGACCGGCGCCGAGGTGCGCAGCCGCACCTACTACTCGGTCGGTGGCGGCTTCGTGGTGGACGAGGCGGCGGCCGGCGCGGACCGGATCAAGCCGGACAGCACCCGGGTGCGGTACCCCTTCCTGACCGGGGCGCAGCTGCTGGAGGTGACCACCGCCACCGGCCTCTCGATCAGTGAGGTGATGCTGGCCAACGAGCGTTCCTGGCGCAGCGAGGCGGAGATCCGGGCCGACCTGCTGGAGATCTGGCGGGTGATGCGGGAGTGCGTGGAGCGTGGCTGCGAGCGGGACGGCGTACTCCCTGGTGGGTTGAAGGTCCGGCGGCGCGCGGCGGAGCTGCGGCGCAGCCTGGAGGCGGACACCGCGACCACCGATCCGCTGCGCGCGATGGACTGGGTGACGCTGTTCGCCCTGGCGGTGAACGAGGAGAACGCCGCCGGCGGCCGGGTGGTCACCGCGCCGACCAACGGCGCGGCGGGGATCATCCCGGCGGTGCTGCACTACTACACCCGGTTCGTGCCGGGTGCCTCCGACGACGGCGTGGTGCGGTTCCTGCTGGCGGCCGGCGCGATCGGCGTGCTGTTCAAGGAGAACGCCTCGATCTCCGGCGCCGAGGTCGGCTGCCAGGGCGAGGTGGGCTCGGCCTGCTCGATGGCCGCGGCGGGCCTCGCCGAGGCGCTCGGCGGCACCCCGCAGCAGGTGGAGAACGCCGCCGAGATCGGGATGGAGCACAACCTCGGGCTCACCTGCGACCCGGTGGGTGGCCTGGTGCAGATCCCCTGCATCGAGCGGAACGCGGTGGCTAGCATCAAGGCGATCACGGCCGCCCGGCTGGCGCTGCGCGGCGACGGTGTGCACGCGGTGTCCCTGGACAAGGTCATCAAGACGATGCGGGAGACGGGCGCCGACATGAAGGTCAAGTACAAGGAGACGGCGCGGGGCGGCCTGGCCGTCAACGTGATCGAGTGCTGATCTGGCCGACTCGGGGCATTCGTTCACCGACTGCTAACCTGTCGACCGTTTCAGGAGGCGGGAGGCAGCGGTGACCTCTGGCGTCGCGGCGTTGTGGTCGCACCGCAACTCGCTGCGCATCCTGGTCAGACGGGACCTGGCGGTCAAGTACCAGCAGTCGGTGCTGGGCTATCTCTGGTCGTTGATCGAGCCGCTCGGCATGGGCGCCATCTACTGGTTCGTCTTCGGCGTGCTCTACTCGCGGGACACCGGGCGGCACCTCGGTGAGGCGGCCGGATCGTATCCGCTGTTCCTGATCACGGGGATCTTCGCCTGGATGTGGACCAGTTCGGCGCTGAGCGAGGCCACCAACGCGCTGACCGGTCAGTCCCGGCTGATCACCACGATGAACGTGCCGCGCCAGGTCTTCCCGATCGGCCGGGTCACCGGCCGGTTCGCTGAGTACTTGGCCGGTCTGCCGATCCTGATGGCCATCGCGGTGATCTACGGGGCGCACGGCCGGATCCATCCCGGCTGGTCGCTGCTCTCCCTGCCGCTCGCGGTGGTCGTCCAAGCCGTCCTGCTGATCGGGCTGGCCCTGCTGCTGTCCGCGTGGAACGTGCTGATGCGTGACGTGGAGCGGTTCATGCGGCTGATCATCCGGGTGCTCTTCTACGCCACTCCGATCATCTATCCGCTGAGTCTGGTGCGGGAATCCGGCCTGCCGGGCTGGCTGAAGGTGGCGTACGAGCTGAACCCGCTGGTCGGGATCTTCCAGCTGCACCACGCGATCTGGTACCCGGATGAGTTCCCGGACGCTCGGCTGCTCACCACCACGGTCGTCGGCAGCCTGCTGGTGCTGGCCGCCGGCTGGTGGTCGTTCCGCCGGTTGGAACCCGCAGTGCTCAAGGAACTCTGACATGGCCGCGCCGATCATCGAGGCCGACGGCCTGGGCATCCGGTTCGTCCGCAACCGCCGCCGGCAACTGCGGCTGCGGGAGTTGTTCATCCACCGGGGCGGTCGGGGTGCCCTGCCCGGCCAGTTCTGGCCGCTGCGCGACGTGTCGTTCACCGTCGAGCCGGGCGAGACGGTCGGGGTGATCGGCCGCAACGGCACCGGCAAGAGCACCCTGCTGCGGTTGATCGCCGGGGTGCTCATTCCGGACGAGGGCAGCATCCGGGTGCACGGCGCGGTGGCGCCACTGCTGGAGCTCTCCGCCGGTTTCTCCAACGACCTGACCGGGCGGGAGAACCTGCACCTGGTCGGTGGGCTGCACGGGCTATCGACGGGCTATCTGAAGCGGCACTTCGACGAGATCGTCGAGTTCGCCGGTGAGCAGGTGGAACGGGCCATCGACACGTCGGTGCGGCACTACTCGTCGGGGATGAAGGTGCGGCTCGGCTTCGCGATCATCTCGCATCTGCCGCACCCGATCCTGCTGATGGACGAGGTGACCGCGGTCGGTGACGCGGAGTTCCGCAAGAAGTGTTACGCGACGATTGATCGTCTGCTCGGGGAGGGGCGCACGCTGGTGCTGGTGTCACACAACGAAAAGGACCTGACCCGGTTCTGCCGTCGGGGGTTGTACCTCGACGCGGGCCGGTTGATGCTCGACGGCACCATCGCCGAGGCGCTCGACGCGTACCACGCCGCGGTCCCGCGGTGACGCTCGCGATCGTGCTCGCCGCCGGGACGTCCGCGGCGGGCCTGACCACCGCGACCGGCGAGCCGCTGGCCGACCGGCTCGCCGCCCAGCTGCGGCAGGCCGGGGCGGACGAGGTGCGCTTCGCCGCCGGGTTGGACGAACTGGCCGCCCTGGCCGACCACGCCACCGGCCCGCTGCTGATCACCGGCACCGACCTGGTCGCGCACACCGCCGTGCTGAGACACCTGGCCACCAGCCCGGTGGGGCCGACGGTGGCACTGGTGCTCACCGACCCGGCGGTGCCCGGGCGGACGGCCGTGCGCGAGGAACGTGGCCAGGTGGTCGACGCCGGCGCGGTGGACGCCCTGGACGGCGAGGCCACCGGCGTGTTCGGCGGCGCGCTGCGGGTCGGCGTGGCTGACCTGTCGACCCTGGCCGCCGCCGCCCGGGCCGCCGCGATCGGCGTGCTGCCGGTCGCCACCCCCCTCGGTCCGCCCGGGGAGGTTTCCGCGTTCCGGCCCACCGAGGGCGCCGGGCCGGCCGGGCGTCTCGCGCCGGTCCCGGCCGGCGGCCCCGGGTCCGCCGTGGACCGGCTCGTCGCGGGTCTCGCCGCGCTCGGCACCCTGATCTTCGCCCAGCGGGTACGTCTGCTCGTCGCACACCGGGTCGACGACGCGGCTGGGCTGGTCGCCGCCGAGGCGGCGGTGACCGCGGTCGACGAGGACCGGGCCGAGTTGCGGCTGGCGGTGAAGGAGAAGGACGACTTCTTCTCGACCTACTTCGTCAGCACCTGGTCGCCGTACGTGGTGCGGGTGGCGGCCCGGCTCCGGCTCACCCCGACCGGGGTGACGGTGATCTCGGTGCTCTTCGCGCTGGCCGCCGCGGTGCTGTTCGGGGTCGGCGGGCGGCCCGCGCTGGTCAGCGGCGCGGTGCTGCTCTACCTCGGGTTCGTGCTGGACTGCGTGGACGGCCAGTTGGCCCGCTACACCCGGCACTTCAGCGCCTGGGGTGGCTGGCTGGACACGATGGCCGACCGCGCCAAGGAGTACCTGGTCTACGCCGGGCTGGGTTTCGGGGTGAGCCACGCCGGGCTGGGCAACGGCTGGGCGCTGGCGATCGCCGCGATGACGTTGCAGACCGTCCGGCACATGACCGACACCTGGTACGGCGTGCTGCACGACGAGGCGGCGCGTCGGCCCCGGGCGGCGACGGGTGCCAGTGGCGGCATCGGTGACCGGTTGAACGCCGCGTCGACCCGGGTGCAGGCGGACACCGGCTCGCTGTCGTACTGGCTGAAGCGGACCGTGGTCTTTCCGATCGGCGAGCGGTGGGCGCTGATCGCGCTGACCGTGGCGCTGTTCAATCCGCTGGTCAGTCTGATCGCGGTACTGGTGTGGGGTGTGCTGGCGTTCGCGTACACCGGGGCGCTGCGTACGCTGCGGGCCCGCTGGATGTGGGTGCCGGTGCTGGACACGGTCGATGCCACGCTGCACCGCGACGACGGCCCGCTGGCCCGCCGGCTGCCGGTGGTCCGCCCGATGGGGCCGCTCACCCTGGCGGTGATCGCCGCGCTGGGTTCGGCGGCGTTGCTGGTCGCGGCGTTGCTGGGCGACGTGCCCGACGGGCTGCGCTGGGCGGTGCCGGTGGCGTTGCTGGTGCTGCTGGTCGGTGGCCTGGGCGCCGGGGCCGCGCACAACGGTCCGCTGGACTGGCTGGTGCCCGCCGCGTTGCGGGCCGCCGAGTACCTGTTCGCGATCGCGGTCGGGGTGGTCGGCGGCGCGCCGGGGTGGCTGATCTTCGGCTACGTCTTCGTGCTCACCGTGCACCACTACGACCTGACCGCCCGGCTGGAGAAGCGGCAGGCGGCGCCCCCGTTGCACCCGGCCACGCTGGGCTGGGAGGGACGTTCGGTGCTGCTGGCCCTCGCGGCGATTGCCGGAATCGTGAGTATCGGCATGGCTACACTCGGTACATACCTTCTCGTGGTTTTCGTGGCGAGCGTCGTCCTGGCCTGGTTCGTCCGGCCGGCCCGTAGCGCGCGGGCGTCGGCCGCGCCGGCGGGCGCGGGAGGTGGCGCGCCGCGCTGACGGAGGGACGGCCGGATGACCCTGATCAGTTTCGTGGTGCCGGCCTTCCGCGTGCAGGGATACCTGCGCGAGTGCCTGGACTCGATCCTCGGCCAGCCGGAGACCGACCTCGAGGTGATCGCGGTCGACGACTGCTCCCCGGATTCCAGCGGCGAGATCATCGACGAGTACGCCGCCCGCGACCAGCGGGTCCGGTCGATCCGGCTGCCGGAGAACGTCGGCCTCGGTCCGGCCCGCAACGTCGGGCTGGACCGGGCCGTCGGGGAGTACGTCTGGTTCCTCGACGGCGACGACTGGCTGGCGCCGGAGTGCCTGCCGGAGGTCGCCGAGCGGTTACGTGCCACCCGGCCGGACGTGCTGCTGGTCGACCATGTCCGGACGCACTGGAACGACACCGCCACGCGCAGCGCGATGGCGGAGGTGTTCCCGGAGTCGCCCGGCGCGGCCACCTTCCGACTGCGGGACCGGCCGGAGGCGATGCGGCTGCTGCACACCGCGTGGAACCGGCTGGTACGCCGGGAGTTCCTCGTCGATCTGGGGCTGCGCTTCGCGCCCGGCTGGTACGAGGATGTCTCGTTCAGCTACCCGGTGCTGATGGCGGCGCAGCGGATCGGCGTACTCGATCGGGTCTGCGTCAACTACCGGCAGCGCCGGGCGGGCGCGATCACCCGGACCCGGGGTGACCGGCACTTCGAGGTGTTCCCGCAGTGGCACCGGGTCTTCCACCTCATGGACACCTGGGGGCCGGCGGCGGACGCCCTGCGGCCGGCGGTCTTCGAGCGGATGATCTGGCACTACCTGACCGTGCTCGGCAACGGCCAGCGGATCGCCCCGGAGCTGCGGCCCGCCTTCTTCGCGCAGATCACCGCCGACTACGCGCGCTGGCTGCCGGACGGCGGGTACCCGGCGCCGGACGGGGTGGAAGGGATCAAGCACCGGCTGGTCGCCACCGGCCGCTGGCGGACGTTCAGCGCGTTGCGGGCGGCGAGCCGGGCACGCGACACCGCCCGCCGGCGGGCTCGCACCACCCGTCGTCGGGTCGGGCCGGCCGCCCGGCGCGGCGCCCGACTGACCCGCGACGGCCTGCTGCGCGAGTACTACCGCGCCGAGCTGCGGCGGCCGGTGGATCCGACGCTCGCGGTGTACGCCGCCTACTGGTACCGGGGGTACGCCTGCAACCCGGCGGCGATCTACGAGGTGGCCCGCCGGCTGGCCCCCGGTGTACGCGGGGTGTGGATCGTGCGCCGGGACCGGGTGGACACCGTGCCGGCCGGGGCGGAGTACGTGGTCGCCGGCACCCCGGCCTACTACCGGGCGCTGGCCCGGGCCCGGTGGCTGGTCAACAACGTCAACTTCCCGGACTTCGTCCGCAAGCGGCCGGAGCAGGTGCACGTGCAGACCCACCACGGCACGCCCCTCAAGGTGATGGGGCTGGACCAGCAGCGCTACCCGATCGGTGCCGGCCGGATGGACTTCGCCGGGCTGCTGCGCCGGGTTGACCGCTGGGACTACAGCGTCAGCGCGAACAGCTTCTCCACCCAGATGTGGGACCGCGCGTACCCGGCCACGTACACCACTCTGGAGGTGGGCTACCCGCGTAACGACCGACTGGTCAACGCCGGCCCCGACGAGGTACGCCGGCTGCGCGCGGAGTTCGGTCTCGGCCCCGACGAGCAGGTGGTGCTGTACGCCCCGACGCACCGCGAGCACCTGCCCGGCTACCGGCCGCCGTTCGACCCGGACCGGTTCGTCGAGGCGCTGGGTGACTCCGGTCGGCTGCTGATGCGCAGCCACTACTTCCACGACCGGGATCGCAGCCCCCGCCGCGCGGTGGACCGGGAACGGGTCCGCGACGTCAGCGGCCACCAGCGGGTGGAGGACCTCTACCTGGTGGCCGACGTGCTGGTCAGCGACTACTCCTCGGCGATGTTCGACTATGCCGTGCTGGATCGGCCGATCGTGCTCTACGCCCCGGACTGGGAGGCGTACCGGCTGGCCCGGGGCGTCTACTTCGACGTCACGGCGGAGCCGCCGGGCGCGATGGCCACCACGTTCGCCGACCTGCTCGACCTGTTCCGCACCGACGCGGTGCGCTCGGACGCGGCGACCAAGGCCCGCGCCCATTTCCGGGGCCGGTTCTGCGGGCTGGACGACGGGCGCGCGGCGGAGCGGGTGGTGCGCCGGGTGTTCCTGGGTGAGCCGGACGAGAGGGCCTCGCGCTGCTGATCGCACCGGCCCGGTGTCGCTTAATGGCAGCGTCATCAGTCGAACATGAGACGTTCACCCGATGTGCTGATTCAATGATCCTGGTCACAGTCTTCTGGAGTTCGGTCGACGAGCTGGGGGAGGAGACGGTGACCACCGTCGCGCTCAAGGATGTCACCAAGATCTTCAAGGACGGCACGCTGGCCGTCGACAGCATCAATCTGGACGTGAACGACGGCGAGTTCATGGTGTTGCTCGGCCCGTCCGGCTGCGGCAAGTCCACGGTGCTGCGGATGATCGCCGGGTTGGAGGACCCGACCCAGGGTGCGGTGCTGCTCGACGGGGAGCTCGCGAACGACCTGCCGCCGCGGGACCGGAAGATCGCCATGGTCTTCCAGGACTTCGCCCTCTATCCGCACATGACGGTGGGTGACAACATCGCCTTCCCGCTGCGCCTGGCCGGGATGGAGCCGACCCCGCGGGGTGAGCGGGTCACCGACGTCGCCAGCGCGCTGGGCATCGGCGACGTGCTCGCCCGCAAGCCGGGTCAGCTCTCGGGCGGGCAGCGGCAGCGCGTGGCGATGGGCCGCGCCATCGTCCGCCGGCCCGGGCTGTTCCTGATGGACGAACCGCTGTCCAACCTGGACAGCGGGCTGCGTGCGGAGCTGCGTGCGGAGATCTCGGGCCTCACCCGGGAGCTGGGCGTCACCACCGTCTACGTCACCCACGACCAGGCCGAGGCACTCACCATGGCCGACCGGGTGGCGATCATGCGCCGTGGGGTGCTCCAGGACGTGGGCACCCCCACCCAGGTGTATGGGCGGCCGGCGACGCTCTACGTGGCCGCCTTCCTGGGCAGCCCGCGGATGAACCTGCTCGAGGCGTCGGTCTACGTGCACCTGGACCGGTACGTCACGCTCAACCTTGGCGAGCAGTCGCTCTACCTACCCTGGGACGACATCCGCAGCCGGGCCGTGGCGCACTACCACGGCGAGCGGATCGTGGTCGGCATGCGAGCCGAGGCGCTCACCCCGGTCTCCCCGGACAGCCCCGGCGACGTGCTGCGTGGCCGGATCCGCTACCTGGAGCACCACGGGCACGAGTCGCTGGCGTTCCTCGACATCGGCGCCACCGCGATCGTGGTCGACGAGATGGGTGCGCGGCTGGACGAGCCGCCGGTGGGCCAGCGCGGCCTGCGCCGGTTCAGCTCGGTCATGCAGCGGCTGACGGGCAAGGCCATGGATGCGGACGACTCCGCGGGTGGCACCCGGACGAGCGTGCTCCCCGACCCCGGTCGGCACCATCGCCGCCCGGCGGAGCTGGCGGTGCGGTTGGCGCCGTACCCGGCGGTCGCCGCGGGTCACCCACTCGCCGTGGCGGTCCGGATGGACGCGCTGCACTTCTTCGACGAGCGCGGGGGCCGGATCGACGTGGGATGGCGCTGACGCCACGCCGGAGCGGGGTGGCGAAGGCGCTGCCGGTGTCCTACGGTCTGCGCACCCAGTCCACATGAAAGACCACCGAGAGGGGTGCACCCGTGTCGGGTGACCGTCCCAGCCCGCTCGTCATCGAGCGCATCCTGCGCGACCGGCAGGGCATCTGGCAGCAGATCGTTTCCGAGCGCGACCTGAACGCGTTGACCGGACGCATGCTGGCCAGCTCCGCCATCGCGCTCGCCTGCTACGGGGCGGTTCTGGGTGCCTTTCACAGTCCGTTGATGGCGCTGACCTCCGCGCTGAAGCTGCCGCTGCTGTTCCTGGTCACGCTGGCCATCTGCCTGCCCACGCTCTACCTGTTCAATCTGGTCTTCGGTGCCCGCCTCTCGGTGCGCCAGTCACTGGCACTGGTGATGGTGGCGATCACGGTCACCTCGATGCTCGCCGTGGCGTTCGCGCCGATCAGCCTCTTCTTCCTGATCACCGCGCCCGACTACGGCTTCTTCAAGCTGCTCAACGTGGCGATCCTGACCCTGTCGGCGCTGGTCGGGCTGCGCTTCCTGACCGGCGGGATGCAGGTGCTCAACGACCACGGCCTGCTCGCCCCGGCGGCGGCCCAGGCTCAGACCCCGGCGCAGGCCGTGCCGGCCGCCGTGCCCGCCGGCGCAGTGCCGGCTGCCGCGCCGGCTGGCCAGGTCGCCGAGCCGGTCGCCGTGCCGGTTGGCGCCGCGGCGGCCGGGTCGGCCGGTACGGTCCCGAACGGCGCCACCCCCGAGGTCGGCTCGACCGCCGCGCAGGCCCCGGCGCAGGTCCCCGCCCAGTGGAGCGGGCAGCCGGCCAACGCCTCGTTCCCGCCCGGCATGCTGCCGCCCGGCTACCCGCAGCCGCACCGCCAGTGGGCCAACCAGCCGGTACGCCGTGGCGAGCCGACGCAGCGGCCAGCCAGCATGACCCTGCTCTACATCTGGATCCTGCTCTTCGGCTTCGTCGGCACCCAGCTGGCGTGGACGCTGCGTCCGTTCTTCGGCGACCCGGGTCAGGACTTCGCCTTCTTCCGCAGCATCGACGGCAACTTCTACGCGGAGATCCTGCGGACCATCGCCAACCTCTGAGCACCGACGGGACCGGGAAATCCCTGGTTGCCGGGCTGGTTACCGGCTAGTAACGTCAGCCTATGACCATCGACTCCCGCCAGGTGGCGGCCGGCATGCTGGAAGCGGTGCCGTTCGCCCGTACGCTCGGCTTCGAATTTGTCGAGGTGGCACCCGAGGCGGAAGGCGGGGTGCGGGCGGTCGTCCGTCTCCCCGACTCGCCGGCCACCCACAACCACGTCGGCGGGCCGCACGCCGGGGCCATGTTCACCCTGGGTGAGACGGCCTCCGGCGCGGTCGTGCTGGCCGCCTTCGGGCAGCTGCTGGACCGTGCCGTGCCGCTCGCCGTCCGCGCCGAGATCGCCTACCGCAAACTGGCACGGGGCCCGGTGCTGGCCACCGCGCGGCTCGGTCGGCCGGCCTTGGAGGTGATCGAGGAGTTGGAGTCCGGCAGGCGGCCGGAGTTCCCGGTCGAGGTCGAGATCACCACCGAGGACGGCACGCCCACCTCGGCGATGACCGTGGTCTGGACGCTGCGGCCGAACTGAGCGCCGTCTGGCGGCGGAAACATGGTTTGCCGACCCGGACGGATGGTTAGATTCGTAGCGTGCTGGGCCTACCTGCTCACGTGACCGCCTGTCTCTTCGACCTGGACGGTGTGCTGACGCAGACCGCCAAGGTGCACAACGCCGCGTGGAAGGAGACGTTCGACGAATTCCTGCGGCAGCGCGCCACAGCCACCGGTGAACCGTTCCAGCCGTTCGACCCCGGCCCGGACTACAACCGCTACGTCGACGGCCGACCCCGCGCCGACGGCGTCCGGTCCTTCCTGGCCTCCCGCGGGATCGTGCTGCCCGAGGGCGGCCCGGACGACTCGCCGGACGCCGACACGGTCAACGGGGTCGGCAACCGCAAGAACGTCCTGCTGCTGCAACGCCTGCGCAGCTCCGGCGTCGAGGTCTACCCGGGTTCGGTGCGCTACCTGGAGGCGGCGATCAACGCAGGGCTGCGTCGAGCCGTGGTGACCGCGAGCGCCAACGGGCGCGAGGTGGTCGCCGCCGCGGGGCTGGAACCGTTGCTGGAGGAGCGGGTCGACGGGCTGGTCGCCCGGTCCCAGGGCCTGCGCGGCAAGCCGCACCCCGACACCTTCCTCGCCGGGGCCAGGCTGCTCGGTGTCGACCGGTCGCAGGCCGCCGTCTTCGAGGACGCGCTCTCCGGGGTGGCCGCCGGCCGGGCCGGCGGCTTCGGTTACGTGGTCGGCGTCGACCGGGTCGGTCAGGCCGACGAGCTGCGCGCGCACGGCGCCGACGTCGTGGTCAGCGACCTCGCCGACCTGCTCGACGCGGGTGACGCCAGCCCGCCCGCGGCTCGCCACACGACGGCGGAACGGGGCCCGGCGTGATCCGGGAGCGGGCCTATCCGGTCGAGCCCTGGCACGTTCGGGAGACCCGGCTCGACATGGACGTGCTGGCCCAGTCGGAGTCCGTCTTCGCGCTCTCCAACGGGCACGTCGGGCTGCGCGGCAACCTCGACGAGGGCGAGCCGCACGGCCTGCCCGGCACCTACCTCAACTCGTTCTACGAGCTGCGTCCGCTGCCGTACGCGGAGGCCGGCTACGGCTTTCCCGAGTCCGGGCAGACCATCGTCAACGTCACGAACGGCAAGCTGATCCGGCTGCTGGTCGACGACGAACCACTCGACGTGCGCTACGGCGAGCTGCTCTCCCACGAGCGGATTCTCGACATGCGTGCCGGCACCCTGCACCGGGAGCTGCACTGGCGCTCGCCGGCCGGCCACGAGGTCAAGGTCCGCAGCACCCGGCTGGTGTCGTTCACCCAGCGGTCGGTCGCCGCCATCAGCTACGAGGTGGAGCCCGTCGACGGGCCGCTCCGGCTGATCGTGCAGTCCGAGCTGGTCGCCAACGAGACGCTGCCACCGCAGAGCTCGGACCCCAGGGTCGCGGCGGTGCTGGAATCGCCGTTGCAGGCCGAGGAGGAGCTGACCACACCGGATGGTGGGCAGCTGATCCACCGCACCAAGGTCTCCGGCCTGCGGGTGGCCGCCGCGATGGAGCACGAGGTGCACGGCCCGGACCGCACCACCATCGAGTCCGAGGGGTACGAGGACTGGGTCCGCACCACGATCGCCTGCGTGCTCAAGCCCGGCGAGAAACTGCGGATCGTCAAGTACCTGACGTACGGCTGGTCGAGCCGGCGCTCGCTGCCCGCGCTGCGGGACCAGGTCGGCGCGGCGCTGGCCGGGGCCCGACTGGACGGTTGGGACGGGCTCTGCCGCGAGCAGCGCGCCTACCTCGACGCGTTCTGGGACGCCGCCGACGTACGGGTCGAGGGGGACCCGGAGGTGCAGCAGGCCGTCCGTTTCGGCCTCTTCCACGTGCTCCAGGCCGGTGCCCGGGCCGAGCGTCGGCCGATCTCGGCGAAGGGGCTGACCGGCCCCGGCTACGACGGGCACGCATTCTGGGACACCGAGATGTTCGTCCTGCCGGTGCTCACCTACACCCAGCCGAGCGCGGTGCGCAACGCGCTGCACTGGCGACACAGCACCCTGGCGCAGGCCCGGGAGCGGGCCGAGACGCTCAACTTCAAGGGCGCAGCCTTCCCCTGGCGGACCATCGAAGGTCCGGAATCATCCGGATACTGGCCGGCCGGCACCGCGGCCTTCCACATCGCCGCCGACATCGCCGATGCGCTGCGCCGCTACGTGCTGGCCACCGGGGACACCGAGCTGGAACGGGAGATCGGGCTGGAGCTGTTGGTGGAGACCGCCCGGCTGTGGCGCTCGATCGGCCACCACGACCGGCACGGGCACTTCCACATCGACGGGGTCACCGGCCCCGACGAGTACACCGCGATCAAGAACGACAACATCTACACCAACCTGATGGCGCAGCGGAACCTGCTCGCCGCCGCCGAGGTGGTGATGCGCTACCAGGATGAGGCGTTCCACCTCGGGGTCACCGACGAGGAGGCGGCGAGTTGGCGGGACGCGGCCAGCTCGATGCACATCCCGTACGACGAAGAGCTCCAGGTCCACCAGCAGACGGAGGGGTTCACCCGGCTTCAGGAGTGGGACTTCGCGCACACGCCGGCGGAGAAGTACCCGCTGCTGCTGCACTACCCGTACTTCGACCTGTACCGCAAGCAGGTGGTCAAGCAGGCCGACCTGGTCCTGGCCATGCACTGGCGGGGGGACGCGTTCACCCCGGACCAGAAGGTGCGCAACTTCCTGTACTACGAGCGTCGCACCGTACGCGACTCGTCGTTGTCGGCCTGCACCCAGGCGGTGCTCGCCGCCGAGGTGGGCCATCCCGAGTTGGCGCACATCTACCTGCGCGAGGCCGCGCTGATGGACCTGCACGACCTCAACGAGAACACTCGGGACGGCGTGCACATGGCCTCGCTGGCCGGCGCCTGGCTCGCCCTGGTCGGTGGGCTCGGCGGGTTGCGGGACCACGATGGTCGCCTGTCGTTCGCGCCCCGGCTCTCCAGCCGACTCAGCCGTCTGGAGTTCTCGCTCCAGTGGCGCGGGCTGGCGTTGCGGGTGGACGTCCGGCCGCACCAGACGACGTACTCGCTGCGCCACGGCGGCCCGGACGACGTGGTGGAGCTGCGCCACCACGACCAGGTGCTGCGGATCACCTGCGACGAGCCGGTGACCGTGCCGGTGCCGCCGGCCGATCCGTCCGGGCCGCAGCCGGAGCAGCCGCCGGGCAGGTCACCGCTGCTGCGGTTGCCCGAGCACGAGGAGTGAGGGCCGGGACGGGATAGCTCCCGTCCCAGCCCTCGAATCTCACGTGGGCCCCGACCGTCGAGCGCCGGGCCGGCCCCGGCCGTCGGATCGGTGGACCCGGCCGGTGCGTCAGACGGGCTCGCCGGTGGAAGGGCGCCCCAACGCGTCCCTGGGCGCCATCGCCCGGGGATCCTCGGAGGTACGCGCCTGCGCGGCCTCGTCCCCCCAGTCCCGGCTTCGCTCGGCGTCCTGTTCCCGCCGGTTCCGCTCGTCCATCTGCTGCTGCCGCGACGTCTGCTGCTGGGCCATGACGATCCTCGCGATCCGTCGGGGCGCGGTGTGCGCCGACACGGTCTGCGGTCGCCCCACGGCTACCCGACGGTCCACCCGGCAAACACCACCCACAGCCGGTGCGGTCACTGGCAAGCCGGCGGCGTCCCGTCGCCGTGTCCGCTGACCCGGCACGGCGGCGGTGCGTGCGGCGCGACGAGTTGGGTACCCACAGCACAGGCGAGTACGGGGAGGTGGGGCATGGACGAGCAGCGCAGCACGGTGACCATCCCAATCGGGGACGCCCAACTCCCCGCAGATCTGATGCTGCCCGCTCAGCCGGTGGGCGCGGTGCTCTTCGCGCACGGCAGCGGCAGCTCGCGGCACAGCCCGCGCAACGTGGCGGTGGCCCGGACGCTGAACGCTCGTGGGCTCGGCACGGTACTGGCGGACCTGCTCACCCCAACCGAGGACGAAGAGGACGCGCGCACCGCCGAACTGCGGTTCGACATCGGGCTGCTGGCCGGCCGGCTGGCCGGGATCGTGGACTGGATGGCGGCCGAGCGCCCCGCCGGTGACGTGCCGATCGGCCTCTTCGGGGCAAGCACGGGTGCCGCCGCCGCCCTGGTCGCGGCGGCGTCCCGCGCGGACCTGGTGGGCGCGGTGGTGTCCCGGGGCGGCCGACCGGACCTGGCCGGCACCGCTCTGGCGCAGGTGCGTACGCCGACGTTGCTCCTGGTCGGCGGCTTGGACGAGGAGGTGATCACGCTCAACGAGCAGGCGCTGGCCGAGCTGGGGGAGGTCGGCGAGCTGCGGGTGGTGCCCGGTGCCACCCACCTCTTCGAGGAGCCCGGCACCCTCGACCAGGTCGCCGACCAGGCCGGCACCTGGTTCACCACGCACCTCAGCCGGGCGACCGCCCCGTCGCGTCGATCATGAGGTTGACGGGACATCCGACGCCCCCGCGGGAGTGCTGGGGTTGTGGTGGCGTTGGACGGTGTCGATGACGCGCCAGAGGACGGCGGTGATCGGGACACTGACGAAGGCGCCGGCGATGCCCGCGATCAGGGTGCCGGCGGTGACGGCCACCAGGATCACCGCCGGGTGCAGCCGGACCTGCCGCTTCATGACCAGCGGCTCCAGCAGGTTGCCCTCGATCTGCTGCACGGCGATCACAGCGGCCAGGGTGAGCAGCGCCGTGGTCGGCCCGTTGGCGGCCAGGGCCACCAGCACCGCCACCGCGCCGGCCACCGTCGCGCCGATGATCGGCACGAAACCGCCGAGGAAGGTGATCAGCGCCAGCGGCAGGGCGAGCGGCACCCGCAGCACCACCAGGGCCAGGCCGATGCCGATCGCGTCGATCGCGGCGATCAGCATGGTGCCCCGGCTGTACGCGCCCAACGTCCGCCAACCGGCCCGGCCGGCCTCGGCCACGACAGGCCGGTTCGGGCCGGTCGTCCGGGACAGCACCCAGTGCCACATCGAGCGGCCGTCCTTGAGCAGGAAGAAGAGCAGCACCAGGGCGAGCAACGCGGAACCCAGCACCTCGGTCACCGTCCGGGCGCCGGCCACCGGGTCCGGGGAGCTCCCGCTCAGCCCCTGCCGCGCCTGGTCGACCAGGCGGTCGAGCTGCGCGTCGGTGACGGGCAGGGTGGACGTGACGAAGTCCCGGGTGCGGTCCAGCCCCTGGGTCAGCTCCTGGCTGAGTTGGTCGAACTGGCTCGCCGTCAGGTTCCACACGAGCGCGCCGACCCCCACCAGGATGCCGAGCAGCAAAAGTACGGTGAGCAGCGCGGCCAGCGCCGCGGGCAGCCGCAACCGGCGCAGCCGGAGCAGCACCGGGTCGAGCAGCGCGGTGAGGAAGATGGTGGCGGCCAGCGCGATGGCCAACGGCGCCAGCAGCACGGCGATCCGGCCCAGCAGATAGAGCCCGGCGACGACCACCACCAGGCAGGCGCTCCACAGCACCGCGATCCGGACCAGCCAGGGCAGCGCCGCCCACGCCTGGCGCGGCCCGGGGCCGCCCGTTGTCGCCCCGATGCCCGCCCCGGGCTCGTCTGCCGCCATGTCGGCCCTCCTCGATCTCGCGAGGTCGGTACCCGGCCCGGCGTGTGCCGACACCCATACCGCTTCAACGGTGGGTGAACGGCCGGCGTGGCGGGTGTAGCGGGCCGTTCCTGACCACCCCCTGCGACCGGTTTGCGCTGCCGGGCCCAGGGAACGCTGACGGGAGTGACCAGAGTGGAGGAGGAGCGCCGTGGGTGACTTCATGGACAAGGCCAAGGATTTCGCGGACAAGCACGACAAGCAGGTCGACCAGGGGCTGGACAAGGCCGGCGACATGGCCGACAAGCGCACCGGCGGAAAGTACGACGACAAGATCGACAAGGGTGTGGACCAGGCTCAGGCGCGTACCGGCGAGGGCGACCAGGTCCGCTGACCTACCGGGCCGTTCCCCGGGTCGCCGTGCACGCGGCGGCCCGGGTCCCCTGCCCGGGCGCTGGGCGAGCAGCTCGCCGAAGCGATCGGTGCCGCTGGGGGCCTCCGGGGCAGATGGGAACGATTGTCCCCCCGACGTCCGGGTAACCGTCGCCATGGCCGATGTCCGACCACCATCCGAGAGCGACCGGTCACGGCTCGACCAGGCCGCCGAGAGGGCGTTGCACCGCAGCGGGGAGGCCGGCCGGGTCCGTGCCCGGCAGTGGGAGGTCACCCTGGTGATCGCCATCCAGGCCGGGCTGGCCGCGGCGCTCGCCGCCCTGATCGCCCAGCACCTGCTCGGCCCCGGCGCGCACGTCTTCGCACCCGCCGCCGCCGTCGGTACGATCGCCACCGCCATCGGTCAGCGGGCCCGGCGCACCTTCGAGCTGCTGGCCGGCGTGGGCCTGGGCATCGTCATCGGCGACACGCTGCGGTTCTTCCTCGGCTCGGGGCCGTGGCAGACCGGCATGGTGGTGGCCCTGGCCATCGCCAGCGCGCTGCTGGTGGCAGGAAAGGGTGGCCAGCTCGTCGGTCAGGCCGGCGGTACCGCCGTGCTGATCGCCACGCTGGCTCCGATGGAGCGCGGCCTGGAGCTGCCCCGCATCTTCGACGCGCTGGTCGGTGGGGTGGTCGGCCTGGTGGTGGTCGCGCTGCTGTTGCCGATCAACCCGATACGGACGCTCGACCGCGCCGCGACGCCGATCTACGCGGTCCTCTGCGAGCAGCTCGACGAGCTGGCACATGCGTTGCGCGAGCGCGACGCCGACCGGGCGATGCGCGTCCTGGAACGGCTCCGTGCCACCGAGGGTGATCTGGGTCGGTTGAACGATTCGCTGAGCGGGGCGGAGGAGGTGGTGACGATCGCACCCGTGCGCTGGCACCGGCGCCAGCAGTTCCACCGGTACGCCCGCAGTGCCGATTACCTCCAGCGGCTGATGCTGGACAGCCGGGCCATGGCCCGCTGGTCGACGACCGCCCTCCAGTACGACGAGCCGATCCCGCCGGAGCTGCCGGACGCGGTCGCCCGACTGGGCCAGGCGGTGGCGGAGATGCGCAGGGAGTGCCGGGTCGGAAACGACACCGAGTGCACCCGCAGGCTGGTCGAACAGTGTGCCGAACTGGCCGGGCGGGCCACCGCGGCCGGCCTCAAGTCGTTCGGCGACGCGCTCGTCACCGGCCTGCGTACGGCGGCCAGCGATCTGCTCCGGGCCGCCGGATGCGAGCCGGACTATGCGAACTCGGTCGTCCGCCGGGCGGCCGGGGCCGGCGAGGCGGTCGTCCACCCGCCGCTCCGGCGACGCCTGCACCGGTCCCGGCCGACCCGGGCCGCCCGGGCCCGACGGCGTTCGCACCTCGCCGCCCGCAACCGCGACGATGAGCGGGCCGGCCTCCCCGACAGGGGGAGACCGGCCCGATGAACGGCAGGGTCAGGACGAGTAGCCCCGCTCGGCGATCCAGTTGGCGACCTTCGGCAGGGTCATCCAGTACTCGCCCAGCGCCGGGTCGGCCGGGTCGGCAATCCGGATCATGTCGCCACCGTCGCGGTAGCCGACCAGGGTCAGATAGTGCCCGCCCTCGTACGAGTGCGGGTTGCCGTCGGTGTCCACCGTCGTGCCCTTGATGTTGGCCACCACCGGTCGGCCGGCGTCCACCGCCGCCAGCACGTCCCGGCGTAGCTGCTCAACCTGCTCCGGGCGGGCCACCGAGTCACGGATCTCCGTGGTCCGGTACTTGCCGCCGGTCAGCTCGTTGAGCACCCGGGTGGTGTCCAGGGCCGAGGGGGTGCCCGCCTCGGTCGTGCCGAGCAGCTTGGCCACCTCGTCCTGGGAGGGCGCCTTGCCCTGCGCGGAGAGCGCGATGCGGGTGGCGGCCGGGCCGCAGTAGTAGAAGTTCGGCTGAGCCTGGTAGTCGATGCCGAGGACCCGCTCGGCGGAACGGTCGCTCTGGCTCGCCGAGGTCGGTGCGCCCTGCACCGGGGCGGCCTGCGCGGCCACCGCGGGGGCGAGGGCGCAACCGCCGGCGACCAGCATGCCGGCGACGGACAGGCCGCTCTTCTGGATGATCGGATTCATGGTCGAGTCTCCGTTCGGGGGGTTGGCGCCTCCGAGTGGCGGAGGGCGGCAGCACCGGGAATGGCGGTCGGCTCAACAGGAGCGACGACCCGCGGCAGTCTCGGCCGGGGCGTACCGGGGGTGTAACGGCCCTGCTCCGGCCGGCATTCCGCCGCCGGCTGACCGGGACGGGCGACGGTGAGCGGCCAATCAGGCGTCAGGGGAGGAAACGGTCATCAGGCCGACGTCCCGATCGGGGGGTCAGAGGCTGCCCAGCAGGCCGGTCACGGTGATCTCGATGACCACCCGCTCCGGATTCGGACGCGGAGTCCGATACCGCTCGGCGTAGCGGCGCTCCGCCTCCGCGACGGCGGTGCGGTCCGAGCGGAGCACCGCCCGGCCCTCGATGGTCAGCCAGCGTCGGCCGTCCACGTGGCAGACGGCCACCGGGACGCCCGCCGCGCCCCCGGCAGCCACGTGCCGGGCCTTGCGGGAGGCGCCGGAGGTGATCACCCGGGCCAGCCCGGCCGCCGGGTCGAGGGTGACCCCGACCGGCACCACGTGGGGGGTGCCGTCGGCGCGCACGGTGGTCAGCGTCGCGAGGTGCCGTTCCGCGCAGAACGCGGCAACGCGCTCATCGCGTACGTCCAGCCGATGATCGCCCGCCATGACCGTCCCCCGTCTGCCGACCCGACCACGATCATGGCACGGAGCGGCGCGCCCGGTCCGGGTCCGGGGGCGCGTCCGGCTGCCCGGGCAGCCGGCGTCCGGCCGCCCGGCGCTGGTGCACCAGGCGGGTCAGGTAGATCAAGGCGCCCGCCAGCACACCCATGTCGTCCAGGTAGATCGGGTCCGGGAGCAGGTCGACCGGGAAGATCGTGTAGATCAGCGCCCCGTAGAAGGCGACCTTGCCGCCCGCGCCGAGCCCGGCCAGCAGCCGTCGGGTCCGCACCACCCGCACCGCCAGCACCACCGCGCCGACCAGCGTGGCGATCGCCAGAATGCCGGCGATCCCCACGAGGACCCATGCCTGTCGGGACATTCCGTCACGCTAACCCACCGGAGCCCGCACGGCCCGGTGACGGGGGCCGGCACCCGGCCTGGTTCTCCGCTCCCGAACGCGCCGCCGGGCAGCCGGTCATGCCGACCGGTCAGAACGCGGGCACCGCCGCACGGCCGCGGGCGATCACCTGGGTCTCCCGGGTCTGCTCGACCGACGGGACGACCTCGCTCAGCGGCAGCACGGAGGCCGACTCCGCAACCCGCCGTCCGCTCGCCGCGTGGGCCTCCTCCCGCAGGCTCCGCGCCGCCGCCACGGCCAGCTCGGCGGCACGCCACGCGGCCTGCTCCCGCTCTCCTGCGGCGGCGTGCCGGGCCGCCAGATTGTCGCGGATCGCCCGCTGCAACACGAGCTCCTGCTCGACCGGGTGCAGCCGCGGGTCCCAGCCGTCGCGGTGCGCGAAGACGTCACTGAGCTGCTCCACCGACAGCTCCCGCCGCCAGTACGCGTCCAGCGCTGCCCGGTGCAGGTAGCGCTCGCGGTCGACGTACTCGGCGGGGGTCCGGGAGGTGTGCGGCAACGGCATCGCGGCGGCGGCGCTCAGTCGCCGTACGGCTGCCTCGGCCGCCTCGTAGGCCTGCCAGGCGGTCTCGACCTCCTCCTGCGCGGCGACCCACTCCGCCCGGCGGCGCTGGGCGGTGGTGGCGGCCCGTTCGGCGGCCACCGCGACCTCCTGCGCGTAGCGACTCTGCTCCCGTTCCTCCTGCACCTGCTCAAGCTGGCTGGGCATGGCTGCGCGGCGGATCCGAGCACCCGGATCGAGACGGATCCGGCCGGGCCGCAACAGCAGGGCGGCGACAGTGACAGCGACCACCCCGAGCAGGCTCAGCCAGATGGCGGCGGCTCGAGGCACGTCGGGCAGGACGGTGGAGAGGACGGTCTGCATGATCAGCACCTCAGGGTCGAACGACGGGTGTCGACGGGTGGCGGCGGACGGACGGCCGGTGTGCCGGCGGGGTCACGTCGAAGACGGTGACGGGAGCGCCCGGACGGATGAGCCGGATCGGGCTGCGGAAATCGCCGGGCCGGTGGTCGGCCGGGGTCAGCGAGTGGGCGGGCCGCGCCGGGGCGGGATACCACGCCCGAACTGATCGGCTGGCGGGTGCTTCGCGCCACCGGTGACCGGGCCGGTCGCCGCGGTGGTGTCGACAGTGCTGACGGGCCGCGACGCGGCCGGCTGGTCCGCCCGCTGGGCGGCCGGAACGGCGTCGGGCCGGAGGGTTTCCACCCGGCTGCTCACGACGCTGGGCCGCAGCTGTGTCGGTGCCGGGGGCGGGGTCGCGGCGAGGGCGCCGCCGAGGCCGACCGCGAGCACCAGCGCGGTGACCGCCAGCCGGGTCAGCTCCCGCAGGGACCGCAGCACGGCCCACCGGGCTGGGCGGACGGGCGCTGCGGAGGACACCCGACCAACCTAACCCCCGCCCCGCGCCGACGCAGCTCGGCAACGGCCCGTTCGCGCGTGACCGTCACCACGCCGCGCACTGTGGACGGAGCTGGCGGGCCGAAACAGCGGTGACCCCCGCCGGATCTGGTCCGGCAGGGGTCACCGCGGAGCGTTCTTACGGCGCCGCCGACAGGCGAGCGCCGGTGCGGAAATCAGTCGGCGGTGCCGAGCACCGACGGCGGAGCGTCTCCGCCGTCTCGCCACACCATCTCGTCCTCCGTCAGCCAGGTCATCCGCTCGTCGGACTCCTCGGACTCCGGTCGGCCGTGCCCGCCGAGCACCCCCGGGCGATTGGCTCCCCTGCCGCCCGCCGCCCCCTGCCGACCGGCCACCGCCGACCGGCCGGTGGACTCGGCGCGCCGACCGTCCATGCTGCGCCCGACTCCGCTGGCGGCGCGGTTCTCGGCCGCGGCCGCACCACCGGTGGTCGCTCGGACCGGGGTGCTGGGCGTGCTGCCCGAACCGGCGAGGGCGGACGTCCGCAGCACCCCGCCAGCCGGTGCCCCGCCCTGCGCTCCGAAGAGCAGACCCGGCCCGGTGCCGCCGGCGCTGGCGGCCACGGTGGTCGGCCCGGACAGGTTGGCCAGCCCGGCGGCGCCGCCGGCGAGCAGCGCACCGCCGACCACCGGATCCGCACCGGCGAGGGAGGTGGTGAAACCACCCGCGCCGCTGCCCGGACCGGTGGCAACGGCCGGCGTGCCGCCGGTGCCCGCGCCGTCCTGGCCGGGGCCGGACCCGTCGCCGGCGACCGGGGGCGGAGCGACGCCGTCGGGCGTCGCGATGGTCGCGCCGCCGGTGTGCGCGGTGCTACGGGAGGCGGTGGGCGCGGCGGTCGGCGTGGTGGTGACCGGGACACTGCGTGGCGTCGTCGCGTCGTCGCTGGTGGTCTTCGGCGTGTCCGGGTGGGGCGGGGGCGGGTTGACCACCCGGTCGTAGGCGGAGAGGTCGTAACCGGCGGCCAGCTCGGCCACCACGTTCACCATCCGCTGGTGGGCCTTCTCCTGCTCTTCCTTGTCCTGCTGGTGGCCCATGATGCCCCCGACGACCGCGCCGGGCAGGCCGAAGGCGGCGCCCTTGAGCGCCCCGGAGACCGCCTTGTCGTTGTCGTCGGTCTCGTCCGGGCTCTCCGCCTGCTTGTGCGCGGTGCGCAACTGGCTGGCCATCATGGTCAGCGCCTGCTTGACGTCGGCCATCCCCGCGCCCAGCGACTCGGCGTGGTCGACGATCAGCGTCAGCCGCCGCTGGAACTCCCGACCTGCCGAGCCCGTCCACGTGTTGCCGAGCTTTTCGAGGTCGCCGCTCAGCTCCCGGCCGAGACCGTCAAGGATGCCCTTGAGGGAGGCCCACTGGGCGGCCACGCCGTCGATCTGCTCCGGCTTGCCGGCCATCACGGCGTCGTAGAGCTGCTGGTGGCTGCTGCCCTGGTAGCGCTGGGTGTACTCAGACACGCCCGTCCCCCTTCGGCTGCAACGCCCGGTCGACGCCGGTCAGCGCGGCGGTGATGTCGGTGGCGTTGGCCGCGTTACGCGCTTCGGCGGTGCGGTAGTTGGTCAGGATCTTGCTGGTCGAATGCTGCGCGGCCAGCACCGCCTGCCGCAGCCGCTCGGCCTGGTCGACATAGGACTGGTGGACCTCGCTGTAACGACGCGCGTTGTGGGTGGCGTCGGTGAACGAGCCCAGTGCCGGGGGGCTGCACTGCATCTCGGTGTTGAGCTTGCGCAGCACCGACTCGGCCTGGCTCAGCCGCGCCGCCAGGTGCTGGTGGAAGTCCTCAAGGGACAGCAGGTCGACTTCCGTACGCCCGGTCATGGCAAACATCCCCGTCGTTCTGGTTGACAACCGTCAGCGAGCCCAGGTTAGTCCACCAGTGCGATCCGGGGCGACCCGTCCGGGCCGCTCAGTCGTCGGCTTCGATCGATGCCGTGGCCACTCCACCACCCGTTCCGCCGGTCGCCGGAGCGCCACTGGCTGTGGCGGACGGGGTCGGCTCCCGTGGCGGCGTCGTCGACGGCTTCCCGCCGGGCGAGAAGTAGGTCGACGCGTCCTCACGGCTCAGGGTGGGCCCGGTCGGGATCAGCGCCAGCAGCGAGCCGGGCACCGCCAGCGGGGTGACCCCGCCGTAGCCGAGCACGGCCAGCGTCTCACCGGACCCGAGCGGATACCGGATGCCCTGCGGGCTGATCAGGTAGACCGTCGACCCGGCGGCACCGGATCCGCTGGTCCCGGCGCCGGGCGCGGCCTGGGCGAGGACGCCCTTGCCGCCGGGCAGCAGCACGGCCTCGGCCGTGCGTACCGCGTCCCGGTCGGTCTGCCGCACCGGCACCGGGCCCGACTCGCTCGCGGTCAGCTCCGCCGGTGCCCGGTCGAAGACCTCCACGGTGGTGGTCGGCGGCCCGCCGCCGCTGCCGGCCCGGTACGTCGCGCACAGCAGCGTCTGCCCGGCCCTGGCCGGGTACAGGGCGGGCAGCGTCTGCGGCAGCCCCTCCTCGTCCAGCCGCTTGTCGGTGTAGAGCCGGCCGGCCTGATCCGGCGTGATGTCAATGATCTGACCGCCGCCGCTGATCATCAGCAGGGCCGTGATCTCAGAGATTGAGACGAGCCCCTCCCGGGTCAGCACGTAGTGCTGCCCGGCCGCCCGGAACACCTGACCGACGGAGGCCTGCTTGCCGGCGAGGCTCAACCCGCTGCGTTCGCCCAGGCCGGGCAGCGACGGCTTACGCAACGGCGGCCCGGCCGGTACGGCGTTGAGCAGCTGCTGCCCGACCGGCAGTGGTGCCGTGCCGGTCATCCGCAGCGCCGCGATCGCCTGGTCGCCGCCGAGCACCTGGAGGCGGGCGTTGCCGGTGAGCAGGTGCCGCTGGTCGTCCACGGTGACCAGCACCGCGCGGTCACCCAGCGGCGTGCCGCCGGGCAGCGCCCGGTCGATGACCACCCGGGTGGTGGAGTGGCGCGGGTCGGCCGGGTCGGGCACGTCGCAGACCGACCACGGCAGCCCGGTCAGCGACTTGCGGTCCGGCAACGCGTCCGGCGCGCCGACGATGCCGACCGTGCGGCCCCGCGGCCGGTCCCGCAGCGACGCCTGGGACATCGTGCGCACCGCCGGGTCCGCCTCGTTCAGGATCAGTCGCGCCGAGGTGTAGTTGAGCGTCGGGTGCAGCTGCCCCTCCACGAACACGTACGTCGCACCGGTCTCCCGCTCGATGACCAGCGTGTTCTCTTCCAGCGGCGCGGTGTTCCCGGTCAACTGGCCGTACGCGCCGACACCGCCGAGCACCACGGCCGCGGCGATCACACTGCCGAAGACGGCCATGCCGAGCCGTCGCATCGGCAGGTTCGTGGTCTCCGGATCGCCCGACAGCAACGCGGAGACGATCCGGCGGGTGACGAAGCGGTACGCCTGCACCTGATCGCGGCGGGTCCGCATGACTTACCTCCGGCGGGGTGGATCCGCGACGATCAGGGTCGGGGTGCCGTCGCGGGCTTCCCTACGATAAGGGGCCGACGGCGGGTCCTTGGGACCACCGCCCGTGGCCGGCGCCGGACCGACCCGGCGTGGAGCCGTACCGTGCAGGAGGGACAGTCACCGATGACGCAGGTCCAGGCGCGACCCGCCCGAGTGGCCACGAACCCGTCCGACGTTCCGGCGCGGGCGACGCCGCCGGCCGATCGGCCCGGCCGGGGACGGGTCGGTCCGGTGCTGGTCGGGCAGCTCGTCGTGCTGGAGTTGTGCGCGGTCGCCGTCTGGGCCGCCGCGACCGGGCCCAGCTGGCTGCTCGCCACGGTGGGCACGGCGGCGGCGCTGGTCGTACTGGCCGCGTTCGCCCGTCGGGGCGGCCGCTGGTGGTTCGAGGACCTGCTGCTGCGCCGGCGGCTGCGACGCCGCCGCGAGCGCGCGGCGGCGGCCCTGACCAGCGGCGCGGCATCGGACCCGCGCCTGGCCGCGCTCGCCCCCGAGCTGAGCGTCATCGAGCTGACCGACCGGGGCACCCGGCTCGGCATCGGGCAGGACGACCAGGGCTGGTTCGCGGCGGTCGCGCTGCAACCCACCACCGGCGCGGTCGTCGGTTCGGTGGAGGCGTCGACCATGGACCAGGCGCTGCGGGTGCTCGCGGACTTCGCCGCCCCGGTGTCCCGGGCTCAGGTCGTCGCGCACACCCTGGTCTGGTATCCGGCGCCCGGTGCGCCGCCGGCCGCGCACCGGACGGTGTGGGTCGCACTGCGGCTCACCGTCCGCGACGCGCGGGTCGAGGCGGTGAGCCGGGGTGGCGGGCTGCCCGGCGTACACCGGACACTGGCCGCCGGGATCGGCCGGCTGGGCAAGGCGCTGACCGCCGCCGGGCTGGCCCACCGGCCGCTGGGCCGCGACGAGTTGCGGGCGGCCGTGGTCTCGGCCGCCGGGTTGGACCTGGTGCCGGAGCCCCCGGCGGAATCCTGGCAGGGGCTGCGCGGCGGCGGCTGGACGCATCGCTGCCTGGCCCTGCGCAGCCGGTCGGACGCCCCGCTCGGCCCGCTGGTGGACGCGATCACCGCGACTTCCGCCCCGTCGCACACGGTGGCCGCGGCGGTGTCGCCGGACGGTCGGGTGGCGGCGCCGCTGCTGCGTGTCGCGGCGATGGACAACCACGTCGAGGCGCTGGTCAAGGTTGTCCGGGACATCGCGCAGCGGGCCGGCACGCCGGCTCGGTCGGTGGACGGTCAGCACGGCCCGGGTGTCTACGCCAGCGCGCCGGTGGCCTCCGTGCTGGGCGGCTCCGTCCGTCCGCAACCGCGCTGATCGCCCGCCCGCCGACCAGCCCTCCGGCTCGTTGGTCTGCGGGCGGGAAAGCCCCCGGTCAGGGCCGCAGGTTGACGATCCAGCCGTACAGACCGCAGACCCAGACGGCGAGTGGGACCAGCGCGATGATCAGCATGATCTCGACGATGTCGAGCAGCCGGCCCCAGACCGGGGAGATGGGCTTACCGGCCACGGTCAGCCCGTAGATCAGGCTGATCACGGCGGCCAGCAGCAGCCCACCGAGGATCAGGCCGAGCCGGACCGGCAGCGACCCGCTGGCGAAGGTGGCCGCGGCGCTCAGACCCAGCCCGACGGTGCCGGTGAGCAGCACCGGGGTGCGCTGGGCCCGGCCCAGCAGCGGACGGGCCCGCAGCAGTGAGAGCAGGGCCAGCACCAGGCAGAGCAGCACCGCCGGGAGGCGTCCGTCCAGGGCCAGCACCAGCTGGGCGCCGAGCACCAGCAGCGACACGGTCCACAGCAGGCCGGTGAGGAACTCGTCGGCCCGCTCGCTCTGCTGGAGCACCTGCCGGCCGTCGACCGACTCGCTGTCGGTCTTCAGGTCCTCCGGGCCGGTCGGGATCGACGGCACCGGCAACCGGGCCATCCGGTAGGCCACCATCGGCAGCGCCGGCACCACGCCGAACGCCACCGCTGCCACGACCGCCGCCGAGCCCGGCGCGTCCATGCCGAAGGCCAGACAGAGCAGCGCGCCCAGGCCGATCGCGGCACCCACGCCGAGGGCGGCGAAGAAGAGCGGGTAGCGGTCGCCGACGGCCAGCGCGGCGACCGCCCCGGCGACCACCACGGCGGTGGCCGCGAGCAGGATGTGCGGGCTGGCCAGCTCGGTCAGCGGGCGATCGCCGGCGAGGAGCAGCAGGCCGCCGGTGCCGGCGTACACCAGGCCCACCATGGCCAGCACGGCACCGGTCCGGCTGTCCCCGGCGGCCCGGGACAGCACCGCCGCGCCGACCAGCAGCGCCACCGCGACCAGCAGGGCGGCCACCGCGCCGGGCAGGTGCGGCGGGCCGGCGAAGAGCGCGGCCAGCGCGCCGGCGCCGAGCGCCACCGCGGCGAACAACACCGCGAACGAACGGGTCGCGCCGACCTGCCAGGCGCCGGGGCGCTGGTTGGTGGCGGTGGCGACCGCGTCCACCACGTCGTCGAAGACGACCTCCGGGGCCGCCTCGGACCGGGGGTTGAAGTAGAGCACCTCGCCGTCGCGGACGCCGAGCTGCCCGGCGGTACGCCCACCGTCCAGGGGCGCACCGCCCAACCGGGACAGTGCCCACCCGCCGTGCCGCACCCCCTCGTCAGCCAGGTCCTCCCCGGCGTAGCGCAGCAGGGTGGGGAGCAGGTCGGCCATCGGCACGTCCGACGGCAGGGCCAGATCCATTCGGGTACGGGGAGCCACGATGGTGATCCGGCTCAGACCACCGGTCGCCGTCTTCGTTGCCACAGTGGCCTCCTGGTGTCCTTCTACGATCAGCGGGCCCGCGGTGCCGCGCGGTGCGGGTCCACCGCGCCCACGGGAGATTACCTACGATGACGGGCACGTACGATGCCCACCCGCGGACTTGGGTCCGCGACGGCAGGTCGTTGAGGCCGCTTCTGGGGAGGAGACAGCCGTGAGCACGGTGGTGTTCCGCCGGCTCCCGCGTCAGCCGGGGCCGGCCTTGCCGCGCGGCGAGGTACTGCTGGAGTCCCCGCCCGAGCTGCCCGAACCGACGCCCCGCGGGATGGGGCAGCTGCTCATGATCCTGCCGATGGTCTGCGGGGTCGGCGCGATGGCCTTCCTCTACGCCGGCCGGGGCGGCGGCATGATGACGTACGTCGCCGGCGGTCTGTTCGGCGTCTCGATGCTCGGGATGGCGATCGGGTCGCTGACCAACGGCGGCGGCAATGACAAGGCGGAGCTGAACGCCGATCGCCGCGACTACATGCGCTACCTCGCCCAGATGCGCAAGCGCACCCGGCGCGCGGCGGGGCAGCAGCGGGCGGCGATGGCCTGGCGGCACCCGGAGCCCGACGCGCTCTGGTCGATCGCGGCGTCCCGGCGGCTCTGGGAGCGGCGGATCACCGAGGACGATTTCGGCGAGACCCGGATCGCGCTCGGCCCGCAGCGGCTGGCGGTGGAGATCGTCCCGCCGGAGACGAAGCCGGTCGAGGACCTGGAGCCGATGAGCGCCATCGCGCTGCGCCGGTTCGTCCGGGCACACTCCACCGTGCCCGACCTGCCGACCGCGCTGTCGGTGCGCGCGTTCAGCCGGGTGGTGCTGCGCGGCGACCGGGAGCCGGTCCTCGACCTGACCCGGGCGGCGTTGGGTCAGCTGGCCACCTTCCACGCCCCGGACGACCTGGTGATCGCGGTGGTCGCCGCACCGGATCGGCAGTCGGTCTGGGACTGGGTGAAGTGGCTGCCGCACGCCCACCACAGTGGGCGCATCGACGCCGCCGGCGCCCGCAGGATGGTCTTCGCCAGCCTGGCCGAGGCCGAGGAGTCACTCGCCGGGGAGCTGGCCGGGCGACCCCGGTTCGCGTCCGAGGCCAAGCCGCTGACCACCGCGCCGCACGTGGTCGTGGTGGTCGACGGCGGTGAGATCGCGCCGACCTGCCAGCTGTTGGGTCAGGGGCTGCTCGGCGCGACGCTGATCGACCTGTCCGGGACGGTGCCGCGCGACGCCGGGCGCTGGCTGCTCTGCCTCGACGTGGGCGACGGAAGCAACCTCGAGCTGGTCCGGGGCAGCTCGTCGTCGCGGCTGGGTCGACCGGACCGGCTCACCGCCGAGGCCGCCGAGGGGCTGTCCCGGCAGATCGCCCCCTACCGGCTGTCCCAGCAGCAGGCCAGCAACGAGGAGCCGCTGGCCCGCAGCATGGAGTTGCCCGACCTGCTCGGCGTGGGCGACGCCGCGGCCGTGGACGTGCACCAGACCTGGCGTCCGCGTGGTCACCGGGACCGGCTGCGCATCCCGCTCGGCGTCGGCCCGGACGGCAACGTGGTCGAGCTGGACTTCAAGGAGTCGGCGCACGAGGGCATGGGCCCGCACGGTCTGGTGATCGGTGCGACCGGGTCCGGCAAGAGCGAGCTGCTCCGTACGGTGGTGGCCGCGCTGGCGGTGACGCACTCGTCGGAGGAGCTGAACTTCGTCCTGGTGGACTTCAAGGGCGGCGCGACGTTCGCCTCGCTGGAGGCTCTGCCGCACACCAGCGCGGTGATCACCAACCTGGCGGACGAGCTGCCGCTGGTCGACCGGATGCGCGACGCGCTCGCGGGCGAGATGGTGCGCCGACAGGAGCTGCTGCGGGCGGCCGGCAACTACGTCTCCCGCTTCGAGTACGAGAAGGCCCGGGCCGCCGGCGAACCACTGGCGCCGATGCCCAGCCTGCTGATCATCTGTGACGAGTTCAGCGAGCTGCTCGCCGCCAAGCCCGACTTCATCGACCTGTTCGTGATGATCGGCCGGCTGGGCCGGTCGCTCGGCGTGCACCTGTTGCTGGCCAGCCAGCGGCTGGAGGAGGGCAAGCTGCGCGGCCTGGACACCCACCTGTCCTACCGGATCGGTCTGCGTACCTTCTCGGCCGTGGAGAGCCGGATCGTGCTCGGCGTTCCGGACGCGTACGAGCTGCCGAACGCGCCGGGCCACGGCTACCTGAAGACGGACACCAGCACGATGCTGCGGTTCCGTGCCGCGTACGTGTCGGGGCCGTACCGGGCGCCGGGGCAGCAGGCGTCCGCGTCGCAGGCCCTGGTGCAGCGCCGGATCGTGCCGTACGGCGTCGACTTCATCCCGGCGCAGACCCCGCAGCTGCCGGTGGACACCGCGCCGGAGCCGGAGCAGCCGGCCGACGGCAAGGCCATGGCGATGCTCGACGTGCTGATCGACCAGCTCAAGGGCCGGGGCCAGCCGGCGCACCAGGTGTGGCTGCCGCCGCTGGCCGACCCGCCGGGCCTCGGTGAGCTGCTCGGCCAGTTGGCCGTCGACCCGACGTACGGGCTGTGCACCGCGTCCTGGCCGGGCCGGGGACGGCTCACCGTGCCGGTCGGCGTGGTGGACCGCCCGTACGAGCAGCGCCGTGACCCGATGATGGTGGAGCTGGCCGGCGCCGGCGGCAACGTGGTCATCGTCGGTCGCTCACTGAGCGGCAAGAGCACGATGCTGCGTTCGCTGCTCGCCTCGCTGGCGCTCACACACACCCCGCGCGAGGTGCAGTTCTTCTGCCTGGACTTCGGCGGCGGCGCGCTGCGCAGCCTGGAGCGGCTGCCGCACATGGCCGGGGTCGCCGGCCGGCGGGACGTCGAGGCGGTGCGCCGTACGGTGGCCGAGGTGGTCGCCGTCCTGGACGACCGGGAGACGCGATTCGCCCAGCACGGCATCGACTCGGTCGCGAGCTACCGCCGTCGCCGGGCCGCCGGCGAGTTCGCCGACGACCCGTTCGGCGACGTGTTCCTGGTGGTGGACGGCTGGAACACGCTGCGCCAGGAGTACGAGGAGCTGGAGCAGACCATCACCACGCTGGCCAACCGGGGCCTCGGTTTCGGCGTGCACGTGGTGCTCACGGCGGTGCGCTGGGCGGAGATCCGGATCAACATGCGGGACCTGCTCGGCACCAAGCTGGAGCTGCGCCTGGGTGACGCGTCGGAGTCCGAGATCGACCGGCGCGCGGCGACGAACGTGCCAGAGAAGGCACCCGGTCGCGGCCTGACCCGCGACAAGCTGCACTTCCTCACCGCCATCTCGCGGATCGACGGACGCCGGGACATCGAGGACCTGAGCGAGGCCTCGATCGCCCTGGCCGGGCACGTGGCGGCCAACTGGCCGGGCCGTCCGGCGCCGAAGGTGCGGCTGCTGCCGCGCCGGCTGCCCGTGGCCGAGCTGGCCCGGATCATCGACCGGTCGGCGCCCGGCCTGCCGATCGGCGTCAACGAGTCGGCGCTCGCACCGGTCTACCTGGATCTGGCCAACGAGCCGCACCTGACGGTCTTCGGCGACGCCGAGTGCGGCAAGACCAACCTGCTGCGGTTGATCGCCCGGGGCATCACCGAGCGGTACACGCCGGCGCAGGCCCGTTTGGTGATCGCCGACTACCGGCGCGGGCTGCTGGGCGCGGTGGAGGGGGACCACCTGTTGGACTACGCCCCGTCCAACCAGGCGTTCGCCCAGGGCCTCGGCTCGATCCGCAGCGCGCTGGCCAACCGGCTGCCCGGCCCGGACGTCACCACCGCGCAACTGCGTGACCGCAGCTGGTGGAAGGGCCCGGACCTGTACATCATGGTGGACGACTACGACCTGGTGGCGTCCGGTGGCAGCAATCCGCTCAGCGCCCTGCAGGAGTTGCTGCCGCAGGCCCGTGACATCGGCCTGCACCTGATCGTCACGCGCCGGGTCGGCGGGGTGTCCCGGGCGCTCTACGAGCCGGTGCTGCAACGGTTGCGCGAACTGGACTCGCCCGGCCTGCTGATGTCCGGCAACCGGGAGGAGGGCGCGGTCTTCGGCACGTTGCGACCGAGCCCGCAGCCACCCGGCCGGGGCACTCTCGTTCGCCGCCGGGACGGCCAGCAGCTGATCCAGACCGCCTGGTCCGAGCCGTCGTGACGAGGGTCGGCTCGGGCCGGGTCGTTCCGGTGGCCGACCAGGCCACGGAACGCTCGAATTGCCGCGGACCATCGGATCCGCGTGCCCTGATTCATCACTATCCATCGAACGTGGCCGGTCAGGGCTGCGCGGGCTGGACCGGTTCCGCTACGGTCTTCACTGGAGTGTCCGTCGGTGGGGTGTTGCTGCCTTGCCGCGGGGGAGGGGCGCGGCAAAGCCGCCGCCACAACATGACGGAAGGGTGTGAAGCATGGCGTTCGAGGTCGAAGCTGCGACTCTGCATACCGCCGCGAGTGACGTGCGGTCCACGCGCAGCGAGGTCGACGGCGAGCTGAAGAAGCTGTGGAACGTAGTCGACGACCTGGCCATGGCGTGGAAGGGTCAGGCGTCCACTGGCTTCCAGTCGCTCATGCAGCGCTGGAACGAGGACACCGTCAACCTGCTGACGGCGATGGACAGCATCGCTGACCTGCTCGACAAGTCGGGTACGACGCACCAGGTCAACGACGAAGAGCAGCAGCAGATGCTGGACAAGTTCCACTCTGCTCTCAACCCGTGATCCCGTAGTTAGCAGAGGAGGAAATCGTGACGATCAAGGTTGACTACGCGGTCCTCGAGAGCAGCAACCAGCAGATGCAGGCCATCTCGAAGACCATCGACGAGAAGCTGGACACGCTGCGGTCGATGCTGTCCAAGCTCCAGTGGGACGGCGAGGACCGGGCAGCCTACGAGCAGCACCAGGCGAAGTGGGACTCGTCGGTCCGGGACATCAACCGGATCCTGAACGAGATCGGCGGCGCCGTCGGCATCGCCCGCGAGAACTACGTCTCCACCGAGATGAGCAACGCCAAGGTGTGGGGCTGAGACAATCACCGGTGCGGCTCCGGTCCGGTTCGACCGGACCGGAGCCGCATTGCGTTGGCGTCGACACAGGTTCTGGGAGAGCGATGGGTACGGGGAAGTCTTTCCGTTCGGCGCGGGTCACCGCCGCGGCCGTGTTGGCGTTGTGTGCCGCGATGGCCTCCACCGCGGTCCCGGCACCCGCCCGCGCCGCCGACACGGTCCGTGGCCTGCAGTGGTATCTCGACTCGCTGAAGATTCCCCAGGCGCACGAGATCACCCGGGGCAAGGGCGTCGTGGTCGCGGTCGTCGACTCCGGTGTGGATCCTTCGCACCCTGACCTGCGCGGTCAGGTGCTGCCGGGGCACGGCGTGAATGCTGCCGCCGCTCCCGACGGGCGGCGCGACGACGACGCGGAGTCCGGGCACGGCACCTCGATGGCCGGCATCATCGCCGGCCGCGGCGGGGGCACGACGCGGGAGTTGGGCATCGCGCCGGCCGCGAAGATCCTCCCGGTCTCCATGGGGCCCCGTGCGGCCAGCGTCGACATGGTCCTCGCAATCCGCTGGGCGGCGGACGCGGGCGCGGACGTCATCAACATCTCCTACGGTGGCGACCCGGCTCGCCCCGATCCGGACCTGACGGACGCCGTCAAGTACGCGTTGGGCAAGGACGCGGTGGTGGTCGTCTCCGCCGGAAACATCGAGGAGGGCGACCGGCAGGTCACCCTCCCGGCCAACATCCCCGGCGTGATCGCCGTCTCGGGGCTGAACAAGCGCGGTGGCTTCTTCGCCGGCTCGGTGCAGGGCCCGGAGATCGTGCTCGCCGCACCCATGGAGAGCATCATCGGGCCGGCGCCCAAGGCGGTCTCGCCGAACGGCTACACGGTGGCCAGCGGCACCAGCTCGGCGGCCGCCATCCTCTCCGGGGTGGCGGCGCTGGTCCGGGCCAAATATCCGAACCTCGACGCGGTCAACGTCATCAACCGGCTGGTCAAGACCGCTCGGGATGCCGGGCCGGCCGGTCGGGACCCGCAGTTCGGCTTCGGTGCGGTCGACCCGCTCGCCGCGCTGACCCGTTCGGTGCCGGCGGTGACGGCCAATCCGCTGCTGGAGGGCACGGCGGCCGACCCGACCCGGCCCGGCGGTGGCGCCGCCCGGCCCGGCGACGATGGCGGCTCGGCGGTCGAGTTCGGGGTCACCAACAAAGCCGGCGCCATCGTCCAGGTGGGGCTCTGCCTGGCTGTGCCGATTGTCGCGCTGGTCATCCTGCTGGTGGTGCTGCGGCGTCGCAAGCGGCGTAAGGGGGTGGCCGTCGGCGGTCCGCTTTCCGGCCCCCCGGGGCCGCCGCCGGGTTGGCCCGCGGGTCCGCCCGGTTGGCCGACGTCAGCGGGTCAGGCTCCACCGCAACATCCCGGCCCGGGCTACGGTCCGCCGGCGGGCCAGCCCGCGCCCGGGTATCCGCCGCCGGGCTATCCGCCGGCTCAGACCACGCCGGGTTATCCGCCGCCGGGCCAACCCGCGCCCGGCTACCCGCCGGCTCAGGCCGCGCCGGCACCGCCGTCGGGCGGGCCTGGTTGGCCGGGTGCCGGCCCGGGGCACGCTCCACCGCCAACCGGCCCAAAGCAGCAGTGAGCGCGGACCACCAGTCAGGTTTTCGGGGAGGGGACCGATGACGGACGACACGACCAAGCAGCCGGAACGGTTCGAGGCAAACGACATCTACATCCCGGTCCCGGCGGCCGGGGTGATGACGCCGGGTCTGGCAGTGACCGGCTTCGAGATCGACAACGTCAACCACGCCGCGACGCCGAAGGGTCTGGTCACCGCGCCCGGCGAGGCGGGCGTCAAGACCGAGTGGGACGCCACCAGCCTGGACTCGGCCATCGACTGGCTGGAGACCCACGCGGCGTACCTGAACAAGCTCTCCTACGACATGGTCGACATCCAGGACCTGATGGGCGGCGCGGCCGCCGGCGCGGCGACCGGGGCGCCCGGGGGCCCGGCGAGCCCGCTCGGTGGCTTCGACTGGGCCGGTCGCTTGGCCGCCAAGCACCAGGGGCTCTACCAGGGCACCGAGAGCGGCGTCCGGCGGCTCTCCCAGAGCCTGTACGACGCGGCGGAGGCACTGCGTCAGGTCAAGGAGAACTACGAGACGGCGGAGCACGCCAACGCGATGTCCGCCGCCGACATGCAGCGGGTCTTCGGCGACGTGGCCGGCAACGGCGACGGTCGCTAGAACGGGGAGGACGCAGATGGGCCTGAGCTGGGAAGAGATGTGCCAGAAGGTCGTCATCGACGGCCGGCCGGGTGACGTGGAGAGCGCCGCCCTTGGCTGGGAGCAGCTGATCAAGAATCTCGACAACGTCAAGCAGAGTCTCGACACCAACATCAAGGACCTGGGCACGGTCTGGAAGGGCCCCGCGTACGAGGCGTTCAAGGGGCACGTCGAGCAGATCGCCAAGGACACCGGGAACATCGTGGCGGACGCCGAGAAGGGCACCGGCATCGTCCAGTCGCTCAAGAGCGCCGCGGAGAAACTCACCGCCGCCCAGCGGGACTTCCCGGTCCCGGCGACCTGCGTCAACGACGTGCTGGAGGCGCGGAACGCCAAGCTGACCCTCAGCGTGGGCTTCTTCGAGGCCAAGGTGGCGCCGGATTTCCTCGGCTGGTTGGATCCGGTGACCGCGGTCGCCGACTGGATCAACGACCGGTCCGACGAGGCTGCGGGCGTATACCAGCGGGTCAGCGGCGACTACCAGAACATCGCCCCGGGCACCCCGGGTGACGCGAGCGGCTTCCAGAACCAGACACCGAAGACCGAGATTCCGAAGCTGGACAACGGTGGCGGCGGTGGTGGCGGGGTCGGTGGCGTACCGGACATCGGCGGCGGCAAACCGTCCATCGGCGACCTGGGCGCCAGGCCCTCGATCGACGCCAACGGCATGCCGGACACCGGCAACCTGCCCGGCGGTTCCGGCACGCACCCCGACCTCTCCGGTGGGTACGGCACCGGCTCGGGCGCTTACCCCGGCACCGGCGGGGTGCCGGGCACCGGGGGTCTGGAGGACGACTACAGCAGCGGGCTCGCGGGTGCCGGCGGCGGCGGGACGCCCGGTCTCGGCTCCGGCCTGGGGGGCGGCGGCCTGGGCTCCTCCGGTCTCGGCGGTGCCGGTGGGCTCGGCAGCGGCGGCGGCCTGGGTAGCGCCGGAGCCGGCGCTGGCACGGGCGCTCTCGCGGGCGGTGGCGCTCTCGGCCGGGCGGTCTCCCCCAACATGGGCCCGATGATGGGTGGTGGCGCGGCGGGCGCCGGCCGCGGTGGTGGCCGGGGCGGCGGTCGCGTCGGCGCGGGCGGCAAGTTGGGCGCGGGCGGCGGCATGGCACCCGGGATGGGTGGCGCCGCCGGCGGCGGTGCCGGCCGGGGCGGTGCCGGTCGGGGCGCGACGGGTGCCGGGGCCGGCGGCCGCGGCGCGGGTGCGCGAGGCGCGGGTATGGCCGGGATGGGCGCCGGTGCGGGCGCCGGCTACGGCGAGGAGGAGACTCCCCGCAACACCTGGCTGGAGGAGGACGAGGACGTGTGGGGCGCGGACGGGGGCGGCACCTCCGGCATCCTGCGCTGATCGTCAGGACGGCACGGCACCGACGGGGACGACTCGTCGGTGCCGTGGCGGGCACGGCCGCCGGAGACCGTGCCAGGCGCGATCAAGCGGCGCCGGTCAGTTGGTGATCGCTGCGTCGGTGCGCCGTCCCGGGCGCCAGCCGCGTCGGCGGCCTCGATTCATGATCGGCCGGGCGGCCAGCAGCAGCGCGGCGAGCAGCCCGCCGACCGCCGCCGCCCAGATCGCGGCGCTGCGTTGCCAGCCCAGCGGGTCGTCCGACCGGGCGGGCGCGGGGAGCGCACCGGCGGGCGGATCGGTACGAGTGCCCAGCAGGCTCGACACGGCTCGGTACGGGTTGACCACGCCGTAGCCGATCTCGGCGTTGTGCCCGTCCGGCGGGTTGTCCGCGGTCCGTTCCAGCCGGTCGGCGACCTGTTGTGGGTCGAGTTGCGGGTGGGCTGCCCGGACCAGCGCGGCCACTCCCGACACGTACGCGGCGGCGAAGCTGGTGCCGCCGGTCGGCTCGGCGCGGTAGCCGCTCCCGCGCGGGGCCGGGCCGACGATGTTCAACCCCGGTGCGGCGACGTCGACGTAGGCGCCGCTGACCGAGGTGCCCACGTGGCCGCCCTGCTCGTCGACGCCGGCCACCGCGATCACACCCTCGTACGCGGCCGGGTAACCCGTCTTCTCCTGCTGCTGCTCCTGCCGGTTGCCGGCGGCGGCAACCAGCACCACCCGCTTCGCGAGCGCGTTCTTGACCGCCGCCTCCAGTTCGGGGCGGTCCAGGGTCACCAGGGACAGGTTGATCACGTCGGCGCCCTGCCCGACCGCGTAGTCGATGGCCGCGGCGATCTGCCCGGGCAGCGCCTCGTCGTTGGTGCCCTTGGTGTCCGGCAGCACCCGGATCGGCAGGATGCGGGCCGCCGGGGCGATGCCGCTGAACGGCACGCCGGTGCCCTCCTTGCCGGCGATGATGCCGGCCACCATCGTGCCGTGCCCGGCCTCGTCGCACTGGCCCTGCCTGGCCGGCAGGCCGTTGAAGTCCCGGCCCTCAAGCACCTGGCCCTTGAGCAGCGGGTGGACGGCGGAGACCCCGGAGTCGATGACCGCCACCGTCACGCCGGCGCCCCGGGACAGCGGCCACGCCGAGGCCGGGTCCAGCCGGCGCAGTGCCCACGGCATCTCCACCAGGCCGTCCTCGCCACCTGGGCCACAGGTGGGCGGCGCCGCGACCGCCGGGGAGGGGACGACCGCCAGGGCGGCGCCGAGCAGGACCGCCAGCGCTCCACTGAGGACAGCGTGGACGGCACGTCCGGTACGGCGGCGGGACGGGTCGGTCGCGCTCAACGGCAGGCATTCGCGCACCCGCAGAGATTACCGCTGTGTCGCGGTCGGGCAACGGCCCGGCGAGGGCGCTCAGGAGCGGGGGGCGGCCTCCGGGGCGGGTGTCTCGGCGAAGAGCGCGAGCAGAGCACCGACCTGGCGGTCGGCCTCGGCGGGGTGCCGGAAGTGGCCGGCCGGGTTGAGGGTGTACTCGTTGCGCCGCCCGACCCGGGTGCGGCGCAGGTAGCCGCCGGCCTCCAGGTCGGCGACGATCGCCTGCGCGGCCCGCTCGGTCACGCCGACCTCGGCCGCCACGTCGCGCAGCCGGGCGGTGGGGTCGCGGCCGATGGCCAGCAGAACGTGCCCGTGGTTGGTGAGGAACGTCCAGTTCCGGCCGCCGGTGTCGCCAGCCGCCGTCGCCGAGCTCGCCATCGTGGGTCCGCCTCTCCGGTGCTTCGTGCCCCCTGGAGCGTCGCCGGAGCGGCGCTCCGAGGGGCAACGTATGAAATCTATATCACGTATAACTTGACGCATCTTGTGGTGCGTGTGACCGTGGAACCCGGACCAGCGCCCGCCGCCGCCCCGCTGATGAGTCGGTTGAGCAGGTCAACGCGTGGAAAGAGGTGCGGGGATGAGCCGTCCCGGTACACCCGGCCAGCAGCCGGGTTCGCAGCGTACTGCCGACCCGACGCCGGCACTCACCGAGCCGGCCCAGGCGTACGCCGAGCTGATCGCCGGGAACCGGCGCTTCGTCCGCGGCGCACCCCGCCACCCCAACCAGGATGCCGGACACCGGGCCGCGGTGGCCGACGGGCAGCACCCCTTCGCGGTGATCGTCGGCTGCTCCGACTCACGGTTGGCCGCCGAGATCATCTTCGATCGTGGGCTGGGCGACCTGTTCGTGGTCCGTACCGCCGGGCACACCACCGGCCCGGAGGTGCTGGGCAGCGTGGAGTACGCGGTGACCGTGCTCGGCACCCCGCTGGTGGTGGTGCTCGGCCACGACTCGTGCGGTGCGGTGCAGGCCGCCCGTGAGTCGGCAGCCACCGGCAACCCGCCCCAGGGGCACCTGGGCGCGGTGGTCGACGCCGTGCTGCCCAGCCTGCGTCGGGCCGAGGCGGAGGGGGTGGACGACATCGGCCGCATCGTCGACATCCACATCGCACAGACCGTCGAGGCGCTGCTCGGGCAGTCGCCCGTGCTGGCCACCGAGGTGGAGCGGGGGCGGTGCGCGGTGGTAGGGGTGTCGTACCGGCTGGCCGCCGGAGTGGTGCGTCCGGTGGCCGCCGTGCCGGCCACGACGCTCGACGGACCGATCGACGCCAGCACGCCGGTCGGTCCGGCCGCGCCCGCCGCCTGAACGCGTCGAGGGCCGCTCCGCGTCACGCGGAACGGCCCTCGACGGAGAGCGTGGGTCAGAGCAGCGACATGTGTACGTGGTCGGTGTGGTTCGACGGCCCGCTGTACGACTTCCAGCCGGTCGCCGGGAACCAGATCTGCCGGTTCCAGATCACGTAGTAGATGCCGAGCCGGTCGGCGTTGCGGATGAGGAACGCGGCGACGTTGTTGCCGTACGTCCGGGTGTCCTCGTTGTGCCACGGGCTGAAGCCGCTCTTCTGCAGAGACCAGTCGCAGGCGCGGCCCTTCGGGTGCTCCCACGGCCCCCCGGATCGGTAGCAGCCGACGAACCGGTTGAATCCGGCCCGTTTGACCTCCTTGTACGCGTGCAGCGTGCGCGGGGTGACGCAGCCGGACGTGGTCGGGTCGTTCTGGCTGCACGACTCGGACTTCCAGTCGCCGTCGGCGGTCCGGCCCGGGCCGAGCCGGGCGACCGGTGAGGTGGCCGACACCAGCCCGCCGGTGAAGCCCTTCCCACCGACCAGGGCGAGGGCCTTGTCCGCTTCGCGCTTCTCCTTGGCCATCAGGGCGGTCTGCTTCTGCTGCTCGCGGACCTCCGCGTCGAGGGCCAGCTTGGCCTGCTCAGCGCGGGTCTTCACCGCGTTGACCTCGGCGAGCTTCTTCTCGTTGACCATGTTCATCTCATCGAGCGCGGCGGCACGTTGGACGAACGAGTCCGGGGCTTCGCTCTCCAGCAGCATCGCCAGCGGGCCGATCCGGCCGGTGCGGTACGACTGGGCGGCGATCTGCCCGACCTGCGGCGCCAGTGCGTTCAGGTCGGCCTTGGCCCGGTCGACCTCCAGCGCCAGCTGCAGCTGCTTCTTCTTCGACGTGTTCAGTTTGGACTTGGCCGCGGAGAATTTGCGGTTGGTCTGCTCGATCACGTCGTTGAGCAGCTGGGGCTCGCCGTCCTCCTCGTGCCCGGACGGTGTGGGGGTCGTCGGGGCGGCCTGCGCCGGGAGGGGCCCGGCGAGCACGGTCAGTGCGGCGATCACGGCCACCACGGGTGTCAACCAGCGGCGTAGGGGTGCCGTCACAATGTTCCCTTCCGTCGACCGCCGACCGGGTTAGCTGACGGGTTCGGGGCGGAAGTGGCCCCTACCGCTGTCGCGGATTCACCCCACGTACCTGGGTTCCCGGCTCGCCGGTTGGCGATTGGGCGGTGGCACCGCAGGCGCCGCTTCGCGCCTTCATCGGTAACCGGCAGTGAGGTTACCCGAGAGCCCATCGGCTGAGCTACGCCCTGATACCGACTAAAAGCGTCATTTCGCCATGGCGCTGAGTGACCAGTGATGCGGTTCTCAGGGCGGACGCCCGACGTGGTCACGTTGAGGAGTGTCACCATGCCGTATCCGTGCTCCTGTTCGGCTCTGGCCACCGGTCGGTGGCGGTGGATGAGGGTGTGGTCCGCGTCGGGTCGGGCGACGTGAGGTCGGGCCGATCCGTGCGCGGGGAGCTCAGCGCCGCCAGTGCCTCGGCGCGGTCGGGCTGGGGTCGCGGGGCGGGCGCTTCGGCGGCGGGCGCGGTGGTCTGCCGGCCGGCTGCGGTCACCATCGCGGCCAGCCCGGTGGTCAGCGGTACGGCGGCGATCAGCCCGAGCGTGGCGACCCCGCTGCGGACGATCTCCTGCGCGAGGAACTCGCTGGTCAGGATCTGCCCGATCGGTCGCGAGTCAGCGGTGAGCAGGAGCAGCAGCGGCAACGAGGCGCCCGCGTACGCCAGCACGATGGTGTTGACGGTGGAGGCGATGTGCGCCCGGCCGACCCGGGTCGCCGCCCGGTAGAGCTGCAACCGGGTCAGCCCGGGGTTGGCGTTGGCCAGCTCGGTCACGGTGGCCGCCTGGGTGACGGTCACGTCGTCGAGCACCCCGAGCGAGCCGATGATGATCCCGGCGAGCAGCAGGCCGTGCAGGTCCACGTCGGCCTGGAACATCGACAGGGTGGTGGCGTCCTCGCTGCCGAAGCCGGTGAGGTGCGTGGCGCCGCTGACGATGGTGGCCAGTACGCCGGTGAGGACCAGGCTGCCCAGGGTGCCGAGCACCGCGACCGAGGTCTGCGCGCTGACCCCGTGCGTCAGGTAGAGCACCACGAACATGATCAGCGCGGCACCGACCACCGCTACCAGCAGCGGCGACCGGCCGGCGCCGATTCCGGGCAGCACGAAGGTGAGCAGGATGGCGAAGCTGGCGGCCAACCCGGCCAGAGCGGCCAGGCCCCGCCACCGGCCGAACGCGACGATCGCGGCGGCGAAGATCACCGCCAGCCACAGCAGCGGCGCGCCGCGCTGGTGTTCGGCGATGTTCCAACTGCTGGCGGTCGGATCGGTCGGATCGGTCAGCTCCACCAGGATGACCTCGTCGTCGACCTCGACCCGGGGCGCGCCGGGTCCGGCGGGCACGGGTGTCTGGATCCGCTGGCCGGAGGCCGGCCCGTCGTTCACCCGGACGTCCACCGTGCCGCACGGCCCGTCCCCGACGCTCGGTGTGCCCTCGGGGTTCGGCGCCGCCGCTGGGCACGGCTCGGTCACCACCCGGGTCACCGTGCCGTGGTAGCGCGGCACGTTCGCACCGCCGTCGGTCCGCGGTGACCCGTCGCGAGGCCAGAGCACGACCGCGGCGAGCACGGTCGCGACGAAGAGGGGCACCACCGTCGCGACGAGGATCCGTCGCACCCGGGGTGGGGCGGACGGAGCGGAGCGGGTGTGGTCGGAACCCAATGCGAGACTCCCAACGATCCGGTGCGGGGTACGTGCCGACGGGCCGGTCGGTTCACCGCCGCCGCGGGAAAGCGGCGACGAGCGCGCCGGATCGCTGGACGGCGACCTCGTGACCACGCAGGGTGAAAGCTCGGCCCGGTCGGCGGGAGGTGACGCCACAACGTGGCGGCACCTCTGCCCAACTGCGTAGCGGGATCCGGAGGGCCATCGTCGGAATGCTAACCAGCCCGACCCGGGGACGCAGGTCGTGCCGGAGTGTCGGGTGGTCGAACCGCTCGCGTGGCGGGTTCCGGACCGGCATGTTGGAGTCATGCCCGCTCCGTCGCCGCCCGACCCCGATCGTCCCGCCGCCGACGAGCGCCACGCCGGGCCCGGTGGCCACCAGCGACACGCCGACGGCGGGCCACATCAGCACGACAAGCACGCCGGGCACGATCCGGCGATGTTCCGCCGCCGGTTCTGGGTCTGCCTCGTGCTCACCGTGCCGGTGGTGTTGACCAGCCACCTGGTGCTGGACCGGCTCGGCCTCGGGCTGGACGTCCCGGGCCGGTCCTGGGTCGGGCCCGTGCTCGGCTCGGTGGTGTTCTGGTGGGGCGGCTGGCCGTTCCTGGTCGGCGCGGTCCGCGAGGTCCGCGATCGGGCGCCGGGCATGATGCTGCTGGTCGCGATGGCCATCACCGTCGCCTACACCGCGTCACTGGCCACCAGCGTGGGCGCCTTCGACCTGGATTTCTGGTGGGAGCTTGCCGCGCTGGTCACCATCATGCTGCTCGGGCACTGGCAGGAGATGAAGGCCATCGGTCAGGCCAGGGGCGCGCTCGCGGCACTGGCCGCGCTGCTGCCCGACGATGCCGAGCGGGTGGCGGCGGACGGGCGGGTCGAGCCGGTGCCGGTGACCGAGCTGCGGGTCGGCGAGGTGGTGCTGGTCCGGCCGGGTGGGCGGGTTCCGGCGGACGGGCGGATCGTCGACGGCGGCGCCGAGCTGGACGAGTCGATGATCACCGGAGAGTCGCGTCCGGTCGCCCGGTCGGCAGGGGACCGGGTGGTGGCCGGCACCGTCGCCACCGACTCGGCGATCCGGGTCCGCGTCGAGGCGCTGGGTGAGCAGACCGCGCTCGCCGGCATCCAGCGGATGGTCGCGCAGGCGCAGCGCTCCGGCGGGCGGGCCCAGCTGCTGGCGGACCGGTTCGCGGCCGCGTTGTTCTACCTGGCCACCGGCACCGCCGTGCTGACCGTGCTGGTCTGGACCGCGCTGGGCCGGCCCGACGAGGCGGTGGTCCGCGCGGTCACCGTCCTCGTGATCGCCTGCCCGCACGCGCTCGGGCTGGCCATTCCGTTGGTCGTCGCGCTCTCCACCGCACTGGCCGCGCGGTCCGGGATCCTGGTCAAGGACCGGTTGGCGCTGGAGCGGATGCGGACCGTCGACGCGGTGCTGTTCGACAAGACCGGCACCCTGACCCGGGGCGAGCACGTGGTCACCGACCTGGCGACGGCACCCGGCGTCGCGCGGGACGAGGTGCTGCGGATCGCGGCCGGCGTGGAGTCCGACAGCGAGCATCCGCTGGCTCGGGCGATCGTGGCGGCGGCCGGGAGCGTCGGACCGGCCCCGGCCGTCGGGTTCCGGTCGCTGCCGGGGCGCGGGGTGCAGGCCACCGTCGACGGTACGCAGTACGCGGTGGGCGGTCCGGCGCTGCTGCGGCAGCTGGGCCTGTCGCTCCCGGCCGAGCTGGAGGCGGCGATCGGCCACTGGTCGGCGCGGGGCGCCGCGGTGCTGTACCTGGTACGGCCGCCGGACGCCGTGCTCGGCGCGTTCGCGCTGACCGACGAGGTACGTCCGGAGGCCCGGGAGGCCATCGTCGAGCTGCGCGCCGCGGGCGTCCGCGCCATCGCCATGATCACCGGTGACGCCCGTCCGGTGGCCGAGGCGGTCGCCGCCGACCTGGGTTTCCGGCGGGGTGTCGACGAGGTCTTCGCCGAGGTGCTGCCGGCGGAGAAGGACGGCCGGGTGGCCGAGCTTCAGCGGCGGGGGTTGACCGTGGCGATGGTCGGCGACGGGGTGAACGACGCGCCGGCGCTGGCGCGGGCGGACGTCGGCATCGCGATCGGCGCGGGCACCGATGTGGCGATCGAGTCCGCCGGGGTGGTGCTGGCCTCGTCGGACCCGCGCGGGGTCGGTGCCGTGGTCCGGCTCTCGCGGGCGTCGTACCGGAAGATGCGGCAGAACCTGGCCTGGGCGGCGGGCTACAACGTGGTGGCGCTGCCGCTGGCGGCCGGGGTGCTGGCGTGGGCCGGGGTGGCGTTGAGCCCGGCGCTGGCCGCGGTGCTGATGTCCGCGTCCACCATCGTGGTGGCGCTCAACGCCCAGTTGCTGCGTGGGGTACGCCTCGACCCGGAGACCGAGTGACGGCCCGGTCCGGTCGGACCGGGCGAGCGTCACCCGGTCTCAGCCGCGCTTCATCAGCCGGCCGACCGCCGCCATCATCTCGGTGGCCATCTCGTCGGCCCGGCCCTCGGCGGCGCCCTCGTGCATGCAGTGCCGCGCGTGCCCGTCGAGCAGCCCCAGCGCCACCTTGTCCAGCGCGGCCTGGATCGCGGAGATTTGGGTGAGCACGTCGATGCAGTAGCGGTCGTCGTCGACCATCTTCTCGATGCCCCGGACCTGCCCCTCGACACGGCGGAGCCGCGCGAGCAGTTGATCCTTGCTGGCGGTGTATCCGCGGATCGGAGTGGGTGCGGTCATGGCGACCAGGGTAGCCTACCCCTGGGGGGTATGGTACTGTCCCTTTCTGTCGGGATACCCCCACCGGGTACCGGTACAACACAAGGACAGACGTCCGCCTTCGATTTACCCCTGGGGGGTATAGGCTCGGAGGTGGCGGAGGGAGACGGTTCGATGGTCAACACGACGTACCAGGTGCAGGGCATGACCTGTGGGCACTGCGTCAGCTCGGTCAGCGCCGAGGTCGGCGCCATCGCGGGTGTGCGCGAGGTTCAGGTCGACCTGGCCACCGGCCGGGTCACCGTCAGCAGTGACCGGCCGCTGGACGTGGAAGTCGTCCGGACCGCCGTCGACGAGGCCGGCTACGACCTCGTCGACGCCTGATCGAGAGGCCCGGCATGAATACGGTGACCAGACTGGGCGGATTCGCCCTCGGCCTCGCGGCGGTCTTCGGCGCGGCGTACGGGATCGGTCAGGTGGCCGGTCCCGCCGCCCCGGTCGCCGAGAACCGGCACGACGACGGGGCCGCCCACGAGCCGGGCCCGGCCGGCCACGGAGAGCACGATGAGGCGGCCGACCGGCTCCCCGGCGGCCTGCTCGTCGCCGACCGCGGCTACACCCTCGAACCGGTCGCCGCGCCGGCCGGCGAGTTCGCCTTTCGGATCGGCGGCCCGGACGGCCGACCGGTGACCCGGTTCGACGTGGCGCACGACAAGCGGATGCATCTCATCGTCGCTCGGCGGGACCTCTCCGGCTTCCGCCACGTGCATCCCGACCTGGCCCCGGACGGCACGTGGCGCGTCGCCACCCCACTGGCCGGCCCCGGGCAGTGGCGGGCGTTCGCCGACTTCGCCCCGACCGGGGGAGAGCCGCTGACCCTCGGGGTGGACGTGACGGTCCCCGGAACGCTGGCCGAACGGCCGCTGCCCGCGCCGGCGACCAGCACGACCGTCGACGGCTACACGGTCACCCTGGCCGGCGCGGTGCAGCCCGGCCGGACCTCGCCGCTCACACTGACCGTCAGCCGGGACGGGCGGCCGGTGACCGACCTGGAGCCCTACCTGGGCGCGTACGGCCATCTCGTGGCGCTGCGCCGGGGTGACCTGGCATACCTGCACGTGCACCCGGAGGGGACACCCGGCGACGGGCGCACCCCGCCCGGTCCGGCTGTCACCTTCCTCGCCGAGGTGCCCTCGGCCGGCAGCTACCGGCTCTACCTCGACTTCCGGCACGGCGGGTCGGTGCACACCGCCGAGTTCACCGTGGTCGCCGGCACCTCGCCCACCCCGCCCACCGGCGCACCGACGACCGGTGGCGATCCCACCCCGACCGATCCCACCCCGAGCGGACCCGCGCCGACCGGGGACGCCGACCACGGCATCCCCGGGCACGGGCACAACTGACGGGACCAGATGATGACCACCACCAGCAGACCGCTGCCCGAGGCGCCGAACCGGATCGAGTTGGCGATCGGCGGAATGACCTGCGCCGCCTGCGCCGCCCGGATCGAGAAGAAGCTGAACCGGATGGACGGGGTCAGCGCGACCGTCAACTACGCCACCGAGAAAGCCACTGTCCGGTACGTCGACGGCGTCACGCCGGACGACCTGATCGGCACGGTGCAGAAGACCGGCTACACGGCGTCCCTGCCGTCCCCACCTTCCACCGCCGAGGAGCCGGTGGACGCGCTGCGTGGCCCGCGTACCCGCCTCTGGGTGTCGGTGGCGCTCAGCGTGCCGGTGGTCGTGCTGGCGATGGTGCCGGCCTGGCAGTTCGACTACTGGCAGTGGCTGTCGCTGACGCTCGCCGCCCCGGTGGTGGTCTGGGGCGGGCTGCCGTTCCACCGGGCCGCCTGGACCAACCTGCGGCACGGCGCGGCGACCATGGACACCCTGGTCTCGCTCGGCACCCTCGCCGCGTTCGGTTGGTCGCTCTGGGCGCTCTTCCTCGGCGACGCCGGGATGCCCGGCATGACCCACCCGTTCCGTTTCGACATCACCCGCACCGACGGCGCCGGCAACATCTACCTGGAGGCCGCCGCCGGGGTGACGGTGTTCATCCTCGCCGGCCGTTACTTCGAGGCCCGCTCGAAGCGGACCGCCGGCGCCGCCCTGCGCGCCCTTCTCGAACTGGGCGCCAAGGAGGTGGCGGTGCTCCGCGACGGGGTGGAGACCCTGATCCCGGTGGACCAGCTCGCCGTCGGTGACCGGTTCGTGGTCCGCCCCGGCGAGAAGATCGCCACCGATGGCGTGGTCGACGAGGGCACGTCGGCCGTCGACGCCAGCATGCTCACCGGCGAGTCGGTCCCGGTCGAGGTCGGCCCGGGCGACGGCGTGGTGGGTGCCACGATCAACGCGGGCGGCCGGCTCGTCGTCACCGCCACCCGGGTCGGCGGGGACACCCAGCTCGCCCGGATGGCCGACCTGGTCGAGCAGGCCCAGAGCGGCAAGGCGGCCGTGCAGCGGCTGGCGGACCGGATCTCCGGCGTGTTCGTGCCGATCGTCATCACGCTCGCCGTGGGCACCCTCGGCTGGTGGCTCGGCAGCGGGGCTGGGCCGACCGCCGCGTTCACGGCCGCGGTGGCCGTGCTGATCATCGCCTGCCCCTGCGCGCTCGGCCTGGCCACGCCGACCGCACTCCTGGTCGGCACGGGCCGGGGCGCTCAGCTCGGCGTGCTGATCAAGGGACCGGAGGTGCTGGAGTCGACCCGGCGGGTGGACACCGTGGTGCTGGACAAGACCGGCACCGTGACGACCGGCCGGATGACCCTGGTGAACGTCGTGCCGGCGGCCGGTACGGACCGTGCCGAGCTGCTCCGGCTCGCGGGGGCGGTCGAAGCCGCCTCCGAGCACCCGATCGCACGGGCGGTCGCGGCGGGCGCCGCCGAGGCCGGGACGCTGCCCCCGGTGACCGGCTTCGCCAACGTCGAGGGGTTGGGCGTCAGCGCCACGGTGGACGGCCGGAGTGTGCTGATCGGTCGGCTCCGGCTGCTGCGCGAGCGCGGGTTCGACGTACCGCCGGAGGTCCAGCGGGCGGTCGCCGACGCGGAAGCGATCGGTCGGACGGCGATCGTCGCCGGTTGGGACGGGCGGGCCCGCGGTGTGCTCGCGGTCGCCGACGTGGTCCGGCCGACCAGCCGGGCGGCGGTGGCCCGGCTGCGCGCCCTGGGGCTCACCCCGGTCCTGCTGACCGGGGACAACGTCACCGTGGCCCGGGCGGTCGCCGCCGAGGTGGGCGTGGACGAGGTGATCGCCGAGGTGCTGCCGGCCGGCAAGGTCGACGTGGTCAGGCGACTCCAGGCCGAGGGGAGGTCGGTGGCGATGGTCGGCGACGGGGTCAACGACGCCCCGGCGCTGGCGCAGGCCGACCTGGGCCTGGCGATGGGCACCGGCACCGATGTGGCGATCGAGGCGTCGGACCTCACCCTCGTCCGGGGCGACCTGGACGCCGCGGTGGACGCCATTCGGCTGTCCCGTCGCACGCTCGGCATCATCCGGGGCAACCTGTTCTGGGCCTTCGGGTACAACGTGGCGGCCCTGCCGCTGGCCGCTGCCGGGTTGCTCAACCCGATGATCGCCGGCGCCACGATGGCCCTCTCCTCGGTCTTCGTGGTGGCCAACAGCCTGCGCCTGCGACGGTTCCGCCCGGCCGCCCCCGTCGACGGGGTGTAGTCGGGATGGTTGGACCGGCGATGGCAGGGGTACTGCTGGTGGCGTAGCGACGCTCGCGATGGAGGTTGGCACATGGGTATCGACGACAAGATCAACAACGCCACCGAGGATGCGGCCGGCAAGCTGAAGGAAGGCGCCGGTCGGGCCACCGACAACGAGCAGCTCGAGGCGGAGGGTCGCAACGACCAGGCCGGAGCCAAGCTCAAGCAGGCGGGCGAGAAGATCAAGGACGCCTTCAAGAGCTGACGTACGACGCACTCCGCACGCCGGGCCGGTGATCTCACCGGCCCGGCGTGCTGTCTGTCCGGCCCCTCGGTGGACCCTGAGATCCCCCTGATTCGCTCCCGAACCCCGGTCGCCGCGCGTCGGCACCTGCTAACTTCTCTTGGCATGTGCAAGGGCTGCTTATGAGTGCCGCTCCGCCGCCGACCGGTGACGACCTGGTCCGGGTGCTGGCCACCCTGGCCAACCCGCATCGGCTGCGGGTCGTCGCCGCACTGGCCCGCGAGCGCGCCTACGTGAGCCGGCTGGCCCGGCAACTAGGCATCAGCCGGGCGCTGTTGCAGGTCCACCTACGGAAGCTGGCGGCGGCCGGGCTGGTCACCGCACGCCTGGAATTGTCGGAGGACGGGAAAGCCATGAACTACTACGAGGTGGAGCCCTTCGTGCTCACACTCACCCCCGAGATCATCGCGGCGGCGGTCGAGACGCTGACCGTGCCCGACTCGGCCGAGCAGCCCGGAGCGGAGCGATGAGCGAGCACGACTGGACCGAGGTGGTCGGCGCGATCGGCATCTTCGCCCTGCTGATCAGCGTGTTCACGGTGACCATCGTGCAGCTCGCCAAGACCCGACGGGCCCGGCTCGAATCGGCCCGCGCGGACGACTACCGCCGGCTCGCCGAGACCGCCGCTCAGGCCCAGGCGGAGAACGCCCGACTGCTCGCGGCGTTGGACGGCCGGCTAAGCGGGATGGAGACCCGGATGGGCGCGCTGGAACGCGTCCTGCGCGAGGTCGACTGAACCCGGCGCACGAAAGGACCGGGCCGTCGAGCGGCTACTCGACGGCCCGGTGGAAGCAGCACCACCTCGCCCGGTGGGCGAGTTTCTCCCGTGACGCTCCTTCGAGGAGAGGACAGCACTCCATGCTGCCCGTACGCAAATCCACCGTCGGCTGGGCGGTCGCCCTGGCCCTCACGGCTGCCGGCCTCACCCCGGTCGGCCCGGCCGCCGCCCGAGCACAACCGGGCCCCACCATCGACTGGCGGCCCTGCCCCGGGGACGCCACCGCCGAGTGCGGCACGCTGTCCCTGCCGGTGGACTGGCGCCGGCCTCGAGGCGAGAGATTCGACCTGGCGCTGGCCCGTCGGACGGCCACCGACCCGTCCGCAAGGACCGGCGCACTGGTGTTCGGCCCCGGCGGGCCGGGCGACAGCGGGGTCGACCGGGTGGTGACCGGCAGCTCCCGGTTCAGCGCCGAGCTGCGCCGCCGCTTCGACATCGTCAGCTTCGACCCGCGCGGCACCGGCGGCAGCCACCCGGTGATCTGCTCGACCGACCTGCTCGCCCGGCAACCGCAGCTGATAGCGGACCAGGCTCAGTTCGACGCCACGCTGGCCGGCAACGCGTTGCTGCGGGCCGACTGTCGGGCCCGGACCGGGCCGCTCTACGACCACGTGGACACGACCAGCGCGGCCCGCGACCTCGACGCGGTCCGCGCCGCGCTCGGCGAGCGGCTGCTGACCTTCCACGGCAGCTCGTACGGCACCCTGCTCGGGCAGCGGTACGCGGAGCTGTTCCCGCACCGGGTCCGGGCCATGGTGCTGGAGGCCGCGATGGATCACAGCCTCGACATCCGTGCCTTCCTCGACACCCAGGCCGTCACCGCGGAAGACGCGTTCGACGAATTCGTCGCCTGGTGTGCCCGAACCACCAGCTGCCCGCTCAGGGGGCGGGACGTCCGGGAGGTCTGGGCCGGGCTGCACGGCCGGGCCGCGCTCGGAACGCTGACCGACCCGGACCGGCCCGGTGCGGCTCTCACCCCGTTCGAGCTGAGCCGGCTCGCCCACAAGAAGCTCTACGAGACGCACCGGTGGCCGGAGCTGGCCGGGTGGATCGCCAGAATGGACGCCGTCACCGCGCCGACGACCGCACCCACGGCCGGCGACACGTCGACGGGCGACGCCGTGGCTCCGTACCCGTTCGCGGTCTTCTGCCAGGACTGGAGCCTGCCCGTCCGCGACTACCGCGAGTACGCCGGACACCTGCGCCGGATGGCCCGGCTCGCGCCCGACCTGCGCTATCCGCCGGCGGTGTTCGCCCCCGTGACCTGCCTGGGCACGCCGGCGCCGGTCGCCAACCCGCAGCACCGGCTGCGGGTCCGCACCGAGGTGCCGCTGCTGCTCGCCGCCACCGTGCACGACCCGGCCAGCGGGTACAACTGGGCCACCAACGTGGCGCGGCAGTTGGGCGAGCACGGCGTGCTGCTCACCTATCAGGGATGGGGGCATGGCAGCTACACCACCAGCCCGTGTGTGGCCGGCGCTGTCGACCGCTACCTGACCAGCGTTCTGGCGCCCCGTCCGGGCACCAGCTGCCCGGCCGTCGAACCGTCGGCGTGACCGACCCGCTGGCGCCCCGATCAGCGCAGGACGCGGTAGCGCAGGTGCGCCACGGTCGGCCCGGCCACCACCGCCACCTGCTCCAGCCGCGGCGCGATCCCGTCGAAGAGCCGTTCACCGGCCCCGAGGAAGATCGGCACCAGGTGCAGATGCAGGGTGTCGATCAGCCCGGCGGCCAGGTACTGCCGGACCGTGCTCGCGCCGCCCGCGATCGACACCTGCCGGTCACCCGCCGCCTCCCGGGCCTGCCGCAGCGCCGACTCGATGCCGTCGGTGACGAACCGGAACTCGGTGCCACCCCGCATCACCAGCGGCGCCCGGGAATGGTGGCTGAGCACGAAGACCGGGGTGTGGAACGGCGGATCGTCGCCCCACCAGCCCTGCCAGCTCTCGTCCCAGTCGCCGTCCCCGCCGCCGAACATCCGCCGGCCCATCACGTACGCCCCGACGTCCCGGGTCAGCTCGTCGACCAGGTCGGCGTCGACTCCCCGCTCGCCGCCGGTCAGCCCGTGCTGCGCCCGCCAGCTGTCCAGGCCGAAGAACCACTCGTGCAACCGCAGCCCGCCCCGGCCCAGCGGATCCTGCGGGCTCTGGTCCGGCCCGGCCACGTACCCGTCCAACGAGATCGACAATTGACTGCTCACCATTCCCATGCCACGTCGACTCCCGCGACCGCCGGAACTCATCGCTGGGCGGACAGTCGGGTTGCCCGCAGCTCCAGGTAACGCCGCTCGGGCAGGCTGGTGGTGCCCCGGGCCGCCGCCCGGTACGCGTCCCGCGCCGCCGGAAGCTGCCCGGCCAGCTCCAGCAGGTGGGCCCGGACCGCGGCGAGCCGGTGATGCCCGGCGGTGCGCTCGTCGGCGTCCAGCGGAGCGAGCAGGGCGAGCCCGGCCTCGGGACCGTCCACCATGGCCACCGCCACCGCCTGGTTGAGGGTGACCATCGGATTCGGCGCGATCCGGGCGAGCAGCCGGTAGAGCGCGGCGATCTGCCGCCAGTCGGTCGCCGCCGCCGTCGGCGCCTCGGCGTGCACCGCGGCGATCGCCGCCTGGAGCTGGTACGGGCCGGGCGGTGACCAGGTCAGCGCCTCGGTGATCAGCGCGACGCCGGCCTTGATGGCCGTCCGGTCCCACCGGTCCCGGTCCTGCTCGGTCAGCGGCACCAGCTCGCCGTCCGGGCCGACCCGGGCGGCCCGGTGCGCATCGGTGAGCAGCATCAGCGCCAGCAACCCGGTCACCTCGCCGTCTCCGGGCAGCAGCCCGTGCAGGACGCGGGCGAGCCGGATCGCCTCGCCGGTCAGCTCCACCCGGTGCAGGTCCGGCCCGCTGGACGCGGTGTACCCCTCATTGAAGATCAGGTAGAGCACCCGGAGCACCGTCCGCAGCCGCTCGTCGCGCTCACCCGGCGCGGGCATGCTGAACCGGGCGCCGGCGGCCTCGATCCGCTGTTTGGCCCGGCGGATCCGTTGGCTCATCGTGGCCTCCGGCACCAGGTGCGCCCGGGCGATCTGTGCGGTGCTGAGCCCGCCCACGGCGCGCAGGGTCAGCGCCACCTGCGCCGAGGGAGCCAGCGCCGGGTGGCAGCAGAGGAAGAGCAGGGTCAAGGTGTCGTCGGCGTCCGCCACCGCGGGCTCCGCGTCGGCCGCCGGCGCCACCCCGGCGTACGCCGGCTCGCGCAGCGCCACCGCCACCTCGCGGTCCCGGCGGGCTCGCTCGCTGCGCCACTCGTCGGTGAGCCGGCGGTTGGCCACGGTGAGCAGCCAGGCGCGCGGGTTGTCCGGCAAGCCCTGCCCGGGCCACTGCGTCGCGGCGGCGAGCAGCGCCTCCTGCACCGCGTCCTCGCACCGGTCGAACTGCCCATGCCGGCGGACCAGCAGGCCGAGGACCTGCGGCGCGAGCGTACGCAGCAGGTCCTCGACCGTCCGGTCGTCGGTCACATCTCCGTCCCGGCCTCGTCCATGATCGGGCGGACCTCCAGCGCGCCGCCGAAGCGCACGTCCGGCCAGCGGGCGGCGATCTCGGCGGCCCGTTGCGGGGTGTCGCAGTCGACGGCCAGGTAGCCGGCGAACTGCTCCTTGCTCTCCATGAACGGCCCGTCGACGACTTCCGGGTGGCCGCCCGCGAGCCGGACCGTCCGGGTCTGCGACGGGTCGGCCAACGCCTGACCGCCGACCAGCTCACCGGACTCGGTCAGCTCCTTCATGATCTCGTCGACCTCGCCGAACAGGGCGGTGCGCTCCCGCTCGGTCAGCTCCTCGGTGAAGCCGGGCCGGTTCCAGATCAGCAGCATGTACTTCACGGCGATGCTCCTCGGGTCCTGGTCGCGCCCCGGTCGGGACGCGGTTCACCGGAGGGTCGGAGCCGAAGCTCCGTTCCCTACCGCCTACCGAAGACCATCGCAGAATTTTTCGACGGTGGCGGTTCCCACGCTGCCTGGGTCAACGTGGGTCGGGGCGTCCCGGTACCTGTCGGGGCGGTGGCCCCCCGCCGACGTCCAGCGACGCGCGGTCCGCCGCGGAGGTGCCGGACGACCAGCCCTCGGCGTCGCGGACGCTGAGCCGGTGCCGGGTGACGCCCGGGAAGAGGGTGTCGAGCCGCTCCTGGACCGCCTCGCCGCGCGCGGCGAGCACCGGGAGGAGCCGCTCGGGGCCGGCCGTCTCGGCCGCCGCCCGGTCCGCCGCCTCGGTGGTCGCGCGCAGCCGCTCGCCGATCCGCAGCGCGAACGCGTTGAGGAAGGACTCGTCCCAGACGCGGGTCCGCCGCCCGGCCCCCGGTCGCCGCTCGGCCCGCCCGCGCAGCATCGCGGCGGTGGCCTGGACCAGCAGCGAGGTGTAGAGCAGCTCCACCGCCACGAGGTCGGCCGGCCAGCCCAGCACGGTGGCGAAGCCGAGGTCGTCGGACCAGACCGCCGCACAGCGGTTCGCCGCCGCGACCTCCTGCACCAGCAGCGCCTTCGCACCCGCGTACGGGGTGTCGGTGCCGAGCCGCACGCCGCCGGGTAGGTCGCCCCGGTCGGCCCCGGCCGCCAGCAGCGCCTCGTCGATGCTGTGCCGGGCGATCAGCTCCTGCGCCTTGGCGGTCAACGCCTCCGCCTCGGCCGGGAAGGTCGTCGACTCGGCCTTGGCCAGCAGCGCCCGTACCCGTTCGAGCATGCCGGACCCACTGCGGGCCGCGCCGGCCGGGCGGCTCGCTGCCGCCGCCCCGGTCGTGCCGGGTGGCGGACGCAGCACCGCGATCGGCGGCAGGCTCTCCACCAGGACGAGGGTGTCCACCGCCGTGCGCAGGGCGTCGACCCGATCCAGCCCTTCCCGGGCGGACCAGCCGGACAGCACGCTCCGGTCGTCGTCCCACCACACCTCGGCGGCCAGCTCGCGCAACTGCTCGTCCCACCAGGCCGGAACCGGCCCGGTCTGCTCGCGCCGTTGGGCGGCCATCGCGTCCCGCACCAGCCGTGCCGACCGGGCGCCGAACCGCCGGGTGGTGAGCCGGTCCAGGTCGGCCGGCTGCCAGCCGCGCGGCCACAGCCGCGCCACGCCGCGGACCAGGCGACGCAACAGCGCCGTGTCCACCGCCGCCGTGCCGTCGGTCGCGCCGGTGCCGACCATCAGCCGGTCCAGCTGCCGTTCGGCCTGCCGTACGTCGGTGCCGCGCACCGCCGCGAGCGCCTCGGCGACGAGTTCGTCCGCGTCCGGCACGTGCACCTCCCTCTCCGGGTTCGCTGCCTCTCAGGCTCCATGATCATGCCGTCAGCCGTGCCAGAGGCGCGAAACGGGGATGTCGTCGCCCCGCTGACCGGCGGGGCCTCGATCAACACGAGGTCCGGGAAGTCGCGGTGTCCCACCAGGTCCGACACCCCGACATCGCCAATCTCGTGTCGATCACCGCCGGCTGGACGCCTGTTGCGGCTCGATGGGCATGTTCCGCCCGGTCTCGGGTAGTTCGACCCTCACCTGAGGCGGATGCGAGGTGTGTGGTGGTCGGTTCGAGCCTGCCGAGTGCGCGCACCGCCGCCGTGCCGGAGGTCCGGTCGTCCATCCTCGCCGGTGTCCTGATCGGGGTCGCGGTGATGGCCGCGGTGGACGAGATCGTCTTCCATCAGTTGCTCGCCTGGCACCACTTCTACGACCGGTCCACCTTGTCGGTGGGTCTGCTCTCCGACGGGCTGCTGCACGCAGCCGAGCTGATCGCCCTGGTCGGCGGGTTCTTCTGGTTCGCCGACCTGCGCCGGCGAGGCGCCCTGGCGGCCCGCTTCGCCTGGGGTGGCGTCCTGCTCGGCGCCGGGGGTTTCCAGCTCTTCGACGGGCTGGTCGACCACAAGGTGCTCCGGCTGCACCAGATCCGCTACGGCGTCCACCTGGTGCCGTACGACGTGGTGTGGAACGTAGGCGGCGCGATACTGCTGCTCGCGGGCGCCGCGCTGGTCTGGCGGGCGCGATCCCGACCGCCACGCGACGGCCAGCGGTGACGGCGACCCTCGCCCGGACGCCCCGGGCTGGTTCGCGGCGCCGGTGATCGCGCACGGGGGGCACGCCGCGGATGGCCCGGGCTGGTTTCCGCTGGCGGCGGTCGGTCTGCTGGCCGGTGGCTACCTCGTGGCCGCCGCACGCGATCCAAGGGGCTGGGACCACCGGCGCAGCGGCGCCTGGCTGGCCGGCTGCGCCGTGCTGGCGGTCGCGGTCGGGCCGTTCGCGCAGCTCCCCGACGATCCGCGCGGACACATGACACAGCACCTGCTGCTCGGCATGGTGGCCCCGCTCGGGCTGGTGCTCGGCGCCCCGGTGACACTGCTGCTGCGGATCGCGTCCACACCCACCCGCCGGTTCATCGGCCGGCTGCTGCGCGCCCGCCCGCTGCACCCGATCGCCCACCCAGTCACCGCCGCGCTGCTCAGCACGGGCGGACTGGCCCTGGTGCTGCTCACCCCGCTGTACGCGGCGGCGGAGCGCCAGCCCACCCTGCACCACGCCCTGCACCTGCACTACCTGGCCGCCGGATACCTGTTCGCCTTGTCGCTGGCCGGCCCGGACCCGGCACCCCGCCGTCCCGGGCTGGCCGTGCGGCTCGGCGCGCTGCTGGGCGCGGCGGCCGGGCACTCCGCGCTCGCCAAGTACCTCTACGCGCACGCCGGCACCCTGCCGCCCGGGCTGGCCGACCCCGACCCGGCGGCGTTCCGCTCCGCCGCCCAGCTCATGTACTACGGCGGGGACGTGGCCGAGCTGCTGCTCGCCGTCGCCCTCTTCGCCACCTGGTACCACCGCCCCTTGCGCCGCCACCCGGCGCGACCATCTCGGTCGACCAGGTTCCCCGAACGAGAGGTCAGGTCCCGGGCGGGAACCTCCTGATCGACACGGAGGCCCGGGGGGTCAGCCGCGGGTTGAGAGGGCGGTGGAGAGTCGGCCGAGGAACGCCCGGATGTTCTCCTCGCTGTGGTGCGTCTCGGCCTGGTCGTTGAGGGGGCCCGAGTAGCGCAGCGCCTGATCGAGCGCGTCCAGCGTCTCGGCCCGGTCACCCGGGTAGAGCCCGCCGACCACGCCGTCGGCGACCCGCGTCACCACGGTGTCGTCGAGCGCCCGGTCGAACTGGATCCCGTAGAGGATCCCGTTGACGTGGCCCTTCCAACTGTCCGTACCCATGCTTGTGAACTCCCCTAGAAGATCTGTCTGCCGTCCCAGCCCATGATCGGGACGTCACTGAGGCCGTTGCGCTTGAACTCGGCATCGAGGTTGCCCATGTGGCTCACGTCGGGCTGGTAGTGACCGCTGCGCGCCGTCGCGTGCTGGACCATACCGTCCTTGACGACCAGCTCGCCCGCCGCCGCGACCGGTTGCCCGTTACCCAGCGTCGAGTGGTGGAAGTCGCCCACCTTCTGGTAGTTGGACGCGTAGAGGTTGCCGTTCCGGTCCATCACGAAGATCGCCTGGCCGTTGCCGCTGAACACGGTCTGGGCGCTCGAGGTGTCGAACGGCTCGCCGTTCTTCGCGCTGCGCAGGACGCCGTTGCTGTCGAAGAACACCCGGTGCTGTTCGAGTTCCTCCGGACTGAGTCGGCGCACCGCCGTCGGGAAGTGCCCTCCCGGCAGGTGCTCGTTCCGGTACTTGTCGAGCATCGGCTTGGTGTTGTGGTAACGGGGCGTGGTGTGCGGGCCGGGCACCGGGGTTCGTCCCGGGCCGCCGCGCTTCGGGCCCTTGCGCGCGAAACGGCGCAGCAGCGTCTTCGCCCGCTTCAGCAACCGCGGAATGATCTCCTTGACGACCCGTTCGATGACCTCCTTGATGATCCGTTGGATCGCCATCCGGGCCAGGCCGATCGAGACGGGGATCTGAGCCAGCGAGGCGCCGAGGGTGGGCGCGGCCGCCGCCAGCGCGATCGCCACCTGCACGACGAGGATCGTCAGCTGGACGATGACGAGGATCTTCTGCGTCAAAGTGATGATGGCCATCACCAGCAACGCCATGCCGATCAGCTCGGCCGCCTGCGCGCCGTCCTCCATCCGGCGCGGCGCGCCCTCCTCGCCCTGCCATGCCTGCTCGAACGCCCGGACGTCGTCCCCGATGTTGGTCGCCCCGACCTTCGCAGCGCCCGCCTCCGCCTCCCCGACCGCCGTACGCAGTCGGCCGGCGAACGCGAACCACAGCTGCGACGCCTCGAACAGCAGCTCCTCGTCGGCGGTCGGCCAGGTGAAGCCGACCCAGCCCAGAGCCTCGACGAGCTCAGGAGGTAGCTGCATACCCACCGGGCAGCTCCATCCTCGTGAAGAGTTCCGCGTTGGCGATGTCGGTCGCCTCGTGCGCGTCGGCGCCGAGGTCGAGGTTCGCGGCGGCCTCCAGCAACTGGTCAGCCATCGACCGGTACACGTCGAGCGCATGCGTGAGCACCTCGACGTACACGGCTCCGAAGAGGGAGCCCGCCTCGTCGGCGCCCCACGGATTACCCGCGCCGTTCACCGTCGACTCGAGGCTGCTGACCTCTGCACCAAGCTGCTGGCCGGTGGTCGTGAGCGAGCCCGCCGCGGCGTGGAGGGCGTCGACGTCGACCTGAATCCCGTCGGACATGGGCTCAGCGTCGATCCATCCGGCGGGTGACCGCGTCCAGGTCGCCGATCATCTGCTCGAACCCGCGGAACGCGTCCTCCGAGACACGTTCGAGCTGCCGGGTCAGGGCCGCGCTGTCGGCACCGACAGCGGCCGTCAGCTCGGCGCGCCGGGCGCGTTCGTCGGCCTGTGCCGCCTTGACCGCCTCCAGGACGTACTCGGCGATGGCGCTGGTGCCAGCACGGGACAGGCTCGGGTCGATCACCAGAGTTTCCAGGCCGCCAAAGGCGGACACCTCCGCCTCGACGAGACCGTCACCGCCGGTGCCCCGCCCCACCATCTGCTCGGCAGCTGGCACAGGCCCGTCGCCCTGCTCGTCGGCCCCGCCCGGCTGTGCCGAGGCGGAATCCGTGGCCCGGCTCAGCAGGCGCATCGCCTCTTCGAGTGAGCGACTCAGGCCGGACGGATCGATTCCGCTCGCCATGCTCGTCCCCCTACGACTCGCAGTCCTTGTCCGGGGAGCGACAGTACCAACGCGACGCCTGCCCTCGCGGCCTGAAGTCCTTTGTGGATTCCACAGATGGCCGGTGACCTGCTGGTCGTCGCGTCCCTCTGGTCCGTCAGGGCCCCGAGGAGGCCAGGGCGGCGGCGAGGAGGGGCGCAAGTTTGGCGGCGCGGGTGGGACTGTCGTGACCGACCCACGCGACCCGGCCCGCCAGGTGCTCGGCGAAGGCCGGGTGGCCGGCGTGGTTCTGGGCGGCCAGGCCGGTGCGGGCGGCATTGTGCAGGATCGCGCGCAGCCGGTCGTACTCGTCGCGCGGCACCGCCGGCCGTTCGTTGACCACCAGCCCGGCGAGGAGCTGCCGGTCGGCCCGGCCACGGACCCGGGTCTTGCCCGGGTGCACCCGGAAGCCCTCGTTTCGGGTCACCTCGGTCACCGCGGCGAGCAGGTCGGCGACCCGCCGGGGCGGCAGCTCGCCGGAGAAGGCGAGGTCGTTGGCGTACCGCTGGTAGTCGAGGTCGAAGGCGGCGGCCAGCCCGGTCAACCGGCGATCGAGCCGGAACGCACAGAGATTGGCCAGCGCAGGCGAGGTGGGCGCGCCCTGCGGCAGGTGCCCGCCGCGCAGCACGCTCAGCCGCCACGGCCGTTCGGGCAGGTCGGCCGGCGCGGCACGGAGCACCGCCGGTGGAGTTCGGGTGGTGCAGATCGCGGCGAGCGTATGTGCAACCGGCTCCGGATAGCCGGCGGTCCGGAGAAACCCGTACACCCGTCGGGCCGGCACGCTGCTGAAGAACGCGGCCAGGTCGACGCGGACCACCACCGCCCGCCCAGCGTGCGCCGTGGCGAAGGTGTGCGCCGAACGGCCGGGCACGAACCCGTGCGCCGCCGGATGCACCGGCAGCGGGCCCAGCACCTCGGCGAGCAGCCGCCGGTGCAGCGCGCGCAACCGTGGCTTCGGCGCCTCGATCAACCGGCCGCCGGCGGCCCAGCGATACCGGTAGTGGTGCAGACGCTGATTGTCGGCGCGGCGGTTCATCGCCCGGCGGTCGGCGTACCAGTCGAGCTGCTCCGGAGCCAGGTCGAGCAGCCGGGCCAGGTCGGCCAGGTCGTCCAGGACCGGGGTCGACCAGGGCCGGCGGACCGTGCGGGTCGGCGTCACCGGCCGGGCGCGGACCGCGACGGGTCGGCCGCGCTGCCGCGCCGCGCCGACCACCTCGCCCAGCAGCGCCAGGTTGGCCAGGAAGGCGGCCAGCTCCCGGGGCCGGTCACGCGGGGCCCGGGGGTACGCGGCGACCGCGGCGTCCGCGACCGGCCACAGCCAACGGCGGCGTACGCTCAGCACCCGCCCGCCGGACGCGACCAGGTCGCCGCGCTGCCAGCGGTCGGCCGCCAGGAACGCGTCGGCGAGCGCGACGGCCAGCGAGCCGACTGTCGTCACGGCCGGCCCGGGGTGGATGACAGCGTGCCCCGACGAATCCCGGTCGTACGGGTGCACAGGCTCGCGGAGCGTGCCGACGCACCTGTGGTGTGGTGCCCAGGTGGATGTGACGCCCCCGGGGTTGCCCCGGAGAGACTCCGACCGCGTCCCCGGTGGGGGCGCGGCCAGGTCAGCTCGGGGCACGCTGCCATCCGGGCAGCGTATCCCCGGTCGCCCGGTGCCAGGCGGGTCCGTGGCCGGCCCGCCGCGCGGGTCACGGCCAGTCGGCGAGGATCGTGTCGACGGGTAGGACGTCGTGCTCCGGGTCCGGTGCCGGGGCAGGCTGGCCGGTCGGTGTCCGGTCGAAGCGGGGTGCCGGGGCCGGCTGGATCTCGCCACCGACCTCGACGAAGGTGCCCCGGGCGGCGTTGTGCGGATGCCGGTGCGCCTCGCGGGGGGCGAGCACCGGCGCGACGCACGCGTCCAGGTCGGCGAAGACCGCCGTCCACTCGTTCCGGGTCCGCTCGGCGAACCGCTCGGTGAACCGCCGGCGCAGCTCGTCCCAGCCGCTCGGGTCGTACTGGGCGGGCAGGTCCGGCTCGTCGGCGAGGCCGAGGCCGGTCAGCAGCTCGGCGTAGAAGGCCGGTTCCATCGCGCCGACGGCCATGAAGCCGTCGTCGGCGGTGCGGTACGTGTCGTAGAACGGTGCCCCGCCGTCGAACATGTTGCGCCCACGCGGTGCGGCCCACAAGCCGGTGCCGAGCAACCCGTGCAGGAACGCGGTGAGCAGTGCGGAACCGTCCACCATCGCCGCGTCGACCACCTGACCCGAGCCGGAGCGTTCCCGTTCCAGCAGCGCGGCCAGCACGCCCACGGCGAGCAGCATGCCGCCTCCACCGAAGTCGCCGAGCAGGTTCATCGGGGCGTACGGACGCTCGCCGGCCCGACCCAGTGGCTCCAGCGCCCCGGCCACCGCGATGTAGTCGATGTCGTGTCCGGCTCGGGGCGCCAGCGGGCCGTCCTGACCCCAGCCGGTCATCCGCGCGTACACGAGCCGGGAGTTGCGGGCCCGGCAGGTCTCCGGCCCGAAGCCCAGCCGCTCGGCCACCCCCGGCCGGTACGCCTCGACCAGCACGTCGGCCCGATCCACCAGGCGCAGCAGGTCCGCCACTCCGGCCGGAGACTTCAGATCGAGCGTGGTCACCCGCCGGCCGCGTTGCAGCGGCCCGCCGGTCGGCGCCGCCAGCCGTCCTGCGGCCGGGCCGCCCGGCCGGTCCACCCGCACCACGTCCGCGCCGAGGTCGGCGAGCACCATGCAGCCGAACGGCGCCGGAGCGAGGCTGGCCAGCTCGACAACCCGTACCCCGGCCAGCGGCCCACCGCGCCCCGGCCCGTCCGGCCTGCCGCCCGCCGGCACGTCGGTGGCCGTCACGTTGCGCTCACCGCTTCGGTGGGGCGGGTGGCCGAGGAGGCGAGCCGGTCGACCAGGTCGGCGGGGGGCGCGAACCGGCCGCCGTAGCGGTCGGCCAGCTCGTTGGCACGGGCCGCGAAGCCCGCGGGGCCACCCGCGTACTGCCGGACGTAGCGGATCACCCCGCCGGTCCAGGCCGGGAAGCCGATGCCGAGGATCGAGCCGATGTTGGCGTCGGTCTCGGTCCGCAGCACCCCCTCGTCCAGGCAGCGCAGCGCGTCGAGCGCCTCGGCGAAGAGCATCCGCTCCTGGAGGTCGGTGAACGGCACCGCCCGGCCCGCGTCGGTGGTCAGCTCGGCGAGACCGCTCCACAACCGGCCCCGCGTGCCGTCGGCGTACCCGTAGAAGCCGCGCCCGGCGGCGCGCCCCGGCCGGTCGTACGCGTCCACCAGTTCGTCCACCAGCCGGTGCGCCGGCAGCGGTAGGAAGCCTTCGCCGGCCGCCTCGAACTGCCGGCGGATCCGCTGGATCAGGGTGAGGCTCACCTCGTCGGCCAGCGCCAGCGGCCCGGTCGGGTAGCCGGCCTGCAGGGCGGCCTGCTCCACCGAGGCGGCCGGCACCCCCTCGGCGATCATGCCGACCGCCTCGTCGATGAACCGGCCGATGACCCGGCTGGTGAAGAAGCCCCGGCCGTCGTTGACCACGATCGGGGTCTTGCCGATCCGCCGGCCCAGGTCGAACGCCCGGGCCAGCGCCGCGTCGCCGGTCCGCTCGCCGACGACGATCTCCAGCAGTGGCATCCGATCCACGGGCGAGAAGAAGTGCATGCCGATGAAGTCGGCCGGGCGGTCCACCCCGGCGGCCAGTCCGGTGATCGGCAGGGTGGAGGTGTTGGAGGCGAGCAGGGCGTCCGGCGCCAGCACCGGCAGCACCTCGGCGAAGACCGACCGTTTCAGCTTCGGGTCCTCGAAGACCGCCTCGATCACCGCGTCGCAGCCGGTCAGCGCGTCCACCCGGTCGGTGGTGGTGATCCGGTCCAGCACGGCTCGGGCGTCCGCCTCGGTCGCGCGGCCCTTGCGGACCTTCCGCGCCAGCAGCCTCTCGGCGTGCTCCCGGGCGCGGCCCGCGGCCTCCGGCGAGACGTCCTTCACCACCACGTCGAGGCCGGCGCTGGCGCAGGCGTACGCGATGCCAGCGCCCATCATGCCGGCGCCCAGCACCGCGACCCGGCGCACGGGTGCGGCGTCCACTCCGGACGGTCGGGCCGCGCCGCCGTTGACCGCCTTCAGGTCGAAGAAGAACGCGGCGATCATGTTCTTGGCGACCTGCCCGGTGAGCAGCCCGATCAGGTGCCGGGTCTCCACGGTGAACGCGGTCTCCAGGTCGACCTGGGCGCCCTCGACGGCGGTGGCCAGGATCGCCTCCGGCGCGGGCAGCCGGGCCCCCTTGAGCTGCTTGCGCAGGGTGGCCGGGAAGGCCGGCAGTTGCGCGGCCAGCGACCGGCTGGCCGGGGTCCCCCCGGGCATCCGGTAGTCCGGACGGTCCCACGGCTGGCTCGGCCGGGGGTTGGCGGCGATCCAGGCCCGCGCCCGGTCCAGCAGCTCCGCCGGGGTGGACACCACCTCGTCGACCAGGCCGACAGCCAGGGCGTCGGTCGGGCGCATCCGCCGGCCGGTGAGCAGCACCGTGGTCAGCGCCCCGGCCAGGCCGAGCATCCGCACCGTCCGGGTGACGCCGCCGGCGCCGGGCAGCAGGCCCAGGGTCACCTCGGGCAACCCGAGCCGGCTGCCGGGCGCGTCCAGCGCGACCCGGTGGTGGCAGGCGAGCGCGATCTCCAGGCCGCCGCCGAGCGCCGAGCCGTTGACGGCCGCGACCACCGGCCGGCCCAGCGTCTCCAGCCGGCGCAGGTCCCGCTTGATGGTGCCGAGCAGTTCGGCCAGCGCGGGCGCGTCGGCGCGCGTCGCCCGGACCATCTCCGGCAGGTCACCGCCGGCGAAGAAGGTGGACTTCGCGCTGGTCACGATGACCCCGGTCAGCTCGTCCCGCTCGGCCTCCAGCCGGTCCAGCACCGCGCTCATCGACGCGGCGTACGCCCGGTTCATCGTGTTGGCGGACTGGTCGGGATCGTCCAGGGTGAGCGTGACGATGCCGTCCGCGCCGCGGTCGTACCGGATGGTGTCGGTCATGGTCGTCCTCCGGGTCAGCAGCGCTCGATGACGGTGGCGACGCCCATGCCGCCGCCGATGCAGAGGGTCACCACGGCGCGGCGCAGGTCGCGGCGCTCCAACTCGTCCAACGCGGTGCCGAGCAGCATCGCTCCGGTCGCGCCGAGTGGGTGGCCGAGTGCGATCGCGCCGCCGTTGACGTTCACCCGGTCCGGGTCCAGGCCCAGGTCGCGGACGTACTTGAGCACCACCGCCGCGAACGCCTCGTTGATCTCGAACAGGTCGATGTCGGCGACGGTCAGCCCGGCGGCGGCGAGCGCCTTGTGGGTGGCCGGGATCGGGCCGGTCAGCATCAGCGTCGGGTCGGCGCCGCTGACCGCCGCGCCGACGATGCGGGCGCGCGGGGTGAGGCCGAGGTCCCGGCCGACCTTCGCCGAGCCGATCAGGGCCAGCGCCGCGCCGTCCACGATGCCGGAGGAGTTGCCGGCGTGGTGGACGTGCTCGATCGCCTCCAGCCAGTGGAACTTCTGCAACGCGACCGCGTCGAAGCCGGCCGCCTCGCCCATGGTGGCGAAGGACGGGGTGAGCCGGGCCAGCGCCTCCCGGGTGGTCTCCGGGCGGGGGTGCTCGTCCACGGTGAGGATGTCCAGCCCGTTGCCGTCGCGGACCGGCACCACCGAGCGGGCGAAGTGGCCACCTGCCCACGCCTTGGCGGCCCGCTCCTGCGAACGCAGCGCGTAGCCGTCCACGTCGTCGCGGGTGAAGCCCTCCAGGGTGGCGATCAGGTCGGCGCTGACGCCCTGCGGCACGAACGAGGTGGCCAGCGCGGTCTGCGGGTCGGTGGCCCAGGCCGCGCCGTCGGAGCCCATCGGCACCCGGGACATCGACTCGACCCCGCCGGCGAGCAGCAGATGCTCCCAGCCGGAGCGGATCCGCGCCGCGGCAGAGTTGACCGCCTCCAGCCCGGAGGCACAGAACCGGTTGAGCTGCACCCCGCCGACCTGGTCGGGCAGCCCGGCCAGGAGCGCCGCGGCCCGGGCGAGATCGCCGCCCTGCTCGCCGATCGGGGTGACGATGCCGAGCAGCAGGTCCTCCAGCCGGTCGACGTCCAGGCCGGGGTTCCGCTCGCGCAGCGCGTCGATCAGGCCGACCACCAGGGAGATCGGCTTGACCCCGTGCAGCGCGCCGGTGTCCCGGCCGCGTCCGCGCGGGGTGCGGACCGCGTCATAGACGTACGCCTCAGAGGGCACGGGCGATCAACTCCTTCATGATCTCGTTGGTGCCGCCGTAGATCTTCTGAACGCGGGCGTCGGCGTACATCCGGGCGATCGGGTATTCCGTGGTGTAGCCGTAGCCGCCGAAGAGTTGCAGGCACCGGTCGATGACCTCGCACTGGCCGTCGGTCAGCCAGAACTTCGCCATCGCGGCCGTGGCCACGTCCAACTCGCCGCGGGTGTGCCGGACGATGCAGTCGTCCAGGAAGACCCGGCTGACCCGGGTGCGGGTGGCGCACTCGGCGAGCACCATCCGGGTGTTCTGATGGCCCATCAGCGGCTTGCCGAAGGCGGCCCGCTCCTTCGTGTACGCGACGGTCAGCTCAATCGCACGCTCCATCGCGGCGACCGCGCCGACGCCGATCACCAGTCGCTCCTGCGGGAGCTGCTGCATGAGCTGGATGAAGCCCAGCCCTTCGGCGCCGCCGAGCAGGTTGGCCGCCGGCACCCGGAACTCGTCGAAGAACAGCTCGGCGGTGTCGTTGGCGTGCAGCCCGATCTTGGAGAGCAGCCGACCCCGGCGGAAGCCCGCCGGGTCGCCACCGACCTCGAAGACCAGTAGCGAGACACCGGCGGCCCGCTGCTCGGGGTCGGTCTTCACGGCCACGATGATCAGGTCGGCCAGGCCGCCGTTGGTGATGAACGTCTTCGCCCCGGTGACCACGTAGTCGTCGCCGTCGCGGACGGCCCGGGTACGCATCGCCTGGAGGTCGGAGCCGCCGTCCGGCTCGGTCATCGCGATCGCGCCGATCAGGTCGCCGCGGCACAGGCCGGGCAGCCAGCGCCGCTTCTGCTCCTCGCTGCCGTACGCCGCCAGGTAGCCGGTGACAATTCCACTGTGGACGGCCAGCCCGAGGCTGCTCTCCCCGGTGTACGCCTGCTCGTGCAGCATGACCGCCTCGTGGGTGAAGTCGCCGCCCCCGCCGCCGTACTCCTCCGGGACGGACAGGCCGAGCAGCCCCAGCTCGCCGGCGCGCCGGTAGTGCTCGCGGTCCGGATGGCCCTGCGCCAGCAGGCGTTCGGCGTGCGGCAGCACCTCCTTGGTGAAGAAGGTGCGGGCGAGATCGGCCAGGTCGTCGTGCTCCGCCTCACGCCAGGGTGAGGAGGAACCGTCGGATGCGAGCGTCGGCATGTGCAACACCCTCGCGCCCTGTTGACGGCATGTCAATAACTCTCGATCATCGGGCGGACGCCACGACTGCCGATGCCTCGACGAGGGCCGGCGGCGGGCGGTTGCGGCACTACTCGGCGCCCCCATGTCCCGTGACCCAACGTGATGAGCCCCTGAGCTGGGCGCTCCCACCCTGCACCCTTTGCTCTGCTTCAACGGGCGCAACAGTTACCGTGCGCTCATTCTGGCAATCGCGCGGTCGCACGGCGACCGGGGCGTACCTGCTGCTCACAGCCTGTGTTGCGTGGAGTGAAGCAGAGCAAAGGGAAGACGGAGGCCAGGGGCCCCCGGCGCAGAGGCGACCCACCGTGAGGACGCCGGTCCACTGGCGGCGCTGACTCTGCGTGTGGAGGACGTGCCCCCACCTGTGCCCTCCGCGTGAGCCCGAACCTAGGCCGGAACAGTGAGCCGCCGATAGGGTCGGGCAGATGAGTGTCGAGACGGCTCCGCGCCGCCGCCGGTTGGAGCCGGACGCCCGGCGCGGGCAGATCCTGGCCTGCGCGGTCCGGCTGTTCGGTGAGCGCGCGTACCCGGATGTGTCGACCACCGACATCGCCCGGGAGGCCGGTGTCGCGCGCGGCCTGGTCAACCACTACTTCGGCACCAAGAAAGAGCTCTACCTGGAGGTCGTCCGGGTCATGGTGACCATCCCCGAGGTGGCCCTGGAGCGGCTGCCCAAGGGGGACCTGCGGTCCCGGGTCGACGCCAGCGTCTCCTGGTTCCTCGACGTGGTCTCCCGGCACAGCACCTCCTGGCTGGCCGCCGTGACCGCCCGGGGGATGGGCGGCGACGCCGACGTGGAGCGGGTGCTCGCCGAGGCCGAGGAGGTCGCCGCGGACCGGATCCTGGTCGCCGTCGGCCTGGCCCACGAGGCGGAGCACCGCGAGGAGTTGCGCGGGATGGTTCGGGCCTACGGCGGGCTGGCCACCTCGACCGCGCGGGAATGGCTCCAGCGCGGCGCGCTGACCCGAGCCCAGGTGCACGTGCTGCTCACCATCACGCTGCTGACCATCGTCGAGCAGGTCATCCCGGAGGTCATCGTGGGCGGCAGCGGCCAGGCCGGCGCGAGCTGACCGGCCCGCGCCTCCGGCGCTCAGGCTGCGCGACGGTCACCGGCCTGACCAGCTCGTGCGGCCGGGGTGGCGTGGCGGTCGGCGGCCTGCGCCGGGTAGGACTCCGAGCGGACCACCCGCAGCGGCCGGTCGACCTCGTCCGCCCGGAACCGCCAACGTGACGGCGCCGGCTGCCGCTGCGGCGCGGGGCCTCCGGGTCGCAGTCCGGGCCGGGACAGCAGCACGGTGATCAGGTAACCGCCCACCAGGAAACCGTGGCTGACCAGCCGCTGCGCACCCACCGTGCCGGTGGCCAGGTCGTTGACCGAGAGCAGCAGCAGCGTGCCGACGAACGCGCTGAGCATCGGCACCAGGCCGGCCGGTGGGCTCCGGCGTACCGCCACGAAGAGGAAGCCGGCGCCCACCGCCACGTTCCAGGCGGCCGACTCGTGCCACAGGTGCTGGCCGGTCGGGTGCAGGTGGTCGGCGGCCGCACCACGGCCCACCTGGGCCAGGCCGAGCACCAGCTGCACCGCGCCGAGCAGCCCGAGCGCCGCCCGCAGCCCGGCGACCAGCCGGCCGCGCCAGGCCGCGCCGGGTCGCCACCGCGACCGTCGCGCCGGTGGCACCGCGACGGCCAGGATCGCGTCGGTCCGGTCGGGCGCTTGGGTGACCAGACGGGTACGGACCCGACGGGTCAACGCCGCCGCAGCCGTCAACCAGACCCGGCACTCGGCGCACCCGTCGAGGTGCCGCTGTGCCGCCGACCGTTCCGCGGCGGTCTCCTCGCCGTCCAACTGCGCCGACAGGACCTCCCGCCACTGCTCACACCCCATGTACGGGTAGTCGGTCCGGCCCCCGCTCCAGTTCCCGGGCACCCTGGCTGCCTGTGGAATACTCGCCGGACCATGACGCGCTACGGCCTGCTGATCCTGCCCTCGACCAACCGGGTGTACGCCCGCTCCGCCATCGACCTCACCCGGGCCGAGCTGGAGATCTTCGGCCGGTCGGCGCTCGATGGCCGGATCGGCGACGTGGGCACGACGACGGTCGGCGGGGCCACGTACCTCGCCTTCGCCGGCGACGGGTTGACCGAGCGCGACCTGGCCATGCTGGGCAACCTCTCCGCGGGGTACGTGCTGTTCGAGGTCGTCGGCGAGCTGCTGCGCCCGATCGAGTGGAGCCGGCTGGACCGCTACGACGACGACCTGATCACCATCCAGAAGTACGCGGGCAAGACCAACGAGCAGTTCACCAAGCTGCTGCTCAACGTCACCCTGCTCGCCTCGGACTGGGCCGGTGAGCTGACCACCCGGCGGTTCCGGGTGCTCGACCCGCTCTGCGGTCGCGGCACCACCCTCAACCAGGCGCTGATGTACGGCTTCGACGCCGCCGGGGTGGAGCGCGATCAGAAGGACGTCGAGGCCTACCGGGCGTTCATCACCACCTGGCTAAAGCAGAAGCGGATCAAGCATCGGGTGCTGGAGTCCGGGCCGGTGCGACGGGAGCGCAAGGTCGTCGGTCGCCGGGTGCGGATCGAGCTGGCGCCCACCCGCGAGGAGCACAAGGCCGGCCAGCTCCACCTGCTGGACGTGGTCAACGCCGACACCACCAGGGCCGCCGAGTTCTTCCGGCCGGAGACCTTCGACCTTGTCGTGGCGGACGCACCGTACGGCGTCCAGCACGGCAGCCGTACCGCCGAGCACGGGTTGACCCGGGACCCGCTGGCGTTGCTCGCGGACGCCGCACCGGTCTGGGCACGGCTGCTGCGCCCCGGCGGGGCGCTCGGCATCTCCTGGAACACCCACGTCGCAGGCCGGGACGACGCGGCGGCGGCGCTGGCCGCCGCCGGCCTGACCGTGGTCGACGCGGAGCCCTACCTGGCGCTGCGGCACCGGGTGGACCAGTCGATCATGCGCGACGTGCTGGTGGCCCGCCGACCGGCCTGACCCGGCGCGCGCCTCCTCTCCTCTCCTCTCCTCGCCTTCCGTCCGCGCACGGGCGCTGCCGCACCCCGCCGTACCTGAGCGATTCGTGCCGCATTTCACCTGTTCAGGGTGCGGTTGTGAAAACCGCGTCAAGAAAAAGTCCACCGCCGTCATGGTCGCGTTATTGCCCCTGTCGTCGGGGAGGTGGTGGGGCTTTGATTGCCCGGCGCGACCGGGAGGCGGTCGCGACGACCCTTTCCGGTATGAGGAGTCAGCGTGTCTGACGTGGTGTTCGTGGTCCTGACGGTGGCGCTGTTCGCAGTGCTCGCCCTGGTCGTGCGGGCGGTGGAGAAGCTGTGAGTGCCGTCAACGCCGTGGGCCTGGTGCTCGCGATCGTCCTGGGCGCGTTCCTGGTGTTCGCCCTGTTGTTCCCGGAGCGCTTCTGATGACGATGACCACAGCAGGCGTCATCTTCGTGTTGGCGCTGGTGGCGGCCCTGGTCGCCGTCTACAAGCCGTTCGGCGACTTCATGTTCCGGGCGGTCTCCAGCACCCGGCAGTCCCGGGTCGAGCGGGGGATCTTCCGCCTGGTCGGGGTCAACCCGGCCGCCGAGCAGACCTGGGGTGTGTACGCCCGCAGCGTGCTGGCGTTCTCCGCGGTCTCGATCCTCTTCCTTTACCTGTTCCAGCGGGTGCAGAACCACCTGTGGCTGTCGCTGGGCTTCGACCCGGTGGTGCCGCACGGCGCCTGGAACACTGCCGTCTCGTTCGTGACCAACACCAACTGGCAGTCGTACTCGGGTGAGTCGACGATGGGTCACCTGGTGCAGATGGCCGGCCTGGCGGTGCAGAACTTCGTCTCGGCGGCGGTCGGCATCGCGGTCCCGGTGGCGTTGGTACGGGGCTTCGCCCGCAGCCGCACCGGGCAGCTCGGCAACTTCTGGGTCGACCTGACCCGGATCACGCTGCGGATCCTGCTGCCGGTCGCGGTGCTCGGCGCCATCCTCCTGATGATCGGCGGTGCGGTGCAGAACCTCTCCGCCGGCACCGACGTGAGCACCCTGACCGGGGGCACCCAGACCATCACGGGTGGTCCGGTCGCCAGCCAGGAGGTGATCAAGGAGCTGGGCACCAACGGTGGCGGCTTCTACAACGTCAACAGCGCCCACCCGTTCGAGAACCCCACCTCGTGGACGAACTGGCTGGAGATCTTCCTGATCCTCCTGATCCCGTTCAGCCTGCCCCGGGTCTTTGGCCGGATGGTCGGGCAGAACCGGCAGGGCTACGCCATCGCCGCGGTGATGGGCATCCTCGCGCTCGCCAGCGTGGCCATCACCAACGTCTTCGAGTTGGCCGGCCACGGAACGGTGCCGCAGGCGGTCGGCGCGGCGCTGGAGGGCAAGGAGGTGCGGTTCGACGTGTCGAACTCGGCCACCTTCGCCGCCGCCACCACGCTGACCTCGACCGGTGCGGTGAACTCGTTCCACGACTCGTACACCTCGCTCGGCGGCATGGTGCCGATGGTCAACATGATGCTCGGCGAGGTCGCCCCGGGAGGCACCGGTTCCGGTCTCTACGGCCTGCTCATCCTCGCGGTGATCACCGTCTTCGTGGCCGGCCTGATGGTGGGCCGCACCCCGGAGTACCTGGGCAAGAAGATCGGCTCACGGGAGATCAAGTTCGCCTCGCTCTACTTCCTGATCACGCCGATCCTGGTGCTGGTCGGTACGGCGGCCGCGTTCGCCACCGGCAACAACTCCACCGCGCTCAACGTCGGCCCGCACGCCCTCTCCGAGGTGCTGTACGCGTTCACCTCGGCCAGCAACAACAACGGCTCCGCGTTCGGCGGCATCACCGTCAACACCACCTGGTGGGACACCGCGCTCGGGTTGTGCATGCTGCTGGGCCGGTTCCTACCACTCATCTTCGTGCTCGCGTTGGCCGGCTCGCTGGCCCGCCAGGCACCCACCCCCGCGTCCGAGGGCACCCTGCCGACCCACCGACCGCTGTTCATCGGGATGGTCGTCGGCGTCACCGTGGTCCTCGTCGCGCTGACCTTCCTTCCCGCACTCGCGCTCGGCCCGCTGGCTGAGGGGCTGTGACCATCATGAGGAACGAGGACATGTCCGTCACCCCTGTGACATCCGGGACCGGCGAGCAACCGACGCCCGGCACCCCGGCGACCCAGGGCAACCGGGTCGGTGGGGGTCTGCTCGACCCCCAGCAGCTGATCCGGTCCCTGCCGGACGCTGTGCGCAAACTCAACCCGGGCACGCTGTGGCGCAACCCGGTGATGCTGATCGTCGAGGTCGGCGCGGCCTTCACCACCATCCTGGCGGTGACCGACCCGTCGGTGTTCGCCTGGGCGATCACCATCTGGCTCTGGCTGACCGTGCTCTTCGCCAACCTGGCCGAGGCGGTCGCCGAGGGCCGGGGCAAGGCCCAGGCCGCCGCGCTGCGGCAGGCCAAGCGGGACACCATCGCCACCCGGCTGATCAACTGGACGCCGGGCGCCCGGGCGAACGCCTACTCCGACGAGGCGGTGCCCGCGCCGGAACTGCGCCAGGGCGACATCGTGCTGGTCGAGGCGGGCGGCATCATCCCCGGTGACGGCGACATCGTCGAGGGCATCGCCAGCGTCGACGAGTCGGCAATCACCGGCGAGTCGGCCCCGGTCATCCGGGAGTCCGGCGGGGACCGCAGCGCGGTCACCGGCGGCACCAGGGTGCTCTCCGACCGGATCGTCGTGAAAATCACCCAGAAGCCGGGGGAGAGCTTCATCGACCGGATGATCGCCCTGGTCGAGGGGGCCAACCGGCAGAAGACGCCGAACGAGATCGCGCTGAACATCCTGCTCGCCGCGCTCACGATCATCTTCCTGCTGGCCGTGGTCACCCTTCAGCCGTTGGCCATCTTCTCCAAGGCGTACCAGGCGGCCGCGCCGGACAGCGGCGCGATCACCGACTCCGGTGTCACCGGGGTGGTGCTGATCTCGCTGCTCGTCTGCCTGATCCCCACCACCATCGGCGCCCTGCTCTCCGCCATCGGCATCGCCGGCATGGACCGGCTGGTGCAGCGCAACGTGCTGGCCATGAGCGGCCGGGCCGTCGAGGCGGCCGGCGACGTCAACACCCTGCTGCTGGACAAGACCGGCACGATCACGCTGGGCAACCGGCAGGCCGCCGAGTTCGTACCGGTCGAGGGGGTGACGGCCGCAACGCTGGCCGACGCCGCGCAACTGTCCAGCCTGGCCGACGAGACCCCCGAGGGCCGTTCGGTGGTGGTGCTGGCGAAGAACGAGTTCGGGCTGCGCGAGCGCGAGCCCGGCGTGATGCCGCACGCCACCTTCGTACCGTTCACCGCCCAGACCCGGATGAGCGGCGTCGACCTGACGCCGGACGCCAGCGTGGACGGCGGCGCGGTCGGGACGGCGCGTCGGGTCCGCAAGGGCGCCGCCGCCGCGGTGATGAAGTGGGTCCGGGAGAACGGCGGGCACCCGACCGAGCAGGTCGGCGAGATCGTGGACGCGATCAGCGGCACCGGCGGCACTCCGCTGGTCGTCGCCGAGCAGGTCGACGGCGAGCCCGCCCGCGCGCTGGGCGTCATCCACCTCAAGGACGTCGTCAAGTCCGGTATGCGGGAGCGTTTCGACGAGATGCGTCGGATGGGCATCCGGACCGTGATGATCACCGGCGACAACCCGCGCACCGCGAAGGCGATCGCCGACGAGGCCGGGGTGGACGACTTCCTGGCCGAGGCGACGCCCGAGGACAAGCTCGCGCTGATCAAGCGGGAGCAGGAGGGTGGCCGGCTGGTCGCGATGACCGGTGACGGCACCAACGACGCGCCGGCGCTCGCCCAGGCCGACGTCGGGGTGGCGATGAACACCGGCACGTCGGCCGCCAAGGAGGCCGGCAACATGGTCGACCTCGACTCCGACCCGACCAAGCTGATCGAGATCGTGGAGATCGGCAAGCAGTTGCTGATCACCCGGGGCGCGCTGACCACGTTCAGCATCGCCAACGACATCGCGAAGTACTTCGCGATCATCCCGGCCATGTTCGCCGGCCTCTACCCGAGCCTGGACGCGCTGAACATCATGCGGCTGTCCAGCCCGGAGTCGGCGATCCTGTCCGCGGTCATCTTCAACGCCCTGGTGATCATCGCGCTGATCCCGCTCGCCCTGCGTGGCGTGCGGTACCGGCCGGCCGCCGCGTCGAAGCTGCTCAGCCGCAACCTGTTGCTGTACGGACTGGGCGGCATCATCGTGCCGTTCATCGGGATCAAGCTCATCGACCTGCTCATCCAGTTCATCCCGGGGATTTCGTGATGCGCCTACCCACCTGGCTCGCCCAACACCTCGCCGCCCTGCGCGCCCTGCTCGTCTTCACGGTGCTGCTCGGGCTGGTCTACCCGCTGGCTCTGGTCGCGGTCGGCCAGCTGCCCGGCCTCAACCACAAGGCCGACGGGTCGCTCATCGACGCCGGAGGCAAGACGGTCGGCAGCTCGCTGATCGGCCAGTCCTTCACCGACGGCGACGGCAACCCCGTCCCGCGGTACTTCCAGTCCCGCCCGTCGGCCGCCGGCGACGGCTACGACCCGACCGCCACCTCGGCCAGCAACCTGGGCCCGGAGAGCGTGGTCGACACCATCGCCACCGACCCGGAGGAGTCCAGCGAGAGCCTGCTCACCCAGGTCTGCGGGCGCAGCAAGGAGGTCGGCGAGCTCAACGGCGTCGACGGCGGGCGCCCGTTCTGCACCGCCGAAGGGGTGGGCGCGGTGCTCGCCGTCTTCCGTGCCGACGGTCTGACCGGCCCGGTCATCCGGGTGGTCAGCGTCAACCAGACCGCCCCGACCACCCCGTTCGTCCCCTCGTACCAGGGGGTGCAGGTGGAGCTGGCCCAGCCCGGCGAGGACTACGTGGCCGCCGGTGGGGTGGTCACCCCGATCCGTGGCAACGCTTCCGCCGACCCGGCGGTGCCCGCCGACGCGGTCACCGCCAGCGCCAGCGGCCTCGACCCGCAGATCAGTCCGGCGTACGCCGAGCTGCAGGTGAACCGGGTCGCGCGTGAGCGCGGCGCGGACCCGGAGGCGGTCCGCCGGCTGGTGTCTGAGCACACCACCGGGCGGGCGCTCGGCTTCATGGGCGAACCGGGCGTCAACGTGCTGGAGCTCAACATCGCGCTCGACAAGCAGTTCCCCGCTCGCTGACCGCGTTGGGAAGGGCCCCTTCTTATCGCCAGGCGTTAAGAAGGGGCCCTTCCTTCTAATCGGAGAGGATAGTTTCGTGCCACGCGGAGAACTGCGCATCTATCTCGGGGCCGCCCCCGGCGTCGGCAAGACGTACGCGATGTTGGAGGAGGCCCAGCGGCGGGCCGCGCGCGGCACCGACGTGGTGATCGGCTTCGTGGAGACCCACGGCCGCCAGCGCACCGCGGCCATGCTCGGCGACCTGGAACAGGTGCCCCGCCGCACGATGAACTACCGGGGCGCCGAGTTCACCGAGATGGACCTGGACGCGGTGCTGGCCCGCCGGCCGGAGATCGCGGTGGTCGACGAGCTGGCGCACACCAACGTGCCCGGCTCCCGGCACGACAAGCGCTGGCAGGACGTCCAGGAGCTGCTCGACGCGGGGATCGACGTGCTCTCCACGGTCAACGTGCAGCACCTGGAGTCGGTCAACGACGTCGTCGCCCAGATCACCGGCACCGTTCAGCGGGAGACCCTGCCGGACGAGATTGTCCGCGCCGCCGAGCAGGTCGAGCTGGTCGACATGACCCCCGAGGCACTGCGCCGGCGGATGGCGCACGGCAACATCTACCGCCCCGACAAGATCGACGCCGCGCTGGGCAACTACTTCCGGGTCGGCAACCTCACCGCGCTGCGCGAGCTGGCGCTGCTCTGGCTGGCCGACAAGGTCGACGAGCAACTCGACCGGTACCGCAGTCAGCAGGGCATCGAAACCACCTGGGAGGCCCGGGAACGCGTGGTGGTGGCGCTGACCGGCGGCCCGGAGGGCGAGACGCTGATCCGGCGGGCCGCCCGGGTCGCCGCCCGCAGCAAGGGCGCCGACCTGCTCGCCGTGCACGTGGCCCGCAGCGACGGCCTCGCCGGCGCCGACCCGGCGCAACTGGCCCGGCAGCGGGTGCTGGTGGAGAGCCTCGGCGGCACCTACCACCAGGTACTCGGCACCGACGTGCCGGCCGCGCTGCTGGACTTCGCCCGCGGCGTGAACGCCACCCAGCTGGTGCTCGGTGCCAGCCGCCGGGGCCGCTTCGCGCAGCTGTTCGCCAGGGGCGTCGGCGTGACCACCACCGCGCTCTCCGGCTCGATCGACGTGCACCTGGTCACCCACACCGAGGCCGGCAGGGGACGCCGGGCGGGGGCCGTGCCGGCGGCGCTGTCCCGGCGCCGCCGGTTGCTCGGCTTCGCCCTGGCCGTGCTCGGCGTGCCGCTGCTCACCCTGCTGCTGAGGTCGCTGCCCGACCTGACTCTGACCAACGACATCCTGCTCTTCCTGGTGGCCGTGGTGGCGGTCGCCCTGGTCGGCGGGCTGTGGCCGGCCCTGGTCGCCGCGCTCGGCGGCTCGCTGCTGCTCAACTGGTTCTTCACCCCGCCGTACCGCACGCTGACCATCGCCGAAGCGGACAACCTGCTCGCCCTGGCCGTCTTCGTCGGCGTGGCGCTGGCGGTGAGCTGGATCGTCGACGTGGCGGCGCGGCGGACCCGCGAGGCGGCGCGGGCGGCCGCCGACGCGCAGACCCTCGCCGCCGTCGCCGGTGGTGTGCTGCGCGGCGAACGCCCGCTGCCCGCGCTGCTGGATCAGCTTCGGCAGACCTTCGGGCTGCGCGCCGTGAGCGTGCTGGAGCTGGCCGAGGAGGCCGGTGGTCGCCCGGAACGCGCCCGCGAGGAGCGCGCCTGGTGCGTGGTGGCCAGCGTCGGCGAGCGGCCGGCCTACACGCCGGACGGCGGTGAGACGGCGGTGCCGGTGGACGAGCGGATCACCGTTGTGTTGAGTGGCCGGCGGCTGGAGGCGGCCGACCGGCGGATCGTCGAGGCGTTCGCCGCCCAGGCCGCCGTAGCGCTGCGCCAGGAACGGCTGGCCGAGGAGGCGGCCACCGCCCGGCCGCTGGCCGCGGCGGACCGGATGCGTACCGCGCTGCTCGCCGCGGTGAGCCACGACCTGCGTACGCCGCTGGCGTCGGCGAAGGCGGCCGTGACCAGCCTGCGCAGCCCCGACATCGAGTTCGACGAGCAGGACCGCGCGGAACTGCTGGAGACCGCCGAGGAGTCGCTGGACCGGCTCGCCCGGCTGGTCGGCAACCTGCTGGACATGAGCCGGCTCCAGGCCGGTGTCCTCGGCATCACGGCGAGCGCGATTGGCCTGGAGGACGCCGTACCCCGGGCGCTGGACGAACTCGGCCCACCCGCCGCCGCCGTCGTGACCGACATCCCGGCCGACCTGCCCGCGGCCACCGCCGATCCCGGCCTGCTGGAGCGGGTGCTGGTCAACGTCATCGCGAACGCGCTGCGGTACAGCCCGCCCGGGCAGCCGCCCACCGTGACCGCGAGCGCGCACGCCGGCCAGGTGGAACTGCGGATCATCGACCGTGGGCCGGGCATCCCGGAGGACCAGTGGGAGCACGTCTTCCTGCCGTTCCAACGCCTCGGTGACCGGGACAACCAGACCGGCGTCGGCCTCGGGCTTGCCCTGTCCCGGGGTCTGGCCGAGGCGATGGGTGGCAGCATCAGCCCCGAGACCACCCCCGGCGGTGGGCTCACCATGGTGCTGCGGCTGCCCGCCGCCGCGCAGACCAGCTCGGAGGGGCCGCAGGAATGACGCGCATCCTGGTCGTCGACGACGAACCGCAGATCCTGCGGGCCCTGCGGATCAACCTGCGCGCCCGCCGGTACGACGTGGACGTCGCCGGCACCGGGGCGGCCGCGCTGAAGTCCGCCGCCAGCCACCCGCCCGACCTGGTGGTGCTCGACCTCGGGCTGCCCGACATCGACGGGGTCGAGGTGATTCGCGGGCTGCGGGGCTGGACCGCCGTACCGATCATCGTGCTCTCCGGGCGGGCCGGCAGCGAGGACAAGGTCGCGGCGCTCGACGCCGGCGCGGACGACTACGTCACCAAGCCGTTCGGGGTGGAGGAGCTGCTGGCCCGCATCCGCGCGGTGACCCGGCGGCTCGGCGCGTCAAGTGAGGCGGTACCCGCGCTGCGGATCGGCCAACACACCGTCGACCTTGCCGACCACGCCGTCCGGCGGGACGACGGCACCGAGGTGAAGCTGACCCCCATCCAGTGGAGTGTGCTGGAGAAGCTGCTGCGCCACCCCGGCAAGCTGGTCAGCCAGCGCCAGCTGCTCCAGGACGTGTGGGGGCCGGAGTACCAGAACGAGACCAACTACCTGCGGCAGTACCTGGCCCAGCTGCGGCGCAAGCTGGAGGACGACCCGGCCCGGCCCCGGCATCTCATCACCGAGCCCGGGATGGGCTACCGCTACCGCCCCTGACCGGCGCCCGATCCGGTGCCGACCGGGACCGGGTCGATCATGTCGCGTGGGCCGACAAGCGTGGCTGGTCCCCGGGCCGGCACGGTCGGAGCTGCCCGATCGCCGATGCTCGGGTCCAGCGGCGGCGCCACCAGCAGCGGGTCGACCTGGATCCGGTCGATGCCGAGCGGACGCAGCATGCCGCGCAGCGCCGACTCGCAGAGCTCCTCCCACGCTTGATCGGCGCCCATCGCGGTGACCAGCAACTCGGACCGGGTGAAGGCGATGCCCACCCGCTGACCCTGCGGTGACCGGCCGGTTCGCACCGTCCGCACCATCCGTCCCGGCAGATCCCGCACCGGAACGGCATAGATTATCGGGGCCTCGTCCATGGTCGGGGCGATCCTTTCCGTTCGTGCCGTCGCTCTGGCGACGGTCATCGGCTGAAACGTTCGAGGTCGCGGGCGAAGCGGCGGATCGTCGCGGCCCGCGCCCAGGCCGGCGCGGGGACCGCGATGACCGGCACGGCGGCCCGTTCCACGCAGTACCGGGTGACGTGCCCGCGCGACCGGCCCAACCGTCCCCGTTCTGGGCTGCCGACGACGAGCAGGTCGGACTCCCGGTGCGCGTGGTCGACCAGCACCTGCCCGGCGTACCCCTGTGTCGCCACCAGTCGCACGGCCACGTCCCGGGGCATGCCGCCCAGTGCGGTGTCGAAGACGGTCCGCAGGTAGGCCCGGGCCGCCTGGTCGCACTCGTCCTGCCAGCGCCAGGTCAGCGTGCCGGGCCGCCACGTCGGGGCGAAGACCCACGCCCGCACCGCGTCGAGCTGAGTGCCGTCGCGGCGGGCCAGCTGCACCGCGCGGCGCAGCGCCTGCATCCCGGCGAACGACCGGTCGACGCCCACCACGATCCGCGGGGCGATGGCTGTGCGGCTCATGCTGCGGGCACCGCCCAGGCCGGAGCGTCGCGTACGACGCGCGGATCCGCCGGCGTGGCCAGGTCGAGCGCGCGGAGGATGAAATGCGCCACCACGACCTCCACCCCGGCGCGACGTCGCAGGTCGGCCACGGCCCGGTGCAGCACGGTGATGCTGTCGGCGGAGAACCGCACCACGGCGTCCACGTCGGCCGCGATCCACCACGCGGCGACCACGCACGGCTCGTGCCGCAGGTACTCCACCAGGTGACTGCCGGGCGCGGACGAGCCGAGTCGGACGCTGACCAGCGCCTCGTGCCGGCGTTCGGGCTCGTCCGACCCGGTCGTGCGAGGTTCCGCCAGCGGGCCGGGGCGGTCGTCACGTGGTGTGCCGTCCCGGGCCGACGGTGTCTCGGTGCCGGCCGGCAGGTGTCCCCGTTCCCAGCGCGTCATCCGCCAAGGGCTCATGGACCCATCGTCACCAGTCGGCGACGGCGGACCGCCCGTCGATACGCCGTTCTGACGGGCCACCGCCAATCCTTGACGTCCTGTTCACGCCGACTGCCGGTGGGGCGACCTGACCTGACGGGTAGCGTTCCTGACGGACCGACGGTGGGCGTACGAGGAGGACCTGGTGCAGACGACGACGGTGGACATCCCGACCGGCGACGGGGTGGCGGATGCCTGCCTCACCCGGCCGGACGGGGACGGCCCGTTCCCGGCGGTGCTGCTCTTCCAGGACGCCTTCGGCCCGCGCCCGCGCCTGGTGGAGATGGCGGAGCGGATCGCCGCCCGGGGCTACCTGGTGCTGACGCCCCATCTGTTCCACCGTGCCGGCCGCGCGCCGCTGTTCGACCTGTCCCGCCTCGGCGAGGCGGACCAGCGCGGCGCGATCTTGGAGAAGATCATGCCGCTGGTCAGGGGGTTGACCGCCGACGTGATCAGCCGGGACACGGCGGCCTACCTCGACTTCCTGGCGGCCCGCGACGACGTGCGGCCCGGCCCCGTGGCGGTCACCGGCTACTGCATGGGCGGCACGAACGCGCTGCGGGCCATCGAGGCGCACCCGGACCGGATCGCCGCGGCGGCGAGCTTCCACGGCGGACGGATTGTCACCGACGCGCCGGACAGCCCCCACCTGGGCGTCGGTTCGATCACCGGCGAGGTGTACTTCGGGCACGCCGACGAGGATCAGTCGATGACGCCCGAGCAGATCGCGACGCTGGAGAAGGCGCTCGACGCGGCCGGCGTCCGGTACCGCTCCGAGGTGTACGCGGGCGCGCACCACGGCTACACCATGGCGGACAGCGCCGCGTACGACGAGCCGGCCACCGAGCGGCACTGGGTGGCCCTGTTCGACCTGCTGGACCGGGCGCTGCCGATCGGCTGACCCGGTCAGCGGCGCAGGAGCACCGGCCCGGCGTCGATCCGGGTGCGGAACAGCGCGTACGGCCGGCGCCGCAGGTCCTGCCCCCGCTGGTACTGCGGTTGCCGATGCAGCTGGTTGGCGGTCACGTAGAGGTACCCGTCGGCGGCCACCGACATGGTGTCCGGCCAGAGCAGTCGAGGGTCGTGGACCACGGTCTCGTACTCGCCGTCCGGCCGCCGGCGCAGCACCGCGTTGTGCTCGTACGAGGTCAGGTAGAGCCGCCCGGCGTCGTCGGTCTCCAGCCCGTCCGACGCGGTGCCCTTGTCACCCTCGTCGACCACGGTCGCCGCGACCGCCTCCTGGGTGACCCCGGGGTCGGCCAGGGCCTCGGTGGACACGCTGTACCAGCGCCGGGACGCCAGTGGGCAGTAGTGCAGCCGGGTGCCGTCGGCCGAGATGGCGATGCCGTCGGCGCCCATGCCCACCGGGTTCGGCGGCCCGTCCGCCGGCCGCTCGAGGAAGGGCCGGCCCTCGACCACCGGGCGGAACGTCGTCAGCGGCTCCGCTTTGGTGGACGGGTGGTCGTGCAGCCGTCGCCAGGAGGCCCCACTGGCCAGGTCCACCACGATGATCCCGTTCGGCCCGGTGCTCGCCGAGTCGGTGATGTACGCGACCCCCGACTCGCCCCGCCGCAGATCGAAGCGGACGTCGTTGAGGTACGTCGTGGGCAGCGCCACGTCCGGCGGGAACGTGATCACCTGGGCCACCCGGTCGGTGTCCAGGTCGATCCGGACCATTTTCGGCCCGCCCGGCTTCGTCGGCTGGAACATCGGGCTGCCGGTGTCCAGCACCCAGAGTCGGTCGGCCGGGTCCACCACGATGCCCTGCACCGAGACGAACGCGCCCGCGTCGTCGTCGCCCGACGGGTCGTTCCACGGCTGGTCGGGGTAGGGCGCCTCCCGGCCGTCGCGCAGCTCGACGACGGTGGCCGGCACCTCGTCGCCCCACTTCGGGAAGTTGACGAAGATCCGGCCCCGGTGCGAGACGCTCACGCCGGTCGGCATCGGGCCGGTGAAGGTGTGCACCAGCTCCAGCTCGCCGAGCGGCTCGTCGCCGACCGGCCCGTTCATGACGCCCGCCGCGCGGATCTCATCGCCTCGCCCCCTGCCGGTCGGTCGGGCCCACGCCGACCGAGGGTGGTCATTCCCGCCCCGGCGTCCGATATGCCTCCAGTCAGCCGTCGCCCGGCGTGGCGGCGAGCGCGGTGGGCAGGCCGGGGACCGGGACGTCGACCGCGAGCATCGCGCCGTCCAGTGGTCCGGCCGGCGCGAGCCCGTACCGGGCGGTGCCGATGAAGAGCCGGCGCAAATCGGGGCCGCCCAGGCAGATGCCGGCCGGCTGGGTCGCCGGGAGTCGGATCTCCCGGTCCAGCGTGCCGTCCGGTCGGTAGCGGCGTACCGCCGAGCCGCCCCACAGCGCGACCCAGAGGTGACCCGCCGCGTCGACCGTCATCCCGTCCGGGCCGCCTTCGGAGGTGGTCAGCCGCAGGAACGGCTCCCGCCCGTGCAGGGCACCGGTGTGCGGGTCGACGCTGAACCGGTCGACTTCGCCGCGCGGCGAGTCGGCCAGGTACATGGTGGTGCCGGCGGCGTCGAAGGCCGGACCGTTCGGCACCGTCAACCCGGTGATGGCCGGCACCGGCGCCGCGCCGGGAGCCAGCCGGTACAACGTGCCCCCACCAGGCACCCCGGCGTACGTCATGCTGCCCGCCCAGAACCGGCCGTGCGGGTCGGCGACCGCGTCGTTCATCCGGGCCGGCTCGGGCCCGCCGGCGACCAGGTCGGCGACCGGCCGGGGGTCACCGGTGGCGGGCAGCAGCGCGACGCCGGTGCCGGCGGCGGCGAGCCAGGCGCCGGGGCTGCCGGCCACCGGGGCGACCGCGCCCAGTGGGACGTCCAGCCGGCGCAGCTCCCGCAGCGGGCCCGGCCGGTCGCCGTCGGTCTCCAGCAGCCGCCCGGCCAGCAGGTCGACCAGGACCAGGCGGCCGGCCACCCAGCGCAGCCCCTCGCCCAGCTCCAACCGGTCCGTGCTCCACGCGGTCGGTTCGGTCAGCTCCATCTCGCTCCTCCAACGAATCTTCTCCGGCGGTCGGCCGTACCGGCGCTCAACGCACGGTGCCGCCGGGCCCGTGGTCGAGCAGCGCCAGCTCGGCCCGGTCGGGCAGGCCCTCCCAGTCACCCCGGGTGGCCACCGCGAACGCGCCGGTGGTGACCGCCCGGTCCAGCCGGGCCGGTGCGTCGGCCCCGTCCAGCCAGGCGGAGAGCAGCCCGGCCACGAAGGCGTCGCCGGCGCCGACGGTGTCCACCACCGGCACCACGCGGGCGGGGCGGTGCACGGTGCCGAGCGCACTGTGGCTGGTGGCCCCGTCGGCGCCGTGCTTCACCACGACCTCGGTCACGCCGGCCGCCCGGAGCGCCGCGACCGGGTCGGCGGCGTCGGTCAGCACGGCCAGTTCGTCGTCGGAGGCGACCACCAGGTCGATCGAGGGCAGCAGCGGCCGTAGCGCGGCGGCGGCCTCGGCGATGGACCAGAGCCGGTGCCGGTGGTTGACGTCCAGGCAGACGGTGCTGCCCGCCGCGCGGGCGAGCCGCACGGCCGCCACGACGGCCTGGTACGGCTCGGCACCCAGCGCGCAGGTGATGCCGGTGACGTGCAGCAGCCGGGGCGGTGGCCGTGTCGGGTCGAAGGCGGGGGTGACGTCGGCGGGGCGCAGCCGGGAACCGGCCGACCCGGTGCGGTGGTAGGTGACCCGGTTGATGTCGGCGACCCGGGATTCGAAGAGGATCAGCCCGGTGGGGGCCGTCGGGTCCACCCGGGACCAGGTCAGGTCAACGCCCTCGGCGCGCAGCGTGCGGCGGATCAGCTCGCCGGGCTCGTCGGCGCCGGTGACCCCGACCCAAGCGGCCCGGTGGCCGAGCCGGGCCAGGCCGATGGCCACGGTCGACTCGGACCCGGCGACCGAGATCCCGGCGGTGCCGCCCAGCCGCAGGGGGCCGGTGGCGCGGAAGGCCGCCATCGTCTCGCCCAGGGTGAGCAGGTCGGTCACGCTCGGACCGCAGCCAGGAAGACGGCGGCGCGCTCGCGCAGCGCCGCCGGGTCGCCGCCGCGGACGGCGTCGCCGAGCAGCGGGGAGCCGACGCCGACCGCGACGGCCCCCCGGTCGAGGTAGCGCCGCGCGCCGTCGGCGTCAACCCCGCCGACCGGCACGAACGCGATGCCGGGGAACGGGTCGCGCAGCGCGCCGAGGTAGTCGGGCCCGCCCAGCGAGGCCGCCGGGAAGAGCTTGATCGCGGTGGCTCCGCCGCTGCTGGCCTGCACCACCTCGCTGGGGGTGAGCGCGCCGGCCAGCACCGGCAGTCCGAGCCGGCCGCCCTCGGCGAGGCTCGGCGCCAACGCCGGGGTGACCAGGAAGCCGGCGCCGGCGTCGGCCGCCGCGCGGGCGTCCTCGGCGCTGAGCACGGTGCCCGCGCCCAGGGCGAAGTCCGGCCCGAGGGCGGCTCGGGCCCGCCGGATGGTGCCGAGCGCGTCGGCCCCGGTCAGCGAGACCTCGACCAGCGCGACGCCGCTCTCGGCCAGGGTGAGCACCGCCGACAGCGCGGCGGCCGGGTCGGGGCCGCGGACGATGGCCAGCAGTCGGTGGGTACGCAGTTCGTCGAGCAGGTTCATCGCGGGCGTCCTTACCGGAAGCGGTGGGCGGAGAGGGCGAGCCGCCAGGCGACCTCACCGGCGGGCGGAACGACCGCCGCGTCGGACGGACCGGCATCGGCCAGGTCGAAGGCGGCGCCGAGCATCGGTTCGACACCGATGCTGCGGTAGGGCGTGGTGGCGGGCCAGCCGCCCAGGTTGCGCCAGAGCGCGGTGCTGCGGGGTTGGTCGGCGCACTCCAGCTCCAGGGTCAGCCGGTCGGCGCCGTCGGTCACCTGAACCCGGGGGCAGTCGAGCAGCACCGCACCGAGCGCGGTGCCGTCGTCCGGGCCGAGGGTGTCCAGCGCCAGCCCGGCCGGCGCGGGCCAGGGCCCGGTCAGCCAGGGGCTGCCGGCGGGCCAGGTGCCCGGGGACAGCAGAGCGGCGGCCTCCGGGTGCAGCCGGGTCGGAGTGCCGGCCGGCGCGTCGAGACGGGCCTCGGGGGAGAGGTCGAGCAGGGCGTGCGCCGCCCACACGAACCGGTGGCCGGGCTCAGCGGCCAGCCGGTAGTCGGCCACCACCACGCCGTCCCGGTCGGTGATCCGGCGGGTCAACGTGAACGTGGGGCGTTCGATGACCACCGTTCCGGGACCGGCTGTCCGCCACGGCCGGGACCACACCTCGCCGTGGTCGGGCCGGCCGCGCACGGTGGGCAGGCACTCCTCCAGCCCGCCGGCGTCGATGAACGCGGCGTCGGGGCGTACCTCGTGCCGGCCGGTTTCCGACCCCCGCCAGAGCCACTCCCGGCCGCCGCCGCGCAGGCTGGTCCACCGGCCGCCTCGTGCCGCGTCGTACGCCACCCGCACCGGCACCGGCACGGGCCCGGCCGCCCCGGTCACCATTCGGCGAACGACCCGTCGCGGTGCTGCCAGACCGGGTTCCGCCAGGTGTGTGGGGTACGAGCGGCCTGCCGCACCGCCGCCTCGTCGACCGTGATGCCCAGGCCGGGCCGGTCCAGCCGGGCGATGTGCCCGTCCACGAACCGGAACGGCTCCGGGTCGACCAGGTAGTCCAGCAGCTCGGAGCCGGAGTGGTAGTGGATGCCGATGCTCTGCTCCTGGATCAGGAAGTTCGGCGTCGCGAAGGCCACCTGGAGGCTGGCCGCCAGGGAGATCGGGCCGAGCGGGCAGTGCGGGGCCAGCAACGCGCCGTACGTCTCGGCCAGCGCGGCGATCCGGCGCACCTCGGAGATCCCGCCGGCGTGTGACAGGTCCGGCTGGACCACGGCGACCCCGGCCTGCAACGGGCCGAGGAACTCGGAGCGGCCGTAGAGCCGTTCCCCGGTGGCCACCGGGATCGGCGTACCGGCGATGATGTCGCGCAGGTGGTGGGCCTGGTCGGGCAGGACCGGTTCCTCCACGAAGAACGGACGCAGGGGGGCCAGCTCGGGCAGGATCCGGCGGATCGCGGCCAGCCCGGCCCGGCCGTGGAAGTCCAGTGCGATGTCCCGGTCGGGGCCGAGCACCTCCCGGGCTGCGGCGACCCGGCCGATCACCGCGTCCACCTCGGCGGAGGTGGGGATGGCGGACAGTCTCCCGCAGGCGTTCATCTTGACCCCGGTGAGACCGGCGGCGGCCTGCGCGGCAGCGGCGTCGGCCACCTCGTCGGGCTCGTCCCCGCCGATCCAGGAGTAGATGCGCACCCGGTCCCGGACGGCCCCACCGAGGAGGGCGTGCACCGGTGCGCCGTACGCCTGCCCGGCGATGTCCCAGAGCGCCTGGTCGAGGCCGGCGACCGCGCTGGAGAGGATCGGGCCACCGCGGTAGAAGCCGCCCTTGGTGAGCACCTGCCAGTGCTGCTCGATCCGGAGTGGATCCTCGCCGATCAGGTATTCGGAGAGCACCTCGACCGCGCTGCGCACCACCTCGGCGCGCCCCTCGACGACGGGCTCACCCCACCCGACCAGCCCGTCGTCGGTCTCCACCCGGCAGAACAACCACCGTGGCGCGACCAGGAAGGTCTCGATCCGCTCGATCTTCACTGACTGCCCCTCTGTCCCCGTGCCTTCTCGACGTCCCGGACGGCCTTGTCCAGCAACTCACGCATGGCGGTCTCGGTCGCCGTCTCGTCGCGTGCCCGCAGCGCGTCGACCACGGCGCGGTGGCTGGGCACCGGGTCGTCGTGTGACGCGCCGCCGTGCACCAGCCGGTCCCGCTCGGCGAGCCCGGTCTCCATCACCACCTCCATGCGCTCCAGCAGCTCGTTGTGGGTGGCGGCGAGCAGCGCGCGGTGGAAGGAGAGGTCGGCGGCGACGGCGGCGGCGGGGTCGCCGTTGGCCTCGGCCATCTCGACCAGCGCCCGGTCGAGCGCGGCGATGTCGTCCTCGGTGGCCCGGGTGGCGGCCAGCCGCGCGGCGGCCGGCTCGATGATGGCGCGGACCTCGTGCAGCTGGTCGAGCAGGCGCTCGTGGGGGCCTTCGGCGAACTGCCAGCGGATCACGTCACCGTCGAGCAGGTTCCAGTCCGCCCGCGGCCGGACGAAGGTGCCGCGCTTCTGCCGGGCGTCGACGATGCCCTTGGCCGAGAGAACCTTCAGCGCCTCGCGCAGCGCCGTCAGGCTGACGTCGAACTCCTCCTGCAGCGCGACGATGTTCAGGGTCGCCCCGGCGGGGATCTCACCGGTGAGGATGCGGCGGGCGATGGCTTCGACGGTCTGCCCGTGGACGCCGCGGCGTGCGTACTGTGCCAATGCTCTCCTGGCCTTCTCGCTGGTCGGTATCGATCTCTCAGGCCGAGGCTTTCACCGCGGTCCAGCCACCGTCCACCACCAGGCTCGCGCCGGTGACGTAGGCGGCGTCCGGTGAGGCGAGGAAGGCCACCGTCGCGGCCACCTCGTCCGGCGTGCCGAACCGCTTCGCCACGGTCTCCGCGACGCTGCGTCGACGGTCCTCTTCGGACACTTCGGCCCAGGCGTCGGTGAGGATCGGCCCGGGGAGCACGGTGTTGACCCGCACCTGTGGGCCGTACTCCACGGCGAGCTGGCGGCCGAGCGCGACGAGGCCGCCCTTGGCCGCGGCGTACGCGGGTCGCCCGGGCAGCCCGACCAGCGCGTGCACCGAGGAGATCAGCACCACCGAGCCCGCGCGTGCCCGCAGATCGTCCAGACAGGCGCGTACGCCGAGGAACGAGCCGGTGAGGCTGACCCCGAGCTGGTGGTCCCAGGACTGTCGGCTGGTCTCGTGTGCCGGGGCGACCTGCACGGCGTACGCGGTGCTGACCAGGATGTCCACCGGGCCGAGGCTGCCGTGCACCGCCGCCACGGCGGCTGACCAGTCGGCCTCATCGCTGACATCGCCCATTACGGACAGTGCTCGGTCGCCCCGGGCGGTCAGCTCGTCGGCCAGCGGGGTCGAGTCGGCCACGTCGAGCAGCGCGACTGCCGCTCCCTCGGCGGCGAGTCGTCGGGCGATGGCTGCGCCGATCCCGCCCATCGCGCCGGTGACCAGCGCGTTCTTGCCCTCAAGCCGGCGCATAAGCTGATCCACCTGACCCTCGCCTTGGTCTCATCTAATCATTAATTACGAAGATATCTTGACAGCCGCCGAGGGTCGATGCAACCTTCTGGTCACACCATTCACATGGCCGACACATTGCGCCGTGACGCTACGTGTCGTAGAGGAAGGACACCCCCGTGAGCGACTTCGACCCCGGTCGCCGGCGATTCCTTGGCCACCTCGGGCTCGCCGGCCTGGGCGCCCTCGGCGCCAGCTCGTTCCTCAGCGCGTGCGCCAGCTCCGCGAGCGGGCCGACGGCGGGCAACGGCTCCGGCGCGGTCACCATCCAGTCCAACCTCTCCTCGCCGCAGGCCAAGGCGGCGATGGAGAAGCTGATCGCGAACTTCAACGCGCAGGGCAAGGGCACGGCGAGCCTCAACACGATCGCCTCGGAGACCTTCCGGACCCAGCTGCCGACGTACCTGACCTCGGCCAACCCGCCGGACCTCTACACCTGGTACGCGGGCTCGGTCGCCAACGACTACGCCAGCCGCAACCTCCTGCTGGACGTCTCCGACGTCTGGAAGTCGCTGGGCGACTACCCCCAGTCGCTACGCACCCTCTCCACCGACGCCAGCGGCAAGCAGGTCTTCGTGCCGATGAACAACTACTGGTGGGGCTTCTTCTACCGCAAGTCCAACTTCGCCAAGTGGGGCGTGCGGGAGCCGAAGACCTGGACCGAGTTCCTGGCGCTGTGCGAGACGCTGAAGAGCAAGGGCATCCCGCCCATCGGCATCGGTCTCGGCGACACCCCGTGGGTGGCGTCCGCCTGGTTCGACTACCTCAACATCCGGATCAACGGCGCTCCGTTCCACCGCGAGCTGCTCGCCGGCAAGCAGCGCTTCGACGACCCCAGGGTCAAGGCTGTCTTCACCCGCTGGCGCGAGGCCCTGCCCTACTTCGACCCCAAGGGCAAGGCCTACCCGTTCCAGGAGGCGACCACTGCCCTGCTGGCCGGCAAGACCGGCATGTTCCTGATCGGCACCTTCTTCGCCGACGCGGCGCCCAAGGATGCTCTCGGCGACCTGGACTTCTTCCAGTTCCCGATCATCGACCCGGCGGTGCCGGTGGCCGAGGAGGCCCCGACCGACGGCTTCTTCGCCAGCGCCAAGACCGCCAACTCCACCGGCACCAAGGCTCTGCTCACCTACCTGGCCGGCGTCGAGGCGCAGGAGGCGTACGTCAAGGCCAGCTCCGGAATCGTGCTGCCGGCCAACCCGAAGGCCAAGGCGTCCGACTCGCCGCTCGTGGTCAAGGGCAAGGCGATGCTCGACGGCGCCAAGGAGCTGACCCAGTTCTTCAACCGCGACTCCAGCGACGCGCTCCAGCCGACCGCGGACACCGCGCTGACCAAGTTCATGGACAAGCCGGACCAGATCGACGCGATCCTGCGGGAGTGGCAGAGCGGCTCCGAGAAGGTCTTCAAGGGCTGACGTGACAGCAACGATCTCCACGACTTCGGTCACCCCCACCCGGCGGCGGCGACGGTCGGCTCGACTGTCGCCGCTGCTGGTGGCGTTCGTCCTCGTACCGTTCCTGGTCGAGAGCGTCTGGGTCTTCTGGCCGGCGATCCAGGGCTTCTGGTTCTCCCTCACCCGCTGGGACGGCATGTCGCCGCCCACCTTCGTCGGCGTCGACAACTACGTGGAGATGGCCGGCGACGCCACCTTCCGGGGCGCGCTGCTCAACACGGTGATCTGGCTGGTCCTCTTCGGCGGCCTCTCCGTGCTGGGCGGCTTCGGCATGGCGCTGGTCCTGCAACGGGAACGGCGCGGGGTCGGCTTCTACCGGGCCGCGCTGTTCACCCCGGTGGTCTTCTCGCTGGTGGTGACCGCGCTGGTCTGGCGGGTCTTCTACCAACCCGACGGGCTGCTCGACTCGTTCCTGCGGTCGGTCGGCTTGGAGCAGCTGATCCGGCCCTGGCTCGCCGACCCGCAGACCGCGCTGTACGCGGTGATCCTGCCCGCGCTGTGGCGGCAGATCGGGTACGTGATGGTGCTGTTCCTGGCCGGGCTGAAGGCGATCGACCCGGCGCTGCACGAGGCGGCCCGGATGGACGGCGCCAACGCCTGGCAGCGGCTGCGGCACGTGACCATCCCCCAGCTCAAGGGGGTCAACGCCGTCGTGCTCTCGGTCATCGTGATCGACTCGCTGCGGTCGTTCGACATCGTCTGGTCGCTGACCAAGGGCGGGCCGTACCACTCGTCGGAGCTGCTCAGCACCTACATGTACTCGACCGCGTTCCAGAGCCTGCGCCTGGGCTACGCCTCCGCGATCGCCGTCGTGATCTTCGTGCTGGCGCTGGCGGTCATCCTCGGCTACCTGATCCGCGCGTTCCGGGAGGAAGCGTGATGAACAAGCTCCGCACCGGGGCCTTCCACACCGGCATGATTCTGCTCTCGCTGCTCTGGCTGGGCCCGGTGCTCTGGGTCGTGGTGATGTCCACCCGGTCGTTCGACGACATCGCCGCGCACGGGGTCGGCAGCCTGCCCCGCTCGTTCACCCTGGACACCTACCGACAGGCGTGGACCGACGGCGGCGAGCTGCGCGCGCTCATCAACAGCATGCTGGTCACCATCCCGTCGGTGGCGCTGAGCCTGGGGCTGGCCGCGATGGCCGCGTTCGCGCTGAGCCGCTTCCGGATCCCCGGCCGCCGGACCATCCTGCTGCTGATGCTCGCCGGCAACCTCCTGCCACCGCAGATCCTGCTCATCCCGGTGGCCAAGTTCAGCGAGCTGACCGGCCTGTACGACACGCTGTGGGCGCTGATCGCGGTGCAGGTCGGCTTCGGGCTCGGCTTCTACACCTTCGTCCTGCACGGCTTCATGCGGGACCTGCCGGGTGAGATCCAGGAGGCGGCCACGATCGACGGTGCCGGCACGGCGCAGATCTTCACCCGGGTGATGCTGCCGCTGACCAGGCCCGCGCTGGCCGCGCTCGGGGCGCTCTCCTTCACCTGGATCTTCAACGACCTGCTCTGGGCGATCACCGTGCTGCGCACCGACGACAACATGCCGGTCACCCCGGCACTGCTCGGCCTCCAGGGTCAGTTCGTCTCGTCCTGGAACGTCATCGCCGCCGGCACGGTCATCGCGGCCGTACCCACCGTCGCGGTCTTCCTGCGCTTCCAGCGGCACTTCGTCTCCGGCCTGGCGCTCGGGGCGGTCAAGTGACCGCCCCCGCGCCGGGCGGGCAGCGCTGGACGCTGCGCGGCGCGCACACCGAGTACACCGTGACCGTGCCGGCGCACGGCCGCTGGCTGGAGCTTGTCGCGTGGGGTCCGCACGGCGTCTCCGACGGCCCCTCCCCGGTCGCCTACGACGGCCCGGTGCCGTTCCTCACCGCCGGGGACGCCGCCCCGATCGAGTACGCGACCGACGCCGACCGGCCGTTCACCGGCGCCGACCTGGTGGTGGAGACGGCCAGCGGGGAGCGCCGGGTGGGCTTCGGCCACACCGACGTGCGGGTCGACGCCGACCAGCGGGAGCTGGCGGTCGGTTTCGCCGACCCGGTGACCGGGCTGCGGGCCACCGTGCACTACCGGGTGCCCGCCGGCACAGACGTGGTGCAGCGGTGGGTCGAGCTGACCAACGAGGGCAGCGGTCCGCTGCGGGTCGTGCGGGCCGGGTCGGCCGGGTTCTGTGTGCCGACGCCGCACGGCGCGCTGCTCAGCCACCAGTGGGGGCAGTGGGCGCAGGAGTTCCAGCTCTCCCACGTCGAGCTGGGCCACGGCACGTTCACCATCGGCAGCTCGCAGGGCGTACCCGGGCACCTGCACGTTCCCTGGCTGGCCGTGCGGGACACCGCCGAGCCGGCCGGCCCCACCTGGGGGACGGCGCTGGCCTGGACCGGCTCGTGGGAGATCAGCGCCGAGCGGGACACCGGCGGCCTGACCCGGGTCCGCGCCGGCCGCCAGTTGGTCGACGGCCCGCTGGAGCTGGCCCCCGGCGACCGGCTGACCCTGCCGATGGTTACCGGGGCGTACAGCCCGGACGGCCTGGACGGCCTGGCCCGGGTCTGGCACACCCACCAGCGGCTGCTCGCCGGGGAGCGGCTGACGCCGCGCCCGGTGCTCTACAACTCGTGGGAGGCCACCTACTTCGCGGTCGAGGCGAAGAGCCAGTTGGCGCTCGCCGAGATCGCCGCCGAGCTGGGCGTGGAGACGTTCGTGGTGGACGACGGCTGGTTCGTCGGCCGCGACGACGACACCGCCGGGCTGGGCGACTGGACGCCGGATCCGGCGAAGTTCCCGGCCGGGTTCGACGCGTTCATCGCCGACGTCCGCGCGCTCGGGCTGAACTTCGGGCTCTGGGTCGAGCCGGAGTGCGTCAACCCACGGTCCCGGCTCTACGCCGAGCACCCGGAGTGGGTCTACTCCGTCCACGGCCGTCCGCTCACCCCCGTACGCAACCAGTACCTGCTCGACCTGGGCCGGCCGGAGGTCGCCGAGTTCGTCCACTCCACCGTGGACGGTCTGCTCCGCCGGTACGACATCGACTACCTGAAGTGGGACTTCAACCGGCCGCGTACCGAGCCGGGGCGCCCGGGCGGGGTCGGCCCGCTCGACCTGGACGGCGCGCACGTGACCAACCTGCACCGGATCTACGAGCGGTTGCGCCGGAACCACCCCGGCGTGCTGATCGAGGCGTGTGCCGGCGGGGGCGCGCGGACCGACCTGGCGATGGCCGCCCGCGCCGACGTGTTCTGGCCCAGCGACAACACCGGCCCGCTGGACCGGCTGGCCATCCAGTACGGCTTCCTGCACGCCAACGCCCCGCACCTGCTCAGCTCCTGGGTCACCGACGCGCCCGGCCTCTTCGATCCGCGTCCGCGCTCGCTGGCGTTCCGGTTCGTGCTCGCGATGGCCGGCGTGCTCGGCATCGGCGCGGACATCCGGGCCTGGAGCGCCGCCGAGCGGGCCGAGGCGGCCGGCTGGATCGCCCGGTACAAGGAGATCCGGGACGTCGTCACGTACGGCGAGGCGCACCTGATCGGCGGCCCCGACCAGGCTCGCTGTGCGGTGCAGTACACCGCGCCGGACGAGCGCCGGGTGGTCGTGCTGGCCTGGCACACCGGCCGGCTCGACGGCGCTGGCCTGCTCCCGTCCCGCCCGGTCCGGCTGCCATTGCGGGGCCTCGACCCGGCCGCCCGCTACCGGCACGGCGACCGGCACTACTCCGGCAGCCACCTCAGCTCGGTCGGCCTGCCGGTGCACTGGAGCGCGACCCACGACGCCGACCTCATCGTGCTGCGCCGCGACTGAGGCCGGGGCACCACCGCACCCCACCCCCGAGGGACAGGAGTACCCCCCATGCGCCTGATCCGACCGCTGACCGTTGCCCTGGCCGTGCTCGGCCTGGGCCTGGTCGGCCCGCTGCCGGCCACGGCCGGCCCACCGCACAGCGATCCGTCCCCGGCCCACGCCCCCGCCGCCACCGGCGCCGAGGACCAGGGCGCCCCGGCCTTCTTCAACAGCGGGCTGGCCCCGACGCCCTACCAGGGCTGGAACACCTACTTCGGCCTCGGTGGCGATCCCACCGAGGTCGAGGTCCGATCGGTCACCGACTTCATGGTCAGCAGCGGCCTGCGGGACGCCGGCTACACCTACGTCTGGATCGACGGCAACTGGGCCGCGCCCACCCCCCGTGACGAGGCCGGCCGGCTGGTCGCCGACCCGGCCCGGTTTCCCGGCGGGATGGGCGCGCTGGCGGCGTACATCCACAGCAAGGGCATGAAGGCCGGCATCTACACCGACGCCGGGCCGTACCTGCCCGGGCAGTGCGGGCTGGGCAGCAACGGCCACTACCGGGCCGACGTGGCCCAGTTCGCCGGCTGGGGGTTCGACGCGCTCAAGGCCGACTGGCTCTGCGGCCGCGCCGCGGGCCTCGACCCGGAGGCGACCTTCCGTGAGCTCGCCGACGCGGTACGCCAGTCGCCCCGGCTGATGCTGCTCAACATCTGCAACCCGGTCAGCTCCGACTGGGGCGGCGGCCCGTACACCCCGGAGCAGCTCTCCACCTGGACCTACACGTACGCGCCCACCGTCGCCGACTCCTGGCGAACCTACACGGACGTGGGGCTCACCGACCCGACGCCGCAGTGGGCGTTCCCGTGGGTGCTGCGCAACATGGACGTCAACGCGTACCACCCGGCGGCCACCGGGCCGGGGCACTACAACGACCCGGACTACCTGCTGCCGATGCGTCCGCTGCCCGGCGGCGGGTACGAGCTGAGCCTGGAGGAGTCCAAGACGCAGCTCGGCATGTGGTCCATCATGGCCGCCCCGCTGGTCATCGGCTCCGATCCGCGCGGCCTGCCCAGCGAGATGATCTCTGCCCTGACCAACCCGGAGATCATCGCGGTGAACCAGGACCGGCTGGTCCGGCAGGGCGTCAAGGTCGCCGACACCGGGGTCGACGCGCAGGTCTGGAGCAAGGTGCTCACCGGCTCCGGCCGGCGGGCGGTCGCACTGCTGAACCGGCACGACACCGCCCAGGAAATCACCGTCAACTTCGCTGACGTCGCGCTCGGCGGGCCGGTCGCGGTCCGCGACCTGTGGGCCCGCACCACCGTCGACGCCGAGCCCGGCACGGCCGGGGTCCAGCCGTTCACCGGCTCGTACACCGTCCAGGTCCCGGCGCACGGGGTGGCCATGCTCGGCCTGACCGGTGCCGACCAGGTCGCCGGTGCCAGCCTCGGCGGCACCGCCAGCGCCAGCCCCGCGCTGGTCCGGGTGGACGACACGCACGCCACCGCCTTCGTCCGCACGGCGCAGGGCGCGTTGGCGGTGAACACCCGCTCGGGTGCGACCTGGGGGACCTGGTGGACGTCCCTCGGCGGCCCGGTCGGCGGCCGGATCCTCGGCCAGCCGGCCGCGTACGGCTCCGCCGGCGGGCGGATCGACGTCTTCGTACGGGGCACCGACAACGCGGCCTGGCAGCGCAGTTACGTCGCCGGCAAGTGGGGGCCGTGGCGGAGCCTCGGCGGCACGGTGACCGACGGGCCCACGGTGGCCTGGACCAGCCCGACCCAGTGGACGCTGATCGTCCGCGGTGCCGACGGCATGCTCTTCTCGCGTACCCCGAGCAGCGGCTGGACGGGCATCGGCGCGCCCGACGACCGGCCGATCTACGGCCGGCCGAGTGCCGTCGTCGACGACGCCGGCGTGCTGCACGTCGCGGTCCGCAGCCGCACCGACGAGGTGTGGTGGCGCAGCCGGACCGGCACCACCTGGTCGGCCTGGACGAGCCTGGGCGGCACCACCAGCGGCAGCCCGACCCTGCTGGCCACCGAGGGGCGGGTCTACCTCTTCGCGCTGGCCGCCGACAACCGGCTCTGGCAGCGCAACCTGGTCGACGGGGCGTGGGGCGGCTGGTTCCGTCGTGGCGAGTTCGCCACCGACGCGTTCCGGGGCGCACCGGGCGCCGCCGCAGGCGCCGACGGCAGCGCCTGGCTGGCGGTACGCGGCGTCGACGACCGGGTGCACCAGATCGTTCTCTGATCCATTGTGGTGTGCCGTCGGCGGCTCCTCCGTCGGCGGCACACCACGCGTCAGTCCGGAACGAGCTCCCGGCACCGGCGCAGGACGGCCAGGGCGAGTGGCGCGTCGTGGCCCTCGATGCCGGCCTCCAGCTCGGCCATCGCCCCCGCGGCCCGCGCCGGTTCACCCGCCGCCGTCCGTCCGGTCCGATGTGCGTTCGGTTGTGGCACGTCGTTGCCTCCAACGTTCGGTGCCGGCCGCCACGACTGATGACGGTGGCCGAAACGTAGGAGCGGTATCGATCGTCGAGAGGCGCTCGTAACCTGCCGGAAACCTTGGAAACAAGCTCGTAACGTCACGGGTACTTTGGGCGTCATTTTGGGCTCCGCCTCGCCGCCTGGCAGCAACCCGGCTGAACCACCGCCGCCGCGCCGGCCCGCCGCTAGCGTCGGACCGGACGGTGAGACGGCAGGGCCGACAGGAGGGGCGGCGGTGAAGGCACTGGTGTGGCAGGGCGCCGACGAGCTGGCGGTGACCCAGGTGCCGGAGCCGCAGCTGCGCAACGAGCAGGACGCGATCATCAAGGTACGCAAGACGGTGACCTGCGGCTCCGACCTGCACCTGCTGGGCGGCTACCTCCCCTTCATGGAGCGCGGCGACGTCCTCGGCCACGAGTTCCTGGGTGAGGTGGTCGAGGTCGGCCCCCAGGTGCGTAGGCACCGGGTGGGGGACCGGGTGGTGGTCTGCTCGTTCATCTCGTGCGGTCGCTGTTGGTACTGCCAGCAGCAGCAGTTCTCGCTGTGCGACAACGGCAACACCAACCCGGCGGTCATCGAGAGCCCCCGGGGCCCAATGCTCGGCGGCTGCTACGGCTACTCGCACGCCCTCGGCGGCTTCGCGGGCAGTCACGCGGAGTACATCCGGGTCCCGTACGCGGACCAGGGGGCGTTCCCGGTTCCGGACGGGGTGAGCGACGAGCGTGCGCTGTTCGCCTCCGACGCCGCTCCCACCGGGTGGATGGGCGCCGACCTGGGCGGTGTCCGGCCCGGTGACGTGGTGGCGGTGTGGGGCGCCGGCGGGGTGGGCCAGATGGCGGCGCGGGCAGCGGTGCTGCTGGGCGCCGAACGGGTGATCGTGATCGACCGCTTCGACGACCGGCTACGGATGGCGGAGACGCACCTGGGGGTGGAGACCCTCAACTACCAGAGCCACGATGTGGGCGGCGAACTGCTGGAACGCAGCGGCGGGCGGGGGCCGGACGTGTGCATCGAGGCGGTCGGGATGGAGTCGCACAGCACCGGCCCGCAGTCATGGTACGACCAGATCAAGCAGCAGTTGCGGCTGGAGCCGGACGCGCCGGTAGCCGCCCGGGACGCCATCCACAACTGCCGCAAGGGTGGCAGCGTGTTCCTGCTCGGTGTCTACGCCGGTCTGGTGGACAGGTTCCCGCTCGGCGCGGTGATGAACAAGGGCCTCACGCTGCGCGGCGCCCAGCAGCACGGCCACCGCTACATTCCGATGCTGCTCGAACGGATGGCGCGCGACGAACTGGTCACCGAGCACCTGGCGACCCACACCATGCCGCTCGACCAGGCTCCGCAGGGCTACAGCATGTTCAAGAACAGGATCGACGGCTGCGTACGGGCCGTCTTCGAACCGGCCGGATGACGCCTGCGGTCACCCGCGCCGGATCAGGCCCGGCCCGGCGAGGATGTCGGTCTCGTCGTCTTTGACGTCGTGGCCGGCTTCGCAGCGGAGCACCGCGCGGATCGGCTTGCCGCAACCGTGGTGGGTGACGAGGAGGCCGGGGCCGGTTTCGTCGGCGGCCCAGGTGTCACCCCAGTTGCGCAGGGCGGTGACCACCGGCAGCAGTTCACGGCCCTTGGGGGTGAGCTGGTATTCGTGGCGGGTGCGCTGCCCCGGCTCCCGGTAGGGGATCCGTTCGAGCAGGCCGGCGCCGACCAGTTCCTTGAGCCGGGCGGCCATGGCCGGCTCGCCGACCCCGACCCGACGGACGAAGTCGTCGAAACGGCGCGTACCGAGCAATGCCTCCCGCATGATCAGCATGGTCGATCTGCTGCCGACGATGTCCATCGCGCGGGCGACCGAGCAGTTCGCCATCGACCAGGAGTCGCGGTCGTCACGTAGATCCGCCATGCCACCAGCGTACGGCCTGACTTGCGCAATCGCTAGTCAGGTGCTTGACTGGACTCTGGCTTAGCTATGCGCAAGTCAGCTCACGTCAGCCGGCGCTGCCTGACTGGCGCCGTCCGCCTCCCCGCCGTCGCCGTCGACCCGGCACCCGCGTGGACCGAACCTTAGGACCCCCTGTGACCGACCAGCGCACCACGGCCCCGATCGGATCAGCACGCCCGCCGCACGCGAGCGCACCCGCGCCGACCGCCACCGCGCGTCCATCCGTTCGCGGCTCCCGCGCGGTGACCCTGATCGCCATGTGCCTGGGCGCGATGATCACGTTCCTCCAGATCACCGCGACGGTCTCCGCCCTGACCACCATCCAGCGCGACCTGGGCGTCGACCCGACCACCCTGATCTGGATCCCCAGCGCCTACACCCTGGTGGTGGCGAGCCTGGTCCTGTCCGCCGCCACATTGGGCAACCGGTACGGGCGCAGGCGGATGTTCGCCGCCGGCGTCATCGCCATGATCGTTGGTGGCGCCGTCGTCGCCGCGGCCCCCACCGCGGCCTGCGTGATCGCCGGGCAGTTGGTGGCGGGCCTCGGCGGGGCCCTGATCCTGCCGAACAGCCTGGCGATCCTCGGCGCGACCTTCACCGACCCGCACCGACGCACCGAGGTCATCACCGCCTGGTCGGCCGCCTCCGGCATCGGCCTGGCGGTCGGGCCGCTGATCGCCGGCACCCTGCTGCGGCACTTTCACTGGCACAGCGTCTTCCTGTCGACGATCGTGCTGGGTGTGGTCACCCTCGTCGTGGCCGCGATTGGGGTGGCCGAGTCCCGGCAGGGCGCGGGCCGCCTGGACGTGCCGGGTCTGCTGCTCGGCACCATCGCCATCGCCGCCGCCGTCTACGCCATGATCAGGGGCGGCCGGGACGGCTACACCAGCCCGGTCGTGGCGACGACCTGGATCGTCTCCGCCGCCGCGCTGGTCGGGTTCGTGCTGGTCGAGCTGCGTACCAGCGCGCCGATGCTCGACGTACGGCTGTTCCGGTCCGCGTCGTTCAGCGCCGTCATGGTCGTCGCGGCGGTGTCGCTGTTCGGCTTCACCGGTGTGGCGATCCTGCTCGTCCTGTTCCACGAGCGTGCTCAGGCGCTCAGCCCGCTGGACACCGGCTGGCGGATGCTGGTGCTCTTCGGTGTCTACGCGGTCGCCGCCTTCGCCGCCGGGCGTGCGATCCGCCGCACCGGGTTCAAGGCCCCCCTCACCGTCGGTCTCGTCCTCGGTGCCCTGGCCAGCTTCGGTCTGGCCGCCCAGGGCCCGACCACCCCGTTCGACCACCGCTGGCCGCTGCTGGCCCTGTTCGGCGCCGCCAGCGCCCTGGTGGTGGCCCCGGCGACCGCGGCGGCGCTGGCCAGCGTCGCGCCCGCCCAGGCCGGGATGGCCTCCGGTGCGGTCAACGCCGCCCGCCAGGTCGGCTCGGTGCTCGGGTCGTCCCTGCTGGGCACGCTGCTCACCACCACGATGCTGGCCGACCTGCCCGACCGGCTCGCCGCTCACCAGGTGGGCGAGCCGACCCGGACGGCGGTGCGGACGGCGGTGGCCGGCGGCGCCACCGGTGACCCGGCGCTGCCCGAACCGGTCCGGTCCGCGCTCGCCGAGGCGCTGACCGCCGGCGTACAGGCCGGCCTGCGGGTCAACGGCATCGTCTTCCTCGCGACCGCCGTGCTCGCCCTCGCCCTCGTCCGAAACCGGCCGCACCAGCACTAAGTGGTCTGAGGTGTAAATCCTTCGGGGGTCATGCGGCGGGGTCCAGTACGGCAGGGCCCGCATCCCTGGCCACGGTCTCACACGGGTGATCCAGGGTGTCTGGGGCGAGTAGACGCGGCCTGCGCGCATGATCAATCATGGGGCAATGTCGCTCCGCACGCACGAGGCCGATCTGTTCGAGAGCTCCAGGGGCCGCTTGGAGGCGATCGCCTATCGGCTGCTGGGATCGGCCGGTGATGCGGAGGACGCGGTGCAGGATACGTACCTGCGCTGGCATGCGGCGGACCGGGAACGGATCGAGACGCCCGAAGCGTGGCTGACGAAGGTGGTCACCAATCTCTGCCTCAACCAGCTCACCTCGGCGCGGGCCAGGCGGGAGACGTACGTGGGGCAGTGGCTCCCTGAGCCGGTGCTGGACGGAGATCGGATACTCGGTCCCGCCGACACCCTCGAGCAGCGCGAGTCGGTCTCCATGGCGATGCTCACCCTGATGGAGCGGCTGTCCCCCAATGAGCGCGTGGTGTATGTGCTGCGCGAGGCGTTCGGGTACGCGCACCGCGAGATCGCGGAGATTCTGGACATCACCGAGTCGAACTGTCAGCAGATCTACCGGCGTGCCAGGCAGCATCTGGCTGTCGAACGATCCCGCACGGAGATCGATGCGGTCGCCGCCCGGAAGATCGTCGAGGAGTTTCTCGCCGCGGCCCTCAGTGGCGACACCAAGCCGCTGATCCGGCTGCTCGTCGACGACGCGGTCAGCATGGCCGACGGCGGCGGCAAGGTTCATGCCCGCAGGACCCCGGTCATCGGAGCGATGGACATCGCGAAGTACCTGCGTGCTCTGTTCCAGCCGAGCGATGCCAAGCGAGCCCTCGTCGGTGGCACTCCCGCCTTCTACGCCGTCGTCGTCAACGGCGGTCCTGCCGTGCTGGCGGAGGTCGACGAGCAGGTCATCGGCGTGTTCTGCCTCGATGCGACCCCCGACGGTCTGGCGTCGATCCACATCCAGGTCAACCCGGACAAACTTCAGCGCGTCGCGCGACAGTGGGCGGCCGCTGGACCCCATCGCCCACTGGTGGTGGATTGGTGACCCAGCTCACACTCGTTCCCTGTCAGGGATCGCGCGCCTGTCCGGTTCAGGAGGTGAAAGCAACCAGATAGGAGCGAGCCATGAAGCACCGCATCGTCGTCCTGGGAGCCGGATACGCCGGAGCCAACACCGCCGGGCGCCTCGCCAAGCGGCTGCACCGCGACGACATCGAGATCACCCTGGTCAACGGCGACCCGGAGTTCGTCGAACGGGTACGCATGCACCAGCTCGCGAGCGGGCAAGATCTGCAGCCTCGCCCACTGCGCGACGTCTACGCGGGCACCGGCGTACAGGTCCGGACCGCGCGGGTCGCCGCTGTCGATGTGGAAGGCAAGACCGTCGATCTCGGCGGTGAGACCCTCGTCTATGACACTCTCGTGTACGCCCTGGGCAGTGCCATCACCGATCACGGCGTCCCCGGTGTCGCAGAGCACGCCTACAACGTGGCCGGCAAGCAGGCCGCGCTCCGGCTGCGGGCGCGCCTGAGCGAGGTGAAGTGCGGTGGGACCGTGCTGATCGTGGGCGGCGGCCTGACCAGCATCGAGGCAGCCACCGAGATCGCCGAAGCCCACCCGGACCTTGAGGTCGCGATCGCCGCCCGTGGCCGCGTCGGCGGCTGGCTCAGCGACAAGGCCCAGCGCCACTTGCGCGGCGCCCTGGACCGGCTTGGCATCACGGTCCACGACCATGCCGACATCACGCGCGTCGAAGCGAACGGCGTGGTCACCGGTGCAGGTAGAAAGATCGAGGCTCAGGTGACCGTGTGGACCGCGGGTTTCACCGTGCACCCGATCGCGGCCGCCACCACCCTTGAGGTGTCCGACAGTGGCCGGATCGTCGTCGACGCCAGTATGCGATCGGTCTCGCACCCCGATGTGTACGCCGTCGGCGACGCCGCGCTCGCCGAAGGAGCGGGCGGCAAGCCACTGCGGATGTCCTGCGCCTCGGCAAACCCGATGGCGTGGCTGGCGGCCGACGTCATCGCCGCGCGCTTGACCGGTCGCAAGGTTCCCGAGACCACGATCGGCTACTCCTTGCAGTGCATCAGCCTCGGACGCCGCGATGGAATCATCCAGCGCGTGACCCCCGAGGATCAGGTCACGTCCACCGTCATCACGGGCCGGACCGCCGCCCGCATCAAGGAGATGATCTGCGCTAGCGCGGCCTGGAGCATCTCCCACCCGACCATGATGATGCCGAGCCGCCGCCGGCACCTCGCGGTCACCGACGCAGTGGAGACCCGACTCCTCGCCCGGTCATGACGAAAGAGCGTTGCCGGCGTGAAGAACTTACGACTGCGGCCACCAAGGCGTGTTTCAGAGAGGTGCCGACTGGGTCGGGATGTGCTCGTAGCGCTTGCGCATGATCTCGCTGGCGGCCGGGCCGGCGGCGAAGACGAAGTCGCTGTCGTCGAGCGGACGACCGGTGCTCCGGTCGACGATGACCGGATCGGCTTCCACGCCGGTGTTCCGGTCGACCAGGATCATGCTGCGTTCGCTCGGGTCCAGGCGGGAGTTGCCCCACGCGGCCAGGGCGACCACGACGGGCCGCAGGCTGCGGCCGAGGTCGGTGAGGACGTACTCGTAGCGGTCCGGCCTGGTCTGGTAGCGACGTCGTTCGAGCAGCCCCTGGCCGGTGAGGGTCTTGAGCCGGCTGGTCAGGATGCTGGACGAGACGCCCAGGTTGGCCTGGAACTGGTCGAACCGGGTGTACCCGTCGAAGGCGTCGTGCAGGATCAAAAGTGTCCACCACTCGCCCACGTAGCCCAGTGCGCTGGACAGCGGGCACTCGCGGTCCTCCAAGCGGATCTTTCCTGCCACGGATGTGCCCTCTTTCGAGTCGGTGCTACTGTCGAAGTCAGTAGGTTCTGTTTCAGAAGCAACTATACGGCGTCCCGACGACGCCCGCTTCATGCTGCGCAGACAGGGGTGTCCGATGTCCGAAACGGTGTCCGCACGGGACTCGCTCCAGGGCCGCCGCGCCCTGGTGACCGGCGGTACGAAGGGTGCCGGCGCGGCGATCGCCGCCCGGCTGCGCGAGGTCGGCGCGGACGTGTGGATCAGTGCCCGCAGTGAGCCCGAGGAGTTCGAGTTCACCGACCGGTTCATCGCCGCCGACACGTCGAGCGTCGACGGCGCGCAGGCGGTGGCCGAACGCTTGCTCGGCGAGGGTGGCGCCGACATCGTCGTGCACGTCGTCGGCGGGTCGCACGCCCCGGCGGGTGGCTTCGCCGCGCTGACCGAGCAGGCCTGGGCCGACGAGTTGAACCTCAACCTCCTCGGCGCGGTACGCCTCGACCGGCGCCTCGTTCCATCCATGATCGAGAAGCGCGCCGGTGCCATCGTGCACCTCTCCTCGATCCAGCGCCGCAAGCCGATGTACGAGGCCACCCTCGGGTACGCGGCCGCCAAGGCGGCGCTGACCGCGTACAGCAAGGGCCTGGCCAACGAGGTGGCGCCGTACGGCGTCCGGGTCAACTGCGTGGCACCCGGCTTCATTCAGACCACCGCCGCCGACGCCCTGGTCGACCGCCTCGCCGCCGGGAACGGCGTCGACCGCGACACCGCCCTCGGGCAGTTGATGGACTCCCTGGGCGGTATCCCGCTGGGCCGCCCGGCACGCCCGGACGAGGTGGCCGACCTGGTGGCCTTCCTGGTCTCCGACCGCGCCTCGTCGATCGTCGGCGCGGAGCACGTGATCGACGGCGGCACCATTCCGACGGTCTGACCCGACCCGACCCGCAGAAGGGACACCGAACAATGACCGCCAACCAGGCGACGCCGGACATCATTCGCCGCTACTTCGAACTCGCCGGCCAGCCGGATTCCGAGGACTACTTCGCCCTGTTCGCGCAGGACGCCGTCGTCGAGGACGAGTCGACCGAGTACCGCGGCATCGAGGCGATCCGCGAGTGGCGCCGCGAGGTGCCGCTGGTGTCGTACGAGATCACCGACGTCTACATCATTCCCGCCGGCACCATCGTGACCACGACGATCACCGGGGACTTTCCAGGCAGTCCGTTCGCCGGGCTCAGGTACCGCTTCAGCGATTACGACGACAGCGCGATCCGGGTCCTCCGCATCGCACCCTGACGGCCAGCGCCGGATTGTGCGTTTCCACAGGGCGAGGGCGTACGGTGGGCATGTCGCCCGGGGCCCCGGTGGCCGGCAGTCGCTGTCGCCACCAGCCCACGAGGGGCGTTAACGATCGTCATCTTCATCGCCGCGAGTGCTGGTCGTGTTGGTTGATCACTGACCACGTCCGGCTGTCGGATCAACCGGTCACCGCACATTCGGGTTCAGCGCGATGGCCGGTGGTGGAGTCCGACCCGTTCACACCGCCGTCCGGCGAGCATGACCGTTGGGGACGGCTCAACCAGGGAGCACCAGATGAAGATCGCCAGGGACCGGATCGTCAACGCACTTCGTGATCGGGGCCAGCAGGCCAGAGCCGACTGGGTCGAGCGCGAGCTCCCGGAGCAGGTTGACCCGGCCAAGCACTCCGGCCTGCTCGCCACCCTGCACCTCGACCCGGCCGACCTGGCCGACGCGCCCTCCCCGTGAGCGGGATTTTGCATTGAGAGTGCACTTGTCTCCGTTTCCGGGACTGTCTAGCTTCAGACCATGCCTGCCTCATGGACATTCGCCGTGGCCCGTGATGACCTCGGCCGGACCACCATCGTCGATGGCGCGACCTCCGCTCTGTCCGACGGTGAGGCGCTGCTCCGGGTGGACCGTGTCGGCCTGACCGCCAACAACGTGACCTACGCGGTGCTCGGTGACTCGATGCGCTACTGGCAGTTCTTCCCGCCGGACGCCCGTGGGCTCGGGTCGCAGTGGGGGCTCCCGCCGCTGTGGGGCTTCGCCGAGGTGATCGCGTCGACGGTTCCGGAGGTCGCGGAGGGGCAGCGGGTCTACGGCTACCTCCCGCCCGCGGGTCACCTCGTGGTGCGGCCACACCGGGTGGACGCGTCCGGGTTCCGCGACGCGAGCACGCACCGGGCCGGGCTGCCCTCGCCGTACAACGCCTACCGGTCGACCACCGGCGACTCGGCGTACCGGCCCGAGCAGGAGGATCTGCTGGTCCTGTTCCGGCCGCTGTTCTTCACCTCCTTCATGCTGGCCGACCAGGTCGCCGACAACGGCTTCCACGGCGCAACCTCGCTGGTGATGTCGTCGGCGTCCAGCAAGACCGCCTACGCCACGGCGTTCGAACTGCACGGCCGTGGCCCGCGCCTGGTCGGGCTCACCGCACCGGGCAACGTCGCCTTCACACGGTCGCTCGGCTGCTACGACGAGGTCCACTCCTACGACGACATCGGCGTCCTCGACGTGGTTCCGACCGTCTATCTCGATCTGTCCGGAGCGCCATCGACCCGTACCGCTCTGCGACGACACCTCGGTGACCAACTCGTCCGGGACATCGCGGTCGGGCTCACCAACCAGACCCCGAACGCCGACGCGGCCGAGGAGGTGTTCTTCGCGCCGGTCCAGATGCGCAAGCGCAGCCTGGACTGGGGCCGCGAAGGGCTGGACCAACGGTTCAGCGAGGCCTGGCAACGGTTCACCGCGGTGGTGAGCGGTTGGCTCGACGTCCGGGTCGGCGCGGGGCCGGAAGCCCTGCGGCACGCGTGGATCGAGGTCCTCGGCGGCCGTACGCCACCACGGGTGGGTCACATCGTCCAGCTCTGAGTGGCGATGCCCAGTCGGAACGCCTACGGGATGATCGCGTCGACGTAGCCGCCGTCGACCCGGACCGCGGCGCCGGTCGTCGCGGAGGCGAGGGGAGAGGCGAGGTAGGTGACCATGTTGGCGATCTCCTCGGGCTCGATCAGCCGCTGAAGCAGGGACTGCGGCCGGTGCTGCCGCATGAACTCCCGCTGCGCCTCGTCCCACGGCAGGCTGTCGCCCATGAGGTCGGAGATGAAGCCCTCGACGCCGCCGGTGTGGGTGGGCCCGGCGAGCACGGAGTTGACGGTCACGCCCGTGCCGGCGGCAGCCTTCGCGAACCCGCGTGAGACGCCGAGCAATGCCGTCTTGGAGACACCGTAGTGGATCATTTCGGCCGGGATCGCGACCGCCGAGTCGCTGGCGATGTACTGCACGCGTCCCCAGCCGCGCTCCATCATCCCGGGCAGGTAGGCCCGGGTCAGTCGGACGCCGGCCAGCACGTTCACATCGAAGTAGCGACGCCACTCGTCATCCGAGATCTCCAGCGCGGGAGTGGGGCCGAAGATGCCCAGATTGTTGATGAGAATGTCGACGGTGGTCAGCAGGTCGAGGGTCCGGGCGGTGCCCTCGTCGCTGGCCACGTCGGCATCGACCTCGATCACGTCGGCACCGGGGACCTCGCTCCGCAACGCCACCGCCGCCTTCTGGACACTGGCGGCGGTACGGCCGTTGACCGCCACCCGGGCCCCCGCGCGAGCGAGGCCGGCCGCGATGGCCGCGCCGATCCCCTGGGTCGAACCGGTGACCAGCGCGGTCCTGCCCGCGAGATCGATGTGAACCGTCATGGCTGTCCTGTTCGTCGGCGTTTCCCCGGCCACCCCGGGTCGGGGGACCGCTTCCGGCAACCTCGACCGTAACGGCGCCGGCCGGACCCGGCAGCGTGAGTGGTGCTGTCAGGAGGGATTCGTCGCCTACCGCCCGCCGGATCGGCGCTGGATCCTGCCGCCGAAGCTGGCCCCGGCCGACCCAGAAAATCTATGCCGGAACAGGTCCGGGCGCGGTCGTCGGAGAGGTGGCCGCGCAGCCCGGCCACGATTGGGTGATCAGCCGGGAGGCGTGCAGTCGCGAGATGCCGACCTGGGCCTGGGCCTGGCTGCCGTGAAAGCGCGGCTCAGGATCCTGCGCCCGGTTTCCGGCAGCGTGGCGAGGGCAGGATGCTCGTGAGTGGGGAGCCCGTGGTGGGGCAGATGGAGTGGAAGCCTCAAATCAGTCGCGCTGCTCCGGGTTGTCGCCCGCCGTCGCAGTAGGCCGGGCCGGCTTCACCGCGAACGGATGGCGTAGGCGCCGCATGGCCTCCTCGCTGCCGTCGACGGTCACGCTCGAGCTGTCCAGCCCGTCGGCGGCCGCGTTGGCGAGAAACAACACGGGTCGATCAGTTCCGTTCGATGTCATGCACGGGTCCTTTGTTCAACAAGGAGTGAGTCTGGGCCGTCGGCAACTCCTGCCGCACAACCTCGTGACAAACGCGGCGCTCGCACTGGCGCCAGAGCGCGGTGTCTGGATCCCGGGGAAGGCCCGGCGACACCAATACACCGCACCATACCCGGCATCGCCGTTCGTCATGCGCCAGCGCATGCCCTCAGTGCGCGAGCACCCTCCGCTGCCGGCCGAGTCGGCGGTCAGGCCGGGGTCGGGTGGTCCGACTCGAACCGCGCGCGCGTGAGGAAAGCGAGCCGGGCGCGCTTGTCCGGCATCTCGATCTCGGCCCCGAAGGTGAAGCCCTCGACCTCCAGTCGGCGTAGCGCGAGGTGGTTGCGCACGTCCGGCTCGACGACGATCCGCTGGGCGGCCGGGTCGCGGAACAGGAAGCGCGCGAGGGCGGGACCGGCGGCGGCGGTGAGGCCCTGGGCGAGGCGCCGGTCGGGGCTGAGCAGCAGGTGCATCCCGACGTCGCCGGGCTGGACGGGGTAGCGCTCGCCGACCGGGTCCGCCTCGGGCTGGTAGGTCTGGAAGAGGCCGACCGGCTCCTCGTCGATCATGATCAGGTACGCGTGGTGCGTCGGCAGGCTGTCGACGAAGGCGTAGATCTCGCGTACCTGCTCCAGCGTGTGGGACCCCATGCCCCAGAAGGAGTTGCGGGGGCGGGTGACCCAGACGTGCAGGAGTTCGGCGTGCCGGTCGGGGTCGACGGTCACCAGCGACAACTCGCCGAGGCCGGGGATCTTCTCCTGGTATGTCATGTCGCGCTGTCCTGTGCTGAGGGGCGGTGAGGTGGGCCGTGACCGGGCGAGTGCGTCGATGCCCGTCCGCCCACAACTGGCGCTCGTCGCGGTCGGCGTGGCTCATTCAGGCACTGCGCCGAAGCGAGGGGGACACGTGTTCCGTCCGGTGTCAGGTTAGGTTACCCTCCCCTAACGAAGGCTGACCTTACCTGGAGGGGTGCGTGAAACGGAACTGGGAGGCCCTGGTCCTCAAAGCCATGGGAGGCCGGGACTTTCGGTTGACCGTGCTGGGCGCCGAGTCGATCGACGGGCACTACCAGCGGCTGCTCCTGGACGGCGGCGGCCTGCTGGAGGCGTGCGGGGTCCACCCCACGATGTGGGTCCGGCTGTGGTTCGACAATGACGGCCGCGCACACCAGCGCGCGTACACGCTGGTGGACCCCGACCCGGCGACGGGCCGGTTCAGCCTCGAATTCGCCATCCACGACGGTTGCGCCGCACGCTGGGCCACCACGGCACGGGTCGGCGACACCATCGGCGCCACCGTCCAGGGCAGCGCGTTCCAGCTGCCAGACCCCGCACCCGGGCACCTCTACCTCGTTGGCGACGCGGCCTCCCTGCCGGCGGTGAACAGCCTGCTCGACGCCGGCGCCGACATCCAGGCGACGGTCTGGCTGGAGTACGCCCACGAGGGCGGGAAGGCGCTCACGCCACGAGCCAGGGCGCACCACGACGTCACCTGGGTGCCTCGGCGCGACGCCGGGCAGCACCTGGTCGACACGGTCTGCGCCGCCCTGCCCGCCAGCGACGCGGCCCACTACTGGGTGGCCTGCGAGGCGGCCAGCACCCGCACCATCGTCCGGCACGTCCGGCGCACCCTGAGCGTCGACAAGGGTCAGCTGACGTCTCTCGCGTACTGGAAAGCCGCATGACGGGTCGCCTCGGCACCCTGACCGCGCTGTACGTCACGCAGTATCTCGGCATCGGCTTCATCACCGTCGGGCTGACCGCCATCCTGCGCGACGGCGGCACCTCGCTGGACACCCTGGCCCTGCTGCAGATCGTCGGTCTGATCTGGCCCGTCAAGTTCCTCTGGGCGCCGATCCTCGACCGGTACGGCTCCCGTCGCCGTGGCCACTACCGATCCTGGCTGCTCGTGCTCCAGAGCGCCCTGGTCATCGCCCTGCTGGCGCTGCTGCCGTTCTCCCGCCCGGCAGACGCGCTCGGCCCGGTCATCGCCATCTGCGCGCTGTACGTCCTCTTCTCCGCCACGCAGGACATCGCCGTGGACGCGGTCGCCGTGCGGATGCTCACCGAGTCGGCCCGTGGGACCGGCAACGGCATCCAGGTGGCGGCGAGCTACCTCGGCAACCTGCTCGGCGGCGGCGCCTGCGTGGTGGTCTACGACCGGTTCGGCTGGGTGCCGGCGATCAGCTTGCTGGCCGCGCTGACAGCCATCGGCCTGCTGGTGGTGTGGCGGTTCCGTGAGCCGGCCCGTACCGACCGGGTGGCCCGGGTCGGCACGGCCTACCGGGCGCTGCTGTCGGTGTTCGGCCAGCCGGGGTGCCGGTGGTGGACGTTCGGCGTGGTGCCCCTGGTCTACGTCGGCGCCGGCATGGCGTACGCCCTGGTGACGCCGGCCCTGGTCGACGCGGGATGGTCGTTGGGCCGGATCGGCGTGGTGACGGGTGTGGTGATCAGCGCGCCGGCCATCGTGGCCGGTCTGCTCGCGGGGCTCGGCATCGGTCGGTTCGGGCGCGGCGGTGTGCTGGTGCTCGGGGGACTGGCCCTGGTGGTGTCGACGATGATGCTGCTGCCGTTGATGAACGGCCGCGCGCCGCTGGCCGGGACGGTCGTCGCGCTCTGCTGTTTCATGGTCGCCTACACGATCGCCAACGTCGTGCTCTACACGGTCAACATGGACTACTCCCGACCGGGCACCGGCGGCACCGACTTCACCGTGCTGTCGTCGTTCGGGCTGGTCTGCTCGTTCGTGGCCGCCTCCGTCGGCCTCGCGGCGGCCGATCGGGTCGGCTATCCGGCCGTCGCGGTCGCCGCCATCCTGCTGGTGGTCGCCGGGGTCGCCCTGGGCCTCGCGCACCAGCGACGGTTCCCCCGTGCGCCCCTCCCCGGGTCGGCCACGGAGCCAACACCGGACGCTGTGAAGGCAGTGGCATGACATTCGGTGGCGGACACGGGGCGGCTGTGGACGCGCCGACCGCCGGTCAGACGGCGGTTCGGTCAGCCACCCTGACCACCGCGTCGGCCCGGCTGCCCCACCGGTGGCTCATCCTGGCCGTGCTCTGTGCCGCCCAGCTCGTCGTGGTGCTGGACAACACGGTGCTGACCGTGGCGGTGCCGGTGCTCACCACCGAGCTGGGCGCCAGCACCGCCGACGTGCAATGGATGATCAACGCGTACGCGCTGGTTCTGTCGGGTCTGCTGCTCACCGCCGGCAGCGCCGCCGATCGGTACGGGCGCCGTCGGATGCTGCTCGCCGGGCTGGTCCTGTTCGGGCTCGGCTCGCTGGCCGCCGGCCTCGCCAGCACCAGCGGGCAGCTGATCGCCGCGCGGGCCGGGATGGGCATCGGTGGTGCGTTGCTGGTCACCGCCACCCTCGCGGTCGCGATGCAGGTGTTCGACGGTGCCGAACGGTCCCGGGCCATCGGCATCTGGGCTGCCACCAGCGCGTTGGGCTTTGCTGTCGGACCACCGATCGGTGGCACAATCCTCGCCCACCTGCTGTGGGGCGCCATCTTCCTGATGAACGTCCCCGTCGTGCTGGTCTGCCTGGTGGTCGGCCGTGCGCTGATACCCGAGTCCCGGAATGCGGCCGGTGGCCGCCTCGACGTGGTCGGCGCGGTGCTCTCCACCGCCGGGCTGACCGCCGTCGTCTGGTCGATCATCTCCGGGCCGGAGCGGGGTTGGGTGTCGGCTGGGGTGCTCGGCACGGCGGCCGTCGGCGTACTCCTGCTCGGGCTCTTCGTCCACTGGGAGCGGCGGACCACCGACCCCATGCTGGACATGCACTTCTTCCGGGACCGGCGTTTCGTCGGCGCGATCTCCGGCGTCGTCCTGATCACGTTCGGGGCCACCGGCGCGCTGTTCCTGCTCACCCAGCACCTGCAGTTCGTCCGCGGCTACCCGGCCTGGGAGGCCGGCCTGCGGATGGCGCCGTTCGCTCTGTCCATTGTGCTGCTGAACGTCAGCGGCGTCGCCGCGGCCCTGATCCGTCGGCTCGGGTTGGCTGCTGCCATCGCCGTGGGCATGACGCTGCTAGCGGGTGGTCTCGCAGTGGTCACCCTGCTCCCCTCCGACGGCTACGGGGTGCTGCTGGGTGGGCTGCTCGTCATGGGTGTCGGCTGCGCTCTGGCCAATCCGGCGATCGTCGAGGCGGTGATGAGCGCGATCCCGGCGGAGAAGGCCGGCGCCGGCGCGGGGGTCGACGGCACCATGACCGAGGTCGGCGGCAGCCTCGGCATCGCCGTGCTGGGCGCCGTGCTGAACGCCCGGTTCGCCGCCCTGCTGCCGGCCACCCTGGCCGGTGCCGGATCGTTCCCGGCGGCTCTCGCCGCGGCCCGTGAAGGGCCGGAACGGGAGGCGGTCACCGTCGCCTTCGCCTCGGCGCTGGAGACCGGGCAGACGGTGGGCGCCGTCGCAGTCCTGGTCGGTGGCCTGGTGGCCGCCGGGCTGCTGCACCGGGCGCACCGGTCGGAGTCTGAGCCCGTCGGGGGTAGGCAGCAGAGCCACCCAGACCGCGCATACCTCCACAATAAGGATAGGCTAGCCTAATAACGGCGATAGTCCTAGTCGACGGAGGCGGTATGCGGCTCTACATCACCGCGCTCAACCCCACCGACGCCGTCCTGGAGGGCTTCCTCCCGGCGGCGGCATCGCTCGGTCTGCCGGTCACCGTGCTGACCGATCGACCCGGGGAGTGGCCGGCCGGCTCGCCGGTGGCGCGGTGTGCGATCCGGGACGCGGCAGCGGTGGTCGCGGCGACAGCACCCGACCGACCGGTGGCGCTGTTGTCCAACAGCGACCACCTTCAGGAGGTGACCGCCGTCGCCGCCCGCAAGCTCGGTCTTCCCGGCAAGGATCCCGACGCGGCACGTCTCTGCAAGGACAAGGCCGCGGCCCGCAGGGCGATCGAGGCGGCCGGGCTCGACCTGGTCCGCTCCGTCGCCGTCGGCCCCGGTGTCCCGCCCGCCGTGTCGGAGGAGATGTTCCCGGCGGTGGTCAAACCCCGCGAGGGGGTGGCCAGCGAGGATGCCTACCTCGTGGCCGACCACCGGGAGCTGGGCGCCCGGGTCGCCGAGATCCGCGGCCGGCGGCCGGACGTCGCCCTCGTGGTCGAGGAGTACCTTGCGGGAGAGCTGCGGACCTACGACACCCTCGGCGACGGTACGGCGCTGGCCGACCTCGGCGGGTGGCGCACCCACCTCGGGCCGCCGCCCACCTTCACCGAGGAGAGCCTCGACTGGTCACCCCCGGCGCAGCCGACCAGCACCCAGCTGCGAGCGCGGCTCGACGCGCTCGGGGTCGGCCTCGGCGCCTGCCACACCGAGTACGTGGTCCAGGACGGCCGGGTCCGCCTCATCGAGGTCAACTACCGCCTCATCGGTGACCGGATGGACCTGATCCTCGCCGAGTTGCTCGGCGTGCCGCTGTTCGAGTACGTCATCCGGCTGCACCTCGGCGAACCGCTGGCCGCCCTCGACCTGCCCGCCACCGTCGACCGGTACGCCCGGGTCGAGTACGTCTGCGCGGACCGGACGGGCCTGCTCGCCGCGGCACCCGGCCGACTGGACACGACCCGGGGCGACGTCCGGCTGAGCTGCCGACCCCTACGCGAGGTGGGCCGCACCGCCGCCCGTACCGGCACCAACCGCGACTACCTCGCCGTGCTGCACGCGATCGGCCCCGACCAGGACAGCGTCCGAGCGTCCCTTGCCACCTTCCGCCGCGACCTCCAGTGGACGATTGTCGAGTGAGCGACGACTGCGAGCGGGAGGTGTTCCTCCGGGTGCTCGACGCGCTGCTGCGCGAGGACCACCTCGGCCTGCTCAGCGGAGGCAGACTGGCGGCTCCCGACTGGTGGGAAGTCCCGCACGACGCCGGGATGCTCCGGATTCCGGTTCGCGCGGACGGCTTCCAGCAGGTCCTGCGCAGCGCCGCACCGGTGGTGCACGTCGTCATCGACGGGGACACCCGGCGGGCAGACACACTGGACGGTCTGCTGAGGTTGCTCGCTCCGCACGGGGACGTCGAGGCCGAGGCGGGCTGGCGGGACTTCGGTGCCGAGTGCCGAGCCGACCTGCGGGCCCGGCGGCTCGCCGCCCGTGCCCGGCCACGCGTGCTCGCCGCCGTGGCCGCCCAGCGTGCGATCACCCCCACCGGCATGGCGGCGGCGCTCCTGGACGACGTGCTCGCCGCGCACCACGGTCATCCGGTCTACCCCACCGATCGGTGCCGGCACGGACTCGACGACGACGACCTTCTCCGGTACGCGCCTGAGCACGCGCCGCGCTTCCCCCTGCGCTGGTACGCCGTTCCGGTCGAGGACGTGACCAGCACCGGCGACCTTCCGGCGTGGTGGCCGTCGGCTCCCCGCCCGGATCAGGTGCTGATGCCGGCGCATCCGCTCACCGCGGCACGCGACGCGATACCGACGGCGGACCTACCGATGATCTCCGCGCGGCCCACCCTCTCCATGCGGACCGTCGCGCTCGACCACGACCCGTACCTGCACCTGAAGGTGCCGCTGCCGACCGCGAGCCTCGGGGCCCGCAACCGGCGGACACTGCACCCGGGCTCGCTGGTCGACGGTGCGACGGTCGCCGGGCTGCTCGACCGGATCGCCACCGCGGAACCGGCCTTCGCCGGCCGGATCCGTCATGCCGACGAGAGCACCTACGCGTACGTCGACGGCGACGAACGTCGCGGTTTCCTGCTGCGCCGGTATCCGCGCGATCTGGATGGGGTGCAGGTGGTGCCGGTCGCCGCCCTCGCCGCACCCGATCCGGTCGCGGGCACCGTCCTCGAACGGGTCAGCCGCGGACGGCCCGAGACGCTGCTTGACTCCTACCTGGATCTGCTGCTCGACTGGCACGTCTGCCTCTGGCTACGGCACGGGGTGGCCCTCGAGGCGCACCCGCAGAACATCCACCTGCTGGTGCACCCGGACGGGTCGGTCGGCCTGCTCTACAAGGACAACGACGGCGCCCGACTGGACCTCCGGCATGGTGGCCCGGCGGGGCTCCCGCTGCGGGACGAGCGGATGTGGGCACGCGACCCGCAGGAGCTGGCCGACGTGTTCATCACCATCACCCTGCACCTGGCCGCGGCGGCGCCCCTGATCGCCCTGGCCGACAGAGGGCTGCCGGTGCCCGCACCGGCCGCCGCGCTCGCGCCCCGGCTGGCGGCGGCGCGGGACCGTTGGGGCGACGGGCCGGCGGTGCGATCCTTCACCGAGCGGGTCCTGCGGGCCGCCCACCTGCCCATCAAGGCGATGCTCACCGCCGGCACCCTGCTGCCCAAGCAGCGGCTCGGCTGCTCTGACGTCAACAAGTACTACCGGCGCACCGGCCCGAACTACCTCCGGGAGGCACGATGACGAGCGCTCAGCTGCGCTCCCGGCCCGGCGTCGGCGCCAGCCACCTCGCCGACCTGGCCGCGGCCCACACCGTCTTCGGCTGCCTGCTGCGCGAGATCGCCCTGCCCGATGGCAACGCCACCGTGGTCGGCGGGGCCGCCCGCCTGCTGCTGCGGCACCTTGGCGTGACACTGCGCTGCGCCGTCGCGCGAACCTCGCCGCTCGGCGCGCACCGGTACGTCGGGCCGGTGCAGCGGAACACCGACGACGGCCGGTGGGAGGACCTGGACGCTGCCGGCCTGGCCGCCCTGGTCGCGGCGGAGCTCGCCGCTCATACCGGCCAGGTGAACGACGAGTTCCTCGGGCAGGTCCAGGCCAGCCGGGACACGGTGGCCCGGCTGCTCGCCGAGCGTCCGGCGCAGGATCCCACCCCCACCGGCGAGCCGGCCATCGACGCGTACGTCGATTCCGAACAGTCGCTGATCTTCGGCCACCCCCACCACCCCACGCCGAAGTGGCGCAGCGGTGATCCGGACAGCTGGCGGGCCTACGCGCCGGAGCTGCGCACCGCGTTCCGGCTGCACTGGCTCGCCGTACCGGACGACCTCGTCGCCGGCGCCGGGCCCTTCGACCCGCTGATCACCGCCCTCGACCCGCCGCGGCCCCCGGCCGGGCACCGGGTGCTGCCGGTGCACCCCTGGCAGCTGTCGCTGATCCCGCCAGCGGACCCGCGGCTTCGCCACCTCGGTGCGGCTGGTGTTCCGGTACGGCCGACAGCGAGCGTCCGCACCCTCTACGCCCCCGACGCCGATCTGTTCGTCAAGACCAGCCTGCACGTACGGATCACCAACTGTCTGCGCAAGAACGCACGGTACGAACTCACCGGCGCGGTCGCCCTGACCGAGCTGCTGGCCCGGGTGCCGATGCCGGCCGGGGTCGGGGTGCTCGCCGAGCCTGCCTACCGCACAGTCAACGTCGCGGGCGCGGACGAGGCGTACGGGACGATCCTGCGCACCGGCCTGCGTCCGCACCTGCGACCCGGGGACACCCCGGTGCTGGCGGCGGCGCTGGCCGCCACGCCGCTGGCGGTACCGGATCCGGTGCCCTGGTGGCGCGCGTACATCGGGCTGCTGGTGCCGGCGGTGCTGCGCTGCTGGCTCAGCCACGGCGTCGTGCACGAGGCGCATCTGCAGAACGTGGTCGTGGTCCTCGACCGGGAGCGTCACCCGGTGCGGATGCTGCTGCGGGACCTGGAGGGGTTGAAGCTGGACACCGACCGGTGGGCCAGCTGGCCGGACGGCGTCCCGCCGCAGGTCGGCTACGGTCCGCGGGACGCCCGCCGCCGGATCGTCTACTGCCTGTTCGTCAACCACCTGGGCGGGGTCTGCGGCGCTCTCGCCGACGGGCGACCGGGGATCGAGCCGCGGCTGTGGCAGGAGCTCCGTACGGTCGTCGAGGCGGTGTCGGCCGACCTCGGCGATCCGCCCGAGCTGCGTGCGCTGTTGAGTGGAGAGCCGCTGGTGGCCAAGGCGAACCTGCTGGTCCGGTGGCGACGCGACGCCGACCGTGCCGCCCCGTTCGTGCCGGTGCCGAATCCGATGGGCGGGCCACGGTGACCCGACCGGTCTACGTCCATGACCTCGACGGGCTGGCCGCGCATGCCCGGTCCGTCCGCGCGGCGCTGCCGCAGGGGATCGAGCTGCTGTACGCGGTCAAGGCGAACCCGGACCCGGGGGTGCTGCGGACCCTCGCCCCGGTCGTCGACGGGTTCGAGGCCGCCAGCCGTGGCGAGCTGCGCAGGCTGGCCGAGGTGCTGCCGGGCCGGGCGCCGGGCGCGTACGCCGGGCCCGGCAAGACCGACGAGGATCTTGCCGCGGCCCTCGCCGCCGGAGTGCACCGCATCCACGTCGAGTCGCCGGCCGAGCTGCGGCGTATCGGCGCGCTGGCCGCCGCCTCGGGCCGGTCGGCCCAGGTGCTGCTGCGGGTGAACCTGCCGGTGGCCGCGCCCGGCGCGAGCCTGATCATGGGCGGTGGACCCAGCCCGTTCGGCATGGATCCGGCCGACGCGGTGGAGTGTGCCCGCCGGCCGCCCGCCGGCGTCGAGGTGCGCGGAATCCACGCCCACCTGGCCAGCGGACTGGACGCCCCGCTCGCCGGCGCGGTCGCCGCCGCCGTGGTCCGCTGGTCCGTCGCCGAGGTCGGTGCCGCCGAGGTCGATGTCGGGGGAGGAATGACCGTCGACTACGGCGACCCGACGGCGCGATTCGACTGGGTGAGCTACGGCCGCGCCCTGGCGGACGTCCTCGACGCGTACCCCGGCCTGCGGCTGCGCATCGAGCCGGGCCGGTCGGTCACCGCCTACTGCGGGGCGTACCTCACCGAGGTGGTCGACGTGAAGCGCTCCTACGGCGAGTGGTTCGTGGTGGTGGCGGGCGGCACCCACCACCTGCGTACACCCGCGGCGAAGGGCCACCCGCAACCGTTCAGCGTGCACCGGCGGCGCGGTGCCGACGGCCCGCGCAGCGACGGCGGGCCGGTCACCGTGGTCGGGCAGCTCTGCACCCCGAAGGACGTGCTGTCCCGCTCGGCCACCGCGGGGCCGATCGGCGTGGGGGACGTGCTGGCCTTCGCCATGGCCGGCGCGTACGCCTGGAACATCAGCCACCGCGACTTCCTGCTGCACGAGCCGCCGCTGTTCCGGACCGGTGACCCGGATGAGCTCGCCGCCGACTGGGCGGCTCGGCCGTTGCGGTCGTGACCGTAAATGCCGGTGGGCCGTCGGGGCGGATCGCGCCCTGACGGCCCGTTGTCGTCGGCCGTCGTCAGCCGTTGTCGATCAGACTGGCGATCTCGTTGTAGATGAGGTGCGCCTTCGCGCCCTGGTTCGACGGGCAACCGCCGAGGTGGTGCAGGGCGATCACCCGGTGGCTGGCGTTCAGCACCGGCGAGCCCGAGTTGCCGCCGGAGGTCATGCGCCGCTCGGGGCCGGCGTCAAGGCCAAGCCCGCCACGCGGGTCGATCTACGGTCGAACCTGGACCCCGACCCCTCGCCGGCGTTTGTCTGCACCGAGCCGGGAACCAGGACAGACCGGTCACAAAATCCCTGACCGAAGGGGTTGACCGGCCCCGCCCCTTCAGGGCTCTGATCCTGGGGTTACCCGGATCAGAGCCTTTTCCGTGGTAAGCCGCCAGGAGCGTCATGACGGCTCAACGAAGTTGATGGGGGTCGGCTGATGCCGCCGGTCTGTCCGAGGTGGACCCTGGTGTGAGGGTGCCCGTGGCCTTGGTGATCATCTTGTTGTCGAGGCAAGCTGATCACAACAGAAGAGCCACGGGCATGGTTGAGGATACGACGCGGCTGTTGGGCCTTGCCGGTCTGGCGGTCGTCGGAGTCGCTGACGGGCCGGACGGTCCGGTGGTGGACCTGGTCACCGCGGATGAGCAGGCACGGCAATGCCCGGAGTGCGGAACACCGGCGCGTAGGTCGAAGGGCCGGCGGGTGACCCGGCCGCGTGACCTGCCCGTGGGAGGGCGGCGGCCGAGTCTGCGGTGGTGTAAGCGCCGTTGGCGTTGTGATGAGCCTGGCTGCCGGCGGGGGTCGTTCACCGAGGCGGTGGCGGCCGTGCCGGCCCGTAAGCGGTTGACCGCACGGTTGCGGGCAGCGGCCGGTGCCGCGGTCGCCGACGGTGGACGCACGGTGGTGCAGTCGGCGCGGGATCATGAGGTGTCCTGGCCGGTGGTCGCCGCCGCGTTCGCGGCGCATGCGGCTGCGGTGCTGCCTGAGCAGCCGCGACCTGTCGAGGTGTTGGGCATCGATGAGATCCGACGGGGCCGGCCGAAGTTCGTGTTCGACGAGGCCACCGGCACGTGGCAGAGCACCGTGGACCGCTGGCACGTCGGGTTCTGCGATCTGTCGGGCGGGCAAGGGCTGCTCGGTCAGGTCGAGGGCCGCACCGCCCAGGTCGTGGCCGACTGGCTCCTGGCCCGCCCACCGCAGTGGCGTGATCAGGTCCGTCACGTCGCGATCGACATGTGCACGATCTTCAAGTCCGCCGTCGAGCGGGTGCTGCCTCACGCACAGCTCGTCGTCGACCACTTCCACCTCGTCCAGTTGGCCAACGCCACCGTCACCGAGGTCCGCCGCCGGGTCACCGTGCAGGCCGCGGCCGGCGCGGACGCAAAGGCAACCGTGAGTGGGAGCTGCGCAACCGGCTGACCCGCTCCGCCGCCCGAATGCGCGCCGAGCACGTCGACGACCTCGAAGCCGAACTGTCCGCGCTGCCCGCACGCATCGGCGTGCCGATCCTGACGGCGTGGAACGCCAAGGAAGACCTGCTCGACCTGCTCGCGCTGGCCCGCACCGACCCGGACCGTGAACGCATCGCCGCACTGCGGTACCGCTTCTACCGTCGGTGCGCCAACGCCGACCTGCCCGAACTCGAACGCCTGGCCACCACCGTGCAGACCTGGTGGCCCCAGATCCTGGCATTCATCCGCACCGGAATCACCAACGCCGGCTCCGAGGGCACCAACCGAGTGATCAAGACCGTCGCCCGCGACGCCTACGGCTTCCGCAACCCCGTCAACCAGCGACTACGCACCCGCTGCGCCACCACCCGACGCACCCGAGGACACCTCAACCCCCGCTAACCTCGCTGAGCCGTCATGACACGGTGTGATCGGTTCGCCGACTCACGCTCCGTCGATCGGCCCCCGACCGAAGATGGACAGCACCTCGTAGCTCCGGTCCGCCGGCCCGGGCCGGCTGATCTCCATAGCGAACTTCCCGTTGTACAGCGCCGTATCCACCGGGCGTTCCTGAATCCAGTCCCGGATGACGTCGCGGTAACTGATCTTCCAGACGCCGTGTCGCAGTTCATAGCGGTTGAAGGTTCGGCTCGCCGCAACTATCTCGCTCGCCGGTTCGGAAATACGGTGGTAGGAGATGCGGTGGACCTCACCCTCTGCCCGATCCCCAGCCACCTGGTACCACTCGTTGAACACGTAATGAGCGGTAAGTTCGTAGCTCTTGACGAAATCGCCCAGGATCCAGCCCACGAAGCCATCGGCGGTGCCCGTGAACATGTTGCCGTGCTGCACGACCGCGTCGTCGAAGTAGATGGACCGCAGCAGCTCGGGATCGCGCCGGTCTATGCCCCGGCAGTACGCCATCTCGAGTTCATGCAACCGCTCTTTCGCCTGCAACGTCCGCAGGTAGGAAGAATCGCTCGTCATAGTCATTTCCGATCACGATCAGTTATATTCATCGGGGCCTCCGAATCGTCAGGGGCCTTTCTGGCGACCCAGTTCCACTGGGATTCGTCGAACCCCTCGGCGCCGAGCGCCTCTGCTCGACGGGACTGGATCAGCCATCCGTCAACCCTGAGCACCAGGCGGTCGCGATAGCGGAGACGAGCGACACCGGTCGTCATGTCCCAGCCCTGGTGCCAGGCGGTCACGTAGGTGAGGGCGTTCGCCCCGCCAGCGTCGAACCGGAGGCTGGTCTGCCCCAGGATGTGTTGGGTCCGCCGGAAGAGCGCCTGCCTCGCCTTCATGCCGGCCAGCACCTTGTCGCGACCCTTGATCGGCCCTCCCCTGCCGGGCCCTTGGTCCATGACGCAGTCATCAGCGAAGACATCGGCGAGTGCGGCTATGTCGTACTCGTCGAGCTTCTCGCAGTAGCGCGCCAGCAACTCGGTGATCAGGTAGCGATTGATCACATCGGTGATCGCTTCTCGCCCCGGTTGGTCCGCCATGAGTGCTACGCCCCCTGAGAGGACACGCCGAGGTTCGAGCCAGCGGCGGACGCGACCTTGTCCGTGGCCGTCTCACGAGACGCGCCGAATTCCCGCCCGGCCGTCTCCGGTGCGAAGTAGGCGGCCACGGCGCACAGGGCACAGACAGCCGCGAAGTAGATGACCACCGGGGTCAGCCCACCGGCTGCGTACAGCGCCGCCGCGATGAACGGCGCGAACCCGCCGCCGACGACGTTCCCGATCTGCGCGGCGATGTTGACGCCGGTGGTCCGGATGTCGTCGTCGAAGAGTTCGCTCAGATAAGCCGCCTGAGGACCGTACTGCAGATCGCGGCCGGTGTTGATTATGAGAACGAACGCCAGCACGATCAAGAGTACCGAACCGGTGGAGACCATCGGGAAGAAGACTACCGCGAGAAGAACCGACAGTAGCGCCCCACCCAGGTAGAGGGGCCGGCGACCGACGCGATCCGACAGACTGCCGAAGAGGGGAAGGGTGGCAATCGCGATGGTCACGACGAGGATCGTCGAGAGCAGCACCACCTGCTTGCTCATCTTCAGTACGGTCGTGGTGTAGAAAAGCGTGAATACGGTGACGATGTAGTAGGTGACGCTCTCCGAGAGCCGCAGGCCCGCCGCGATAAGCAGTTCCTTGGGATGACGCCGAAACACCTCGAGCGTCGGAGACTTCCTCTTGTTCCGCTCATCCGACCTGACCGACTGGAATACCTCGGTCTCCTGCAGGGTGCGTCGCATGATCAGGCCCGCGACCGCCAGCACCACACTGAACAAGAACGGAACTCGCCAACCCCAGGCGAGGAATTGGTCCTCAGGCAGCAGAGCCATCAGCGAGAATAATCCCGTGCTCAGGATGGTCCCCACGCCACCGCCGATCTGCAGCCAGCCACCATACAGCCCGCGCTTCTGCCGGGGAGCTGACTCGACGATCATGGCCGCGGCGGTGCCCCACTCACCCCCGACCGCCATTCCCTGAACCACCCTCAGAATGACAAGCAGGATGGGCGCCCCGATACCGAAGGTATCGGCCGTGGGAAGAAGTCCGATGAGGGTCGTCGTGATACCCATCGTCATGAGGGTCACGATGAGCGTGATCTTGCGACCTTTTCGGTCACCGAGGTAGCCGAAGATCACACCGCCGATCGGTCGGGCTAAGAAACCGACCCCCGAGGGTCGCGAACGAGGCGAGGGTGCCACCGAGGTCACCGGCGCCGGGAAAGAACAACTTGTTGAACACGAGGACCGAAGCGGTGCCGTACAGGAAGAAGTCGTACCACTCCAGGACGGTGCCGAGTACGGAAGCGGCCGTCACCCGGCGGGCCTGGGAGTTGGCCGGCGCGACCTGTGAGGAATCGTCCGCCTCTGCTGTTGTCGTTCTCAATCTATCTCTCCGTATCAGGCGAGCAGGAAACAGCTATTTGGTTGCTTTCTTGGTCAGCCCTTGTGGGACTGATCGGTATGCTCGGTAGGCCCCCGCTCCGGCAACCGGCTTCGCTGCCCGGACCAGATCACGACGGACGAATCGGCTGCGGCGCTGATAGCCGGTTACAGCCAGGCGGGCAACGCGGGGGCCGGGGCGCCGGGTGGCGGTTGGTCGGCGCGACCGGTGAGCCACCGCGCGAGCACGTCCAGGGGTGCGCTCACGGTGACCGGCTCGCCGTGGCCGTCGACCCGCCAGACCTGCTCGTCGTCGGTGGTTCGCAGATGTAGCTTGGGACCGTCGCCGAGCGACGAACGACGTGCGGTCACGTCGGCGATCAGCGCGGCCAGCAGGTCCGCGGGCAGGTCGGCGAACTCGGTCCCGCCCGCCAGGTCGACCGCGTGCACCGCCACCTCCCGGGTGCGCATCCACGGGATCTCGCTCGCGGGCACGGTGCGGCCCTGGGCGGTGATCACCCGCGCCTGCCAGGCCGGGTCGGGTAGCTCGGCTAGATCGGCCGCCAGCCGGTGCGCCGAGGTTCGTACCCGGTCCCGCAGCCGCTGTGGCGACAGGGTGGCACCCTGCGCGATGTCCGCCGCGCGTTGCTCGGGTGAGGCGTACATCGGGTTCGGTTGTCCCGTACGGGCCCAGCCGGCCAGCCGCCGGAGCGCCTCGGCGTTGGACGCCAGATGCGCCAGCACGTGCCGGCGGGTCCAGCCGGGCAGCCCGGTCGGCTGGTCGAGCGCCGCGTCGTCGAGCCGGTCCATCGTGACGAACAGCAGCTCCGTCCCCAGGCCCAGCCACCCTCGGCGGAGGCGGTCGCCGCCGGCGGCATTCATACCGGCGGCTCCGATGTGGCGGGGGCGTCCAGCGGCACGTCGCCGCCGGTCGTCTCCTCGGCGACGGTCAGGTTGTCCAGCCGGCCAATGCCGCTGATCTCGGTGACCAGTCGGGCGCCCGGCCGCAGGTAACGGGCGGGCTTGCGGGCGTGCCCGACTCCGCCGGGGGTGCCGGTGGCGATCACGTCCCCCGGACGCAGGGTGAGGATCCGCGAGATGTACCGCACCAGGGCGACCGGGTCGAACACCAGGTCATCGGTCGAGGCCTGCTGCACCACCTCGCCGTCGACGGACCCGGTGAGCCGCAGCCGGGGACGTACGCCGCCGGGCAGCTCGTCGGGGGTCACCAGCACCGGCCCGAACGGGGTGCTCGCCTCGAACGTCTTGCCCTGCAGCCACTGGACGGAGCGGTACTGCCAGTCGCGCATGGTGACGTCGTTGAGGACGGCGAAGCCGGCGATGGCGGCTTCGGCCTCGCGCTCGTCGGCCCGGCGTACCGTCGCACCGATGACCACGGCCAGTTCGGCCTCCCAGTCCACCGCGTCGGACTCGGGCGGCAGCACGATCGGGTCGGTTCCGCCGACGAGCGCCTCGGGGTACTTCGCGAACAGAGTGGGGTGGGTCGGCAGCTCGCGGCCCATCTCGAGGACGTGGCTTCGATAGTTCAGACCGACGCAGAGGATCTTGCCCGGGGCCGGTACGACGGGGGCGAGTTCCGCCCCCGCCAGCTCGTACGTCGGCTCGCCAGCCGCAGCCCGTACCCGCCATTCCGGGTCAGCCAGCAGGGCACCCACGTCGTCGGCTCCGAGGTCGACGTAACCGGTGTCCGCTACCCGGACCGCCCGAGTGCCCTTCGGGGTACGCAGAGTGGCGAGTCTCATCGATGTGCTCCTTCAACCTGCACACGGTGGGCGTGCAGACGTTCAAAGATCGGCGTGTCACAGAATCGGAAAAGGTCGAGGCCGTCGTCGGCGGCGAGGACCAGCGAAGCCCAGGACGGTACGACGAAGATGTCCCCGCGCTCGGCCGACCACTCCCGGTCGCCGATCCGCACGGTCCCGCGACCGTCGAAGACCTGCCACACCGACGAGCCAACCTCCCGGCTACTCGCGGTCACGGTGTCGCGACGCAGACGATGGAACTCGGCGCGCAACGTCGGCATCACATCCCCGCCGGTGGTGGGATTGCTGAAGCGCACCGCCGCATGGCCGGGCTCGACCACGCCCGGGTGCCCTTCGTCCTCCAGCACGAGCTGATCCGCCAGCGCCGCGTCGGTGTACTCCCATCGATATGCGGCGATAGGGGAACTGGTCTCCCGCTGCGACCGGGACACCGGCCGCAGACCGGGGTGGGCCCACAGCCGCTCGGCCCGCGAGCGTGCGGGGGTGGAGGTGTCGCTGACCTGCTCCGGGCCGAATTCGAAGAACGCCGAGCCGGTGTAGTGCACGAACGGGATGTCGAGGCCGTCGAGCCAGGCCATCGGGGCGTCGCTGACGTTGTGGTGGCCATGGAAGTGCCAACCCGGAGTGAGCAGGAAGTCTCCGCGTCGCATGGCGACCGGATCGCCGTCGACCACTGTCCACACCCCCTCACCCTCCACCACAAAGCGGAAGGCGTTCTGGCTGTGCCGGTGTTCGGGCGCCGACTCGCGGGGGTTGAGGTACTGGATCGCCGCCCACAGGGTCGGGGTGGCGTACGGCGCGCCCCCCAGGCCGGGATTGGCCAGGGCGATGGCCCGCCGTTCGCCGCCGCGGCCGACCGGCACCAGGTCGCCGGCCCGCTCGGCCAGCGGCAGCAGGTGCTGCCAGCGCCACATGTGCGGCTGCGTCACGGGAGTCGGCTGCATCGGCATCAGGTTGCCGATCTCGGTCCACAGCGGGACGAGTTGCTCGTCGGTGAAGCCGCGGTAGAGCTGCTCCAGCGCCGGCCTCGGCTCCGGCTGGCCGCCGGCCTCGGCCGGACTGGCTGTCGCTGAGGTCGGCGAAGGGACGTCGCGGGCATCGTCGGACACCTGCGCTCCTTTCTGTGTCGGCTTCTTCTGGTTGGCCGGGCGGCGGCGGGCGGCCGGGTGCCTGCGTCTGTCGCACGTGTGGGCACGGAACACCAGCCAGCGCCGAGCCGCCGGCAGCGTCGTGGCTCCGGCCCAGTTCACTGGGTTGATCTCGCGAGGTGAACTCTAGGTAGGTTCTGTCACCCGGGATTTACTATTCTGTCATGCAGAACAAGCCGGCGTACGCGATCGAGTCCGTGGACCATGCCCTGCACCTCGCCCTGCTGCTGCAACAGGAGGGTCCGATCCGGGTCTCCGACGCCGCCGCGCGGCTGGGAATCGCCCGCTCGACCGCGCATCGCCTGCTCGCGATGCTCGTCTACCGGGACTTCGCAGAACAGGACGAGGACAAGCGCTACCACCCGGGTCCCGTGTTGCGGGTCGCGGCCGCCACGCCGGAACCGGTGTCCACCCTGCGCGCGGTCGCGCTGCCACACCTGCGCAACCTGATGGAACAAGTCGGCGAATCCGTCAATCTGCAGGTCCGGGTGGGCGACCAGATCCGGTTCGTGGTCTCGGTCGAATGCCACCAAGTCCTGCGCGTCGGCAACCGCGAGGGACGCGTGCTGCCCGCGCACCTCGTCTCCGGCGGCAAGGCCCTGCTCGCTACCCTCGACGACGCCGACCTGGCAGCCCTGTACGGTGCCGGGACACCACCGGAACTCGATCTAGCCGGGCTGCGGCGCGAGCTACGACTCGTGCGTCAACGAGGCTTCGCCCTCAACGACCAGAAGACCGAGAACGGCGTCACCGCTATCGGGAGAGTTGTCCGCAATGCCCGCGGAGTACCGCTCGCGGCGGTCTGCCTGGCCATGCCGACCGCGAGGTTCTCCCGGGACCGGCTGCCGGACTGGATCGCCGCCTTGACCACGACCGCGAGCCGGATCGAGCACGACCTCACCAGTCCCACCGTCAGCACGGACAGCCGGAAAGAATGACACCGCCGGCACCTTCGCGGCGTACCGGGACGGGACTCCCGGCGTGTCACGCCTGACGAATTGCCTTTCAGACCGCGGGCACGATCTCACCCTGTACGGTGCCAAAACTCTGTTTCGGGCTTGTGGGCTGCGAATTTGCGAGTAGCTCGAGCTGCCCGGTGATACTCGTTGATCACGCCGCCCAGGACGCGGCGCCGGCGGATCGGCTTGTCGATCGCGACGACCACGCCGGGGTCGTAGTCGGGTGGATGCTGATCCAGGCTCTGGTGTGGCCGGTGCCGGTCGAAGTGGTCCTCATAGTGGCGTAACACGGTACGGGCGTGCTGCTCGTTGGAGATCAATACCCGGTCGGTGCACTCGGCCCGGACACTGCGCACGAAGCGTTCCGCGAACGCGTTCGCCCTGGGCGTGCGTGGCGGAGTCTTCACCACGTCGATGCCTTCGGCGGCGAACACCGTGTCGAACGACGCGGTGAACTTGGCGTCGCGGTCGCGGATCAGGAACCGGCACAGTGTCATACGGTCACTGAGGTCCAGCACCAGGTTGCGGGCCTGCTGGGTAGTCCAGGCGGCGGTCGGGTGGGCGGTGACGCCGAGGATGTGCACCCGTCGGGTCGTGATCTCCATGACGAACAGCACATACATCCGCCGCAGCGTGACGGTGTCGATGTGGAAGTAGTCGGTCGCCAGCAGGCCGGACGCCTGCGCGCGCAGGAACGTCCGCCAATTGGTGTCGATCTCGTGTGGGGCGGGACCGCGCTTCGAGCTGGCGAGGATGCGACGGATGGTGCCGGCGCCGACCCGATGGCCGAGTCCGACGAGTTCGCCTTGGATGCGTCGGTGCCCCCAGCCGGGATTCTCCCTGGCCAGGCGCAGGATCAGGTCCCGGACATCGTCGCTGATCGGTGGTCGTCCGGGCCGGCTCGGGTAGGTCCAGTGCCGGCGGACCAGCCGGCGATGCCAGGCCAGCAGGGTGGCCGGGGTGACGATCCGATGCCTGAGAGTTCCCGTGGCAGGGCCCGGACCAGCGCGGACAACACCGCCCGCTCCGGCCAGGACAGGCGCGGCCGACCGACCTGACGGCGTAGCACCGCCACCTCGTGGCGCAGCACCAGCAACTCTGCGACCAGCGCGGACTCGCTGCGCGTGGCCAGCGGCAACCAGCCGAACATCCGCACCGCACTCAGGTACAGCAGCCGAACCAACACCCCTGCCATCCTGCGTCACTGCCGCGAAACAGCAGCTCACACCCTGTGCGACGAGTTTCGGCACGGTACAAGCCGGACATCCGTCACAGCAAATAGGACACCCCGCGCAGCGTGTAGGCGACGCCGAACCGGCGCTCGATCAATCTCGCGACCCGAGCCAACGTCCACCGAGCGTCAACACACCCCGGCACGACCAGACCTTCGTCTAGCAACCCGGCAAGCTATTTGCGCGCTGCTCAGCCGTGGGTCTACAGTCCGCGCCGTCGGGCTCGGACGAGGCTAGAGCCGCCAGCCCTCCGGCCGTAAATCCGCGCCGCCCTGCCGTGCCGACTTCTCCGAAACCCGCAGCTCAGAAGCGATCCGTGCCGGCGGGACGGTGCCGAGTTCGGACCCCCTACTGAGCCGATAACGCCGCGTCATCGTTTCGTGGCGGCGATGTGGCCCCGCCGCCACATCGCCCGTGAAGGGCGGGTGCTCGTCATGATCGGGCTTGCCGCGTGACCGCAGCCGTCAGACGTCGGGTTCTCACCGGGACGTCTAGACAAGCGGGTCTGGGTACTATCTGCCTGTCGGGTCGAGAGGCGCTGCGACGGGCGGAGCCCGCCACGCTCGGCCTTCATTTCTTCAACAAGGGCGCCTCCGAGCTTCGGAGGCGGCTGCTTGAGCGCGCTATTGAGCCAGAGAAGCACTGCATCGTCGCTGCGGCAGCTGATGTCCCAGCGTATTCTGGTGTTGGACGGCGCCTGGGGAACGATGTTGCAGGGCGCGCAGCTCACCGCCGCGGACTACCGAGGCGACCTGATTGTCGACCATCCGCAGGACGTTAGCGGTGATCCGGACCTGCTCAACCTTACGCGGCCGGACGTCATTGTGGACGTACATCGGCAGTATCTGGCCGCCGGCGCCGACATCACCACCACCAATACCTTCACGGCGACGAGGATCGGCCAGGCCGACTACGGGCTCCAGTCACTGGTTCATCAGATGAACGTTCAGGGTGCGCGGCTGGCCCGGCAGGCGGCGGACGAGTTTGGTGGGCGGTTCGTGGCCGGCTCGGTCGGGCCGCTGAACCTGACGTTGTCGCTATCGCCGCAGGTCGAGGATCCGGCGTATCGCGCCGTCGACTTCGACGAAGTGCGCGCGGCGTACGCCGAGCAGATCTCGGCCCTGGCCGAGGGCGGTGTCGACCTGCTTTTGATCGAGACGATTTTCGACACGTTGAACGCGAAAGCCGCAATCGCCGCGGCCCGTGAGGTCGCGCCGCATCTGCCGCTGTGGATCTCCGTCACCATCGTCGACCTCAGCGGCCGGACCCTGTCGGGGCAGACCGTGGAGGCTTTCTGGCGCTCGATAGAGCGGGCCGAACCGCTGGTCGTCGGCGTTAACTGCTCGCTGGGCGCGGCCGAGATGCGCCCGCACGTCGAGGAGCTTTCCAAGATCGCCGGTACCTATGTGGCGTGTCACCCTAACGCCGGTCTGCCGAACGCTTTCGGCGGCTACGACCAGACGCCGGAGGAGACCGCCGGCCTGATCGGCGAGTTTGCCGCGTCCGGCTTGGTCAACATCGTCGGCGGCTGCTGCGGCACCTCACCGGCCCACGTCGCCCGGATCGTCGCCGCCGTGGCCGGCACACCGCCACGGACAGTTGCCGTCCCGGCTGACACCACCCGGTTCAGTGGGCTGGAGCCGTTCACGATCGGACCAGACACCGGGTTCGTGATGATCGGTGAGCGCACCAACGTCACCGGCTCGGCCAAGTTCCGCCGGCTCATCGAGTCGGACAACTATCAGGGCGCGGTCGACGTGGCCCTGGAGCAGGTCCGCGGCGGCGCCAACCTGCTCGACGTCAACATGGACGCCGACCTGCTCGACAGCGAGCGCGCCATGACGACCTTCCTCAACCTCATCGCCGCCGAGCCCGAGGTCGCCCGGATCCCAGTGATGATCGATAGTTCGAAGTGGACGGTCCTCGAAGCCGGCCTCAAGTGCGTGCAGGGCAAGGGCGTGGTCAACTCGATCAGCCTTAAGGAGGGCGCGGAGTCATTCCTGGCTCAGGCCCGCCGGATCCACGATTACGGCGCCGGCGTGGTGGTGATGGCCTTCGACGAACACGGCCAGGCCGACACCACCGAACGCAAGATGTCCATCTGCGGCCGGGCCTACGATCTGCTCGTCGAGCAGGCCGGGTTCGCGCCGGAGGACATCATCTTCGACCCGAACGTCCTCGCGGTCGCCACCGGCATCGCCGAGCACAACGGATACGCGAAGGCGTTCATCGACGCCCTCCCGCTGATCAAGGCGCGCTGCCCGGGTGCTCGCACCAGCGGCGGCATCTCCAACCTGTCTTTCTCCTTCCGAGGCAACGACGTGGTTCGCGAGGCCATGCATTCCGCGTTCCTGTTGCACGCGGTCCGCGCGGGGTTGGACATGGGCATCGTCAACGCCGGCCAGCTCGCCGTGTACGCCGATATCCCCGCCGACCTCGTCGAACTCGTCGAGGACGTGATCTTCGACCGGCGCCCGGACGCCACCGACCGCCTGGTCACCTTCGCGTCGACCGTTACCGGTTCCGGCACGAAGCGCGAGGTCGACCTGTCCTGGCGCGAGGCACCAGTGACCGAGCGGCTGTCGTACGCGCTGGTCCACGGCATCGTCGACTTCATCGAGCAGGACACGGAGGAGGCCCGGCAGGGCCTGGCCCGACCTCTCGATGTTATCGAGGGTCCGCTGATGAACGGGATGAAGATCGTCGGCGACCTGTTCGGCGCCGGCAAGATGTTCCTGCCGCAGGTGGTCAAGAGCGCCCGGGTGATGAAGCGCTCGGTCGCCTACCTCGAGCCGTTCATGGCGGCCGAGAGGGAGCAGGCCCGCCTGGAGGGCCGGGTCGACCCGGGCCGCGGGCAGGGCAAGGTCGTGCTGGCGACCGTGAAGGGAGATGTGCACGACATCGGCAAGAACATCGTCGGCGTGGTCCTGGGCTGCAACAGCTACGAGGTCATCGACCTGGGCGTGATGGTTCCGGCCGGCCGGATTCTGGACATGGCCGTCGCCGAAGGCGCTGACGCCATCGGCCTGTCCGGCCTGATCACGCCATCGCTGGACGAGATGGTCACAGTCGGCGCCGAGATGCAGCGCCGCGGCCTCAAGGTGCCCCTGCTGATCGGCGGGGCCACGACATCGCGTCAACACACCGCCGTCCGCATCGCCCCCTCGTACGACGGCACAACCGTGCACGTGCTCGACGCGTCCCGGGTCGTCGGCGTGGTGTCCGACCTGCTCGACGATGGCCGGGCCCGCGAGCTGGACCGCGCCAACCGCGTCGAGCAGGAGCAGTTGCGCGAGGCGCATGCCAACCGGCGCTCCCAGCCGATGCTCGGCTTGGCTGAGGCTCGCGCCAACCGCGAGGAGGTCGACTTCAGCGATCTGCCGACCCCGGACTTCACCGGCCGGCGGACGGTCCAGCCCACCCTTCCCGAGCTGCGCGAGATGATCGACTGGCAGTTCCTGTTTCTGGCCTGGGAACTCAAGGGCAAGTTCCCGGCGATCCTGGATCAGCCGGTCGCCCGCGAGCTCTACGACGACGCCAACACACTGTTGGAAAAGATCACGAAGGACGACTCCTTCCAGGCCCGAGGCGTCTACGGCTTCTGGCCCGCGCACTCCGAGGGCGACGACATTGTCCTCGGCAGCGGGGTGCGCCTGCCGATGCTGCGCCAGCAGACGGTGAAACCGGCCGGCCGCGACAACCGCTGCCTGGCCGACTACGTGGCCCCCGACGGTGACCACCTGGGTGGCTTCGCCGTGACTATCCACGGCGCCGATTCCCTGGCCGCGCACTATGAGGCCCGGCACGACGACTACCGCGCGATCATGGTTAAGGCGCTGGCCGACAGGCTTGCCGAGGCCTTCGCCGAGTACATCCACCTGAAGGCCCGCCGCGACTGGTTCGAGCCAGACGCCAAGCCGGACCTCGGCGACCTGCACGCCGAACGCTTCCGGGGCATCCGACCGGCGCTTGGCTATCCGGCCAGCCCGGACCACAGCGAGAAGCGGGAACTGTTCGACCTGCTGAAGGCCGCCGAGCTCGGCCTCGGCCTGACGGAGTCCTTCGCGATGACGCCGGCCGCCAGCGTCAGTGGGCTGATCTTCGCCAACCCGGCGGCGAAATACTTCACAGTGGGCCGTATCGGCAAGGACCAGATCGAAGACTACGCCGCCCGCCGCGCCATCAGCGTCGCCGACGCCGAGCGGTGGCTGCGACCCAATCTGGCCTATGAACCGTCCTGACGGGTGTACCGGCCGGGCGGGATCGCCACGCCGTGGCGCGGTCGGCGACGACGAAGCGCCGGCGCCGCCGGGAGTTGCTGCCGTAGTGGCCACGATCCACGTTTCGTCTCAGAGCAGCCGTTACTGGACGCCACCGTCAACGTCCGCCGTCCCAGGTGCAGGTCACGATGCCCGGAGTCTGACCGAGCAGCCCGATGGGCCACGACGTGCCGTTCAGCCCGTGGCGTTGCAGCCGCGCGATCAGCTGCTCCTCGTGGGTGTTAGGGCCGCGTCGTGGGTGGCGAGGTCTCAACGAGGGTGCGGTCGGGCGTGGGGTGCGAGGCGAAGCGAGGGTCCGCCGATGGACCCTTATTGATCTTACTGATGTGTACGTAGTGTGATCTCCAGCGGAAACCAGCCCGGGCTAATCCCTGCCACTGGGGGTCAATCTGGGTCAACGATCATGGTCGCAGGCCCGTCCGGTGTGATCCGCGTGTGGTCGTCGGCCTGGGCGGTTCGCCGGGTCAACCCAGGTCAACGCCGGTCACTCCCTGCCAACGCGGGTCGACCCGCAGGTCGCTACACTGGCCACTCGCGCCCCCGTAGCTCAGGGGATAGAGCATCGGTTTCCTAAACCGTGTGTCGCAGGTTCGAATCCTGCCGGGGGCACCTCGATGATCAGCCAGAAAGCTACCTGAGCAGGAAACACGCACCGGCTCCGCTAGGAGCCGGCCTGCGGTGGCAGCCCAGCAACGGCTCAGCTATTCGTGATGACGGAGCCCTCGCGGGTCGCGCTGCCGACCGGACGGGTGGAAGCGCCGGTGCACCGCCGGGACAAACAGCAGGATCACGACGACGGTTGCCGCGCCCACAAGCAGGGGTAGCACCAGCGCATCGCCAACGCGAACCCAGGTCGGCGCCCAGATATGCCCCGGGTTTTCAGCGGATGAGCCTGGATCGTTGATGAACGTCAGGCCACAGCAAAGAGCGAATGGAGCGGTCAGGATGCAGGTCGTCACATGTGCCAACGTCCTGCCGCGCACGAGCCCCGCCATGGACAGGAGCAGGCCAGCCACGGCCAGGCCGGACAGAACCAAGGCCAGTTGATTGACGACTTGGATGCCGAGGTCTGCAGAACCACTCCGGTTGGACGCCTCCCCGGGCGGCACGTAGTACACGGCGTCGTAACGCGTAAGGTCGTAAATGATCGTTGCGGCGTTGAGCGCCAGGCCGAGCACCAGCACCCCGACCGCGACTGCCGGCGCGAGCACCGGCCACCGCGATATCGGCGTCACGGCAAGCCACGCCGGCAACAGGATCTCCCCAAGACCACCGACGGACCATACACAAACCCACCATGTGGACAGCAACACCGTGAGGTTTGGCCGGTCAGAGGGCGGGGATGCGCAATCGTGCGCATCGACGTAGACGAACCAAGGGCCGCCGAACAGTTCTGGGAAGGGATGCGGGCGGTGGCCGCTGCCGCTGCGCGGCACCAGGACTACGACCTTTACAGGGCGATCGTCAAGATCGGCCGAGCGGCCCTGGCTCAAGGTGTCGAACTGGTGCCATCCGGCGGGATGTTCCTTCAATGTCCGGTTTGCGATGCCCTGGCAGCCCAACGCTGTGTCAACGTGCCTGGCCACCCTTTGAGCGACGACGCGCTCCACCGCCAGCGCATCGAGTTGGCTGAGAAGGCGCTGAGCGGGGAAGTGCCTCTCCCCACTCCACTCCGCTGATGACCTCTGGGGCAAGATCCAGGTAGGCGAGGCGAGGCGAAGGCGCTCCCGGCCGTGGCGACGGGGGCTTCGGCTCTGGATGCCTCCCGCCGTGCCTCCCGCCGGGACGACCCGCAGACCCCCACAGGCAGGGCTGATATCCGGACGCCTATCGGACCGACAGACGTGCGGTCTTGGACAGTGGCCGTCAGCGGGTGATTGGGTTCCCGAAGCAGTCGACCGTTCGACTGCTGACAGGACCTGGGCTGAGTCACCGCGCCGCCCGTTCGGCGCCGTGACGACCCCGCGAGACCAAGGACGGCGCCATGCTTTTTCTCGTGTTGCTCCTCGCCGCGCTCGGCGGCGCCGTCACTACGGTGGTCCTCACCGTTCGGGGGCTCGTCGCGGTGTTTCGTAGAGGCGGGCGCTCCCGGCCGGCGCGGCTGCGGGCGGCGGCGCTCCTCGTCGGCGCCGCCGCCGTCGCCATGTACGCGTGGGGACTGCTCCACGTCGGCGTCGCGGTGATGCAGGCGGAGGAGGACGGGGGAGCTGGCTCCTTCCCGATCCAGCCGTGTCGGGAAGCCGGGACGCAACTGGCGAGCCAGGTCACCGGGTACGGGGTCAGCTACCTGCCGCTCCGTTTCGAATGCCACCTCGACGGTGGCGACACGTACGTCACGTCGTCCGTGCCGGGGTACGTCAACCCGGCCGCGGTCGCCCTCGGACTGGCCACCGCCGTGTGCGGGCTCCTCGCCACGACGACGGCAAAGAGCGCCCTACCGCCGGCCTCGTACGCGGCCGATCGCGATGGCTGATCGCGGCGGTGGTGTTCCCGCAGAAACGGTCGGTGCCCTCCGGACCATCCGGAGGGCACCGCGTTCTATCGGGAATCAGAGGAACTTGTACATCTCCGCGGAGGCGGGCTCGGTCTCGTTGGCGGGCGGTACGGTCACCGAGACCTTCTCGCCGAAGTCGCTCATGCGCATGTCGGTGACCAGGTCGCCCACCGTCTTCGTGGCGATCGTGTAGGACAGCGCGGTGAGGCGGCCATCGGCGTCGACAGTCGCTTCGAACGGGATCGCCGTCGGGTCCTTCGCCAGCTTCGCGGACGACTCCAGGCCCTGGCGCATGCCGCTATCGGAACTGGCGGCCTCGGCCGCCTTGCCCAGGTCGGCGGTGCCGGTGTAGCGGCCGCCGCCCGCATCCTGCGCCGACACGACGCCGCCGATGATGCCGGTCTGCGCCTTGAGGTCGAAGGACTGGCGCAGCGAGCTGGTCGGCTTGAGCTTGCTGAGGTCGATCTTCATCCACGGCTTCTCGCCCTCGAGCGAGTCCGACTTGATGTAGGCCGCGTCGTCGATCAGCCGGGCCTCCATCGGCTCCGGGGCATTGCCGGTGACCTGGACCGCCCGGGAGGCGGGGTCCATCTTTCCGCTGAGCGTGATCGACTGGGTGCCGGCCTTGATCGAGGCGTCCATGGTGACCGTGTCGGCGAGGCTGCGATCCATGGCCTGCCGGATGGCGGTGACCGGGTCCGCTGTGGACGTTGCGGGTGCGGCGGAGTCGCCGGTGGAGTTGGTGCCACAGCCAGCCACGAGGGCGGCGGCGAGGGCGATCGAAAGGGTTGGGATCAGTCGACGCATAGACGCGACCCTAACGGACCGCCGCTGGCCGCCTTTCTCCAGCATCACCCCCATCGCGATGCCGAGGTGTCGGTGGCTGGGGGCGCATCAGATTTACGCCGATCTCTGTAACGAGAATCTGTGGAAATGCGCTGCGCCTCTCCAGCCGAGCCTATTCCCACCGGCGGGAATAGGCTCGGACGTATCGGGGCCGGCACCACTCAGGCCCGCTCGTGCCTGGTCGGACGCGGATCGAGGGGGCCGCGTCCGGCGTTGGCACAGGTCAGACCGACGGTAGCTGCTCGGCGCGGGTGAGCACGTGGTCGATCAGGCCGTACTCCAAGGCCTGTTCGGCCGTGAACCAGCGGTCCCGGTCCCAGTCCCGCTGGACCTCGTCCAGCGTCCGTCCACTGTGCTGTGCGATCAACTCCTGCATGGTCCGCTTCACGTGCAGCATGTTCTCCGCCTGGATGGTGATGTCCGAGGCGGTGCCGCCCATCCCGCCGGATGGCTGGTGCATCATCACCCGCGAGTGCGGCAGCGCGTACCGCTTGCCGGCCGCGCCGGCGCACAGCAGGAACTGCCCCATCGAACCGGCGAACCCCAGCGCCAGCGTGGCCACGTCGTTGCGGACGTAGCGCATTGTGTCGTAGACCGCCATCCCGGCGCTCACCGAGCCGCCCGGCGAGTTGATGTAGAGGTAGATGTCCCGCTCGGCGTCCTCGGCGGCGAGCAGCAGGATCTGCGCGCAGATCTGGTTGGCTGATTCCTCGGTCACCTCGGTGCCGAGGAAGACGATGCGCTCCCGCAGCAGCCGCTCGAACACTTGATCACCGAAGGACGGCTGCCCGCCGTCCAGCATCCGTACACCATTGTCGATCATTCGCAGTCGCCCTCCGCCGTGCCGGCGGGCGGTGGGACCGCCCGGTGGACCGGCCCCTCCAGCGTGCGCGCGGCGACGGTGGCTGGCCCAGGGATTCTTCCGCCGGCAGATCCGCCGACGGCAGAACCCGCGCGGCCTACGCGGCGGTCAGCCGCCGCGCACCCGCCCGGGCCCGCGCACAGCCCCGCAGGGCGGCGGTACGCGGACCGGGGCGCAAGCCACCGGCGGAGGCCATCGCGCCGACGTGCAGGGTCGGGCCGGCCGCCCCCGGCCCCCGGTGCAGGATCGGCCCGGCGGTGCGCGGGCCCACCCGCAGTGTGTGGTTGCCGGCGTCCCGTCGAGCCACCTCGACCCGCTCGAGCCGGCTCAGCACCGCCCGCGGCGCGGCCGGGATGCGCGGCTCGACCCGGCGCAGATCGTCGCGGGCCTCCTCCAGCAGGTCGGAGAGGCGGATGCCGAGCGCCCGGCAGATCGCCGCGAGCACCTCCGACGAGGCCTCCTTGCGGCCCCGCTCGACCTCTGACAGGTACGGCACGGAGACGCCGGCGGACGCGGCCACCTCGCGCAGCGTGCGGCCCTGGCTCTGGCGCAGGCGGCGCAGCACCCCGCCGATCACTCGTCGCAGCAACGACATGCGGACCTCACTCTCGCGGTCGTCGGTTTGGCCACCCCCATCATGCCCGTTGCCGGCCGTCGGGGCCGACCCGTCCGGGCCCGCCCCGCGGCTTGGCGCGGGCCCGACGGTTCATCGGGTCAGGTGGGTGTGCCAGTCGGCCGGGTCCCGAGTCAGCGTGATGTGCCGGAACAGGGCCCGGGTGCCGCCGGCGGGCAGCAGGGCGCTGTCGTCGAACGACACGTTCGCCCCGTTCACGTCGTAGACGGTCAGCGACTCGTTGCCGTCCTGTCCACCGAACCGCGCCTGGTGCCCGTCGACGGTGGTGTTCGGGTCGACGTACTCATTGTCGGCGGGATCGGTGATGTGGCGGTAGCGGGAGACCCCGACGGACAGCGTTCGGGCCCGCTGCCACTGGGGCTCGGCGGTGGTCGGCTGCGCGGTCCAGGTCCACCCGGCGTACCAGGACCGGGGCTCGTCCAGTGACTCGGACACGTTGACCGTGATCATCCGAAGGTTGGTGGGCAGTCCCGCCACGGTCGCCGGCATCGGGACGGTGTCCGCGCCGAATCGCAGCGATCGGGCAACCTGTACCGCGGTGCCCCGTACGTCCGGTCCGGTGCCGACCACCCGGAGCTGTGCCCAGCCGTCCGGGGCGTACCGCCAGCGCAGGATGGCCTCCGGCGCCTCGGCGCCGCCGTACGCGGTGAAGGTGCTGGCCCCGCCGTTCAGGTCGGGCCCGTCGCTGGTGTCGGTCACGGTGGCCGGCTGCCCGCTGTCGCGCTGCGGTGCCGGTGGCTCCACTCCCTTCGGGTAGAGGTCGACGCTGACGCTCCGCCGCTGGTCACTGCCGGGGGCGTTGGACGCGCCGAGGTAGACCCCGGGACCGGAGAGCAGCAGCCCGGCCTGGTACTGGAGATTGGGCAACCCGTCCGGCAGCCAGCCGAACCGGACGTACACGCGTTGTGGATCCACCGCGGTGAGTGCGGCCGGCAGACCGGTCTGGCCGGCGGGGGCTGCCGCACCGGACGGTGCCGGCGGGCCCTCCGGGGCGAACAGGTCGGGGACGGTCAGCCCGCCGACGGCCAGCGCCGCCACCAGCAGCGCCGCACCGACCCCCTGTGCGCGGCGGCGCTGCCGCCGCGCGGCGGTCATCGCCCGGTCCACGTCCAACACCGCGGAGGGTCGCTCCGCCGATTCGATCTCGGCCAGCATCAGGTCGCCAATCTGGCGTTCATCCAGCATCGTCGCTCCTCTCAGTTGCCGGTCAGGCTGGTGGACAGCAGGGTGCGCAGGGTGGCCAGACCCTTCGCGGTCTGACTCTTGACGGTTCCCGTCGTGCAGCCCATGGCCCGGGCGGTCTCCTCGACGCTGAGATCCTGGAAGTACCGCAGGACCAGCACCGCGCGTTGGCGTGGAGGCACCTGTCGCAACGCGCCGACCAGGGTGATCCGGTCGGTCGGGTCGGTGGCGGCCGTCGACACGTCGGGCAGTGCGGCGCCGAGCCGTACCCGGGACCAGCGCAACCGCCGCTCGTCGATCAGCCGCCGCAGCAGCATGGTGCGGACCAGGGCGTCCAGGTGATCGGCCTGCCGCACTCGGCTCCAGGAGCGGTACAGCTCGGTGAGCACCCGTTGCAGGATGTCGTCGCCCCGGTCCCAGTCCCCGCACATGAGGTACGCGGTCCGTCGCCACTGGACCATCCGGGATCTCACGTACTCGGTGTATTCGTCGTCGGCCTCGGCTCGCCGTCCGCCGCTTGTCGTCACGAGGGTCGCGCCCCCTCCGTCTGCCGGCCCGCACCGGTTCGTCGTTGTCGTCAGGTAGTCGGGTGCGGGCCCGGGGCCGGTTGTCCGCCGCGCGACCCGGACGTGCGGCGTACGGCCCACCAGCTATGTTGTGGGCGTGCAGGTGACAGTGGCGGAGCAGGTTCGACGGTGATCCATTTCCCTGCGCAGCGTCGGGGTCCGCTGAGCGCGCTGAGCCTACGGCTGGCCGCCGCGCTGGCCCTGGTCCTGGCCGTGGTCAGCGCGGTCTACCTGGACCGGGACGGCTACCGCGACGTCAACGAGGACGGCCTGACGCTGCTCGACTGCTTCTACTACGCGGTCGTCTCGCTCTCCACCACCGGCTACGGGGACATCACCCCGGCCGCGCCGTCGGCCCGGCTGGTCAACGTCCTCTTCGTCACGCCCGCCCGGGTGCTCTTCCTGATCATCCTGGTCGGTACCACCCTGGAAGTCCTGACCGATCAGTACCGGACCGGCCGTCGCCTGTCGCGGTGGAGGAGAACCGTGAAGGACCACGTCATCATCTGCGGCTACGGCACCAAGGGCCGCAGCGCGGTCTCCGCCCTGCTGGAGAACGGCCTCGATCGGTCGAGGATCGTGGTGGTGGAGCGCAGTAGCGCTGCCCTGCGGCAGGCCACCTCTGCCGGACTGGTCGCGATCGAGGGCTCGGCGACCCGGTCGTCCGTGCTCAACGAGGCGCACGTCCGGAACGCGAAGGCAGTGATCATCGCGACCGACAGCGACGACGCCTCGGTGCTGGTGGCGCTGACCGTGCGGCAGCTCACCGCGGGTCAGGTCCGGATCATCGCGGCTGCCCGGGAGGCGGAGAACGCCCCGCTGCTCAAGCAGAGCGGTGCGCACCACGTGATCGTCTCCTCGGCCACCGCCGGTCGGCTGCTCGGTCTCTCCACCTCGGCCCCGCCGCTCATCGACGTGGTGGAGGACCTGCTCACCCCGGGTCAGGGCATGGCGCTGGCGATGCGCTCGGCGGAGCGGGACGAGGTGGGTCGTTCGCCGCGCGAGCTGGATTCTCTGGTGATCGCCCTGGTGCGGCGGGGCAAGGTGGTCACCCTGGCCGACCGGGCCGGCGCCGTGATCGAGACCGGCGACATGCTGGTGCACGTCCGCGACGACCGCCCCCAGTCGACCTCGGCGGTCTGAGGCGCCCGCCGCTGCGACGGCGTCAGCGGCCGTCGACGGGAGACGTGTCCTCGAGGATCACCGCTTCGCAGGCGACCGTCGTCCCGCTGGCGGCCTGTCGGAGCAGTAGGTAGAGCTTCTCCCGATCGTCGGGCTCCAACGCCCCCAACACCTCGTTCTCGACGGCGGCGATGGCGCATTCGGCCTCGCTGAGGCGTTTTGCCCCGTCATCGGTGAGTTCGACGACGTGCCGGCGGCGATCCGCGGCCGAGCGGCGCCGCTGGACCAGCTGCATCGACTCAAGGTCGTTGAGCAGCCCGACGATGTTGGTGCCGTCCATGGCCAGGGTGCGGGCGAGCGCCTGCTGGCTGGTGCCGCCGCCGTCCCGCAGCACGGTGAGCGCGACCAGATGCCGCGGCCGCAGGCCCAGCGGCGACAGCACCGACTCGGACCGCAGCCGCATACGCCGGGCCAGATGGTCCAGCAGCGGGCCGGAGCGGTGCTCCGAAGAGTCGAGCGATGCGGCGGGCATGTGACCCAGTCTACCGAGCTGATGGAACATCGGCCTGCTATAAATAGTTGGCGCTTCACGAACGATCCCTGGAGGAGGAATCATGCATCTGCTGCATATCGACTCGAGCATCCGTGGCGAATGGTCCGTCAGCCGGAGGCTCACCGCCCGCGCTGTCGCCGTCTGGCAGGCGGCCCACCCCAACGGCACGGTGGCGTACCGAGATCTGGGCGCCGAGCCGCTGCCGCACCTGGACGCGGCGGGCGGCCTGGCCCGGATGACGCCCCCCGACGAGCACACCCCGGCGCAGCGCGAATCCTGGGAGCTCAGCGAGCAGTTGATCCACGAGGTGAAGCAGGCCGACGTGGTGCTGCTCGGGCTGCCGCTCTACAACTACGGCGCGCCCAGCAGCGTCAAGGCCTGGGTCGACCACCTGATCGTGCCCGGTTTGGCGTACGACCCGGCCTCCCAGCAGGGTCTGCTCGGCGGGCGGGAGTTCGTCGTGCTGGCCACCCGGGGTGGTGGCTACGGCGAGGGCACGCCCCGCTACGGCTGGGACCACGCCGAGCCGTGGCTTCCGCACGGCCTCGCGCTGACCGGCATGGAGCCGCGCTTCATCAGCACCGAGCTGACCCTCGCCCCGTCGGTCCCGGCGATGGCCGAGCTGATCCCGCTGCACGAGGCGAGCCTCGCGGCAACCGAGAAGGAGATCGACAACCTCTGGCTGCCGTCCTCCGCGCAGCGCTGAGCGAGACCTCTGGTCTGGACGGTGGCTGGCCGTTCCGCGCCGGAAGGCCAGCCACCCCCGGACGGAGGTCCCACGTTCCTCCCCTAGGCCGAGCGAAGACCCTCTATTTGGAGCTTTTTTCGCGCCGTGATGCTTGCTACGGTGTGGCGGCTTGGAACTGCCAATGAGGTCGCCGCAGCGAGTGCTCGCGCGGTGTCGCTGGCGCAGGCACGACGGGGGAACAATCGCACGGCGCCGGAGGCTCCGGCGTCGGTCGTCACCTTCCCGTCCGTTCGGACGCATCTCATCCGGGCCGTTCCGAGTACCTCGTTAATCGGACGACGGGAAACAATCAGTGGCTGAAGTGGCAACATCCGCAGGAGCCCGACGGCGGTGGTACGCCGGTGTCGCGGCGGGCCTCGCTCTCGCGGGCGCGGCGGCGGTCGCACCCGCGACCAGTGCTCACGCCGCCCCCGCCGGGGGCGACGTGTACGACGCGGCGAGCAGTTCCCAACCGGACCGGTTCAGCAAGTTGCCGAACCTGCACAAGGGGAAGCTCACGCTTCCCGAGCCGGGCGCCAAGGGCCGGGCGTTCGAGTCCGGCTCGATTGCGTCTCCCAAGGTCTTCCAGGGAAGTCTGGCGAGCGCCTCCGAGTTTCCGTACATCGTGGGCATCGTCACCAGTATTGAGGAAGGTGGGGAGTACTACTGGTACTGGTGCACCGGCTCGATCATCGCCCCCAACAAGGTGCTGACGGCCGCGCACTGCACCGCCGACGGGCCCGGCACCACGCGGGTCCTCGCCGGCAAGGACCGGCTGTTCGACAGCAACGGTCAGATCATCCCCGGCAGCGGTTACGTCGCCGAGGTCAGCTCGACCTGGACCCACCCGAGCTGGAACATCGCCCAGCAGTACCAGGACCCCTACGCTCCGATCCTGGACGACGTCTCGGTCCTCACGCTCAAGCAGAACCTGCCCAGCGCGTACACCCCGGTGGCGCTGAGCGCCCAGGGCGACCAGAGCCCGTACGCGGCCGGCACGCCGGCCCAGATCGCGGGCTACGGCGTCACCTCGTCGAACGACGCGGTGATGGACAGCCGGCTGCGCAAGGCGACCGTCCCGATGCGGTCCAACGAGGACTGTGCAGCTGGCGCGCTCTACCGATCCGACCGGATGATCTGCGCCGGTTCGGGCACCGACACCACGCCGGGCAGCGACACCTGCGGGGGTGACTCGGGCGGTCCGCTGCTCGTCAACGGGGTCCAGGTCGGCATCACCGACTGGGGCTTCGAGCCGTGCGGGTCGTCCCCGGGTTACTACGAGCGGCTGAGCTACTACAGCAACGCCATCAAGGCGGACCTGACCCGGCCGAAGCTGATCAACGCCGACTGGTCCGGCGACGGGCACACCGACCTGATCGGTCGGGACAGCGCGGGCAACCTCCAGCTGTACTACGGCAGCGGCTTCTCCAACGACGGTAGTGGCGGCTTCTACTACAAGCGGAAGATCAACGCGGGGTGGTCCGGCTTCACCCGGGTCTTCCGGGTCTACAACTGGAACGGCGACAACAAGCCGTCCATCATGGCCATGAAGCCGACCGGTGAGCTGTTCATCTACGACTCCGACGGCGCGGGCAACTTCGTCGGCGGGGCCCGGAAGATTGGCAGCGGGTGGGCGGGTTTCACCGCTCTCATGGTGACGAACAACTGGCTGGGTAACAACCGGCCGAGCCTGATGGTCCGCAAGTCCAACGGCGACCTGATCCGCTACACCAGCAACGGTGCGGGCGGTTGGGAGAACCCGTCGGGCACCCGGATCGGCACCGGCTGGAACGGGTTCAACCTGTTCCTCACCCCGGGCGCCTGGAAGGGTGACGGGCTGGAGGTGCTGATCGGCCGCACCTCCACGGGCGTGCTGAAGATGTACCAGTCCAACGGCACGGGCGGCTGGACCAACCCGTCCGGTACCCAGATCGGCAGCGGCTGGGCCAACTACAAGAACATCATGGTTCCGGGTGACTGGAGCGGCGACAACATGATGGATCTGTTGGGCGTCAACAGCAGCAACCAGATGCGTCTCTACACCACCAACGGCTACGGCCAGTGGCTCGACGCGAGCGGCAAGGTGATCTCCAGCGGCTGGGGCGGTTTCAACCCGATCTTCTGATCGAGGTCTGCGCCACCGCAAACGGAAGGGGCCCGCAACCGGATCGGTTGCGGGCCCCTTCTCATCGCTGTCCAGCTGCCACGAGCGCCCCTGCGGTTCCTCGGCCCAACCCTCGTGCCAGCCCAACACAGTCACGAGCGTTATACCTCAGAGTCATATCTATGCCTCAGAGGTATAACGCTCGCGGACGTTCCGGCGCCGGCCCGGCCGTGCTCGGAACGTCCGGTCAGAGGATGGTCCAGGTGTCGCCGCTGCCCAGCAGGCCGGCGAGCTGCTGCTCGGGGGTCTCGGTGACCTTCGCCTTGGCGGCGGCGAGCTGGCTCTGCACCACGCTGTCGTACGACGGCCGGTCCACCGAGCGGAACACTCCGATCGGGGTGTTGCGCAGGTCCAGGCCGGGCAGTCGGGACAGCGCGAACGCGTACGCCGGGTCGGCCACCGTTGCGTCGTGCACGACGATCTCCTCTGGGCGGACCGAGCTGGTCTCCCGGACCTCCAGGCCGAACCCGCCCGGCGGGTGCACCACGCAGAACCGGCCGTCGGCGCCGCCGAAGGTGATCGGCTGCCCGTGCTCCAGGCGGATCAGGTAGTCGTCCCGGGTCGCCGGATCCTTGAGCTGGTCGAACGCCCCGTCGTTGAAGATGTTGCAGTTCTGGTAGATCTCCACGAACGCGGAGCCCTGGTGCTCGGCCGCAGCCCGCAACACCGACTGCAGGTGCTTGCGGTCCGAGTCGATGGTCCGGCCGACGAAGCTGGCCTCCGCGCCGAGCGCGAGGGAGAGCGGGTTGAACGGGGCGTCCGCCGAACCGGCCGGGGTCGACTTGGTGATCTTCCCGACCTCGGAGGTGGGCGAGTACTGCCCCTTGGTCAGCCCGTAGATCCGGTTGTTGAACAGCAGGATCTTGAGGTTGACGTTGCGCCGCAGCGCGTGGATCAGGTGGTTGCCGCCGATGGAGAGCGCGTCACCGTCACCGGTGACCACCCAGACCGACAGGTCGGGCCGGGACACCGAGAGGCCGGTCGCGATCGCCGGAGCGCGGCCGTGGATCGAGTGCATCCCGTACGTGTTCATGTAGTACGGGAAGCGGGACGAGCAGCCGATGCCGGAGACGAAGACGGTCCGCTCCCGGGGGATGTTCAGCTCCGGCATGAACTGCTGGATGGCCGCCAGGATCGCGTAGTCACCGCAGCCGGGGCACCAGCGGACCTCCTGGTCGGACTTGAAGTCCTTGGCGGTCAGCTTGAGGGCGACGGGCTCAGACATTCTTCAGCACCTCTTCCAGCGTCGTCTCCAGCTCCGTGGACGTGAACGGCAGGCCGCGGACCTGGTTGTAGCTGATCGCGTCGACCAGGTAGCGGGCCCGGATGACGTGGGCGAGCTGGCCCAGGTTCATCTCCGGAATGACCACCCGATCGTAGGAGCGCAGCACCTCAGCCAGGTTGGCGGGCATCGGGGCGAGGTGCCGCAGGTGCGCCTGGGCGATGGACAGGCCACGCTGGCGGAGCTGGCGGCACGCCGCACCGATCGGCCCGTACGTCGAGCCCCAGCCGAGCACCAGCACGCGGGCGTCGCCGTCCGGGTCCTCCACCTCGATGTCCGGCACGGGGATCGTCTCGATCCGGGCCGCGCGGGTGCGGACCATGAAGTCGTGGTTGGCCGGGTCGTAGGAGATGTCGCCGGTCTTGTCGGCCTTCTCCAAGCCGCCGATCCGGTGCTCCAGGCCCGCCGTACCCGGGATCGCCCACGGCCGGGCCAGGGTCTCTGGGTCGCGCAGGTAGGGCAGGAAGGTGGTGCCGTCCTCGCCGTTGGGCTCGGTGGCGAACTCCACCCGCAGGTCGGGCAGCGACTCCACGTCGGGCAGCAGCCACGGCTCCGAGCCGTTGGCGACGTAGTTGTCGGAGAGCAGGATCACCGGGGTGCGGTAGGTCAGCGCGATCCGGGCCGCCTCCAGCGCGGCGAAGAAGCAGTCCGACGGCGACCTGGGCGCGATCACCGCGACGGGTGCCTCGCCGTGCCGGCCGTAGAGCGCCATGTTGAGGTCGGCCTGCTCGGTCTTGGTCGGCATGCCCGTCGACGGGCCGGCGCGCTGCACGTCCACGATCACCAGCGGCAGCTCCAGCGCCACCGCGAGGGAGATCGTCTCGCTCTTGAGCGCCACACCGGGGCCACTGGTGGTGGTCACCCCGAGCGACCCGCCGTACGACGCGCCCAGCGCCGCCCCGACCGCGGCGATCTCGTCCTCCGCCTGCATGGTGAGCACGCCGAAGCGCTTGTGCTTGCTCAGCTCGTGGAGGATGTCCGACGCTGGCGTGATCGGGTACGCGCCGAGGAAGACCGGCAGCCCGGAGCGGACTCCGGCGGCGACCAGACCCAGCGAGAGCGCCGCGTTGCCGGTGATGTTGCGGTAGGTGCCCGGCTGCATCTTCGCCGGCTTGACCTCGTAGCGGACCGCGAAGTCCTCGGTGGTCTCGCCGAAGTTCCAGCCGGCCTTGAAGGCGGCCACGTTCGCCGCGACCAGCTCGGGACGGGCGGCGAACTTACGCTCCAGGAAGCGCAGCGTCGACTCGTAGGGCCTGGAGTACATCCAGGAGAGCAGGCCGAGGGCGAACATGTTCTTCGACCGCTCGGCGTCCTTCTTGGACACGTCGTACGCGGCCAGGGCGCCGACGGTCATCGAGGTCAGCGCCACCGGGTGCACGACATAGCCGGCCAGCGAGTCGTCGTCCAGTGGGCTGGCCTGGTAGCCGACCTTGGCGAGGTTGCGCTTGGTGAACTCGTCGATGTTGACGATGATGTCCGCGCCGCGGGGCAGGTCGGCCAGGTTGGCCTTGAGCGCCGCCGGGTTCATCGCCACCAGCACGTTGGGCGCGTCGCCCGGGGTGAGGATGTCGTAGTCGGCGAAGTGCACCTGGAAGCTCGACACGCCGGGCAGGGTGCCGGCGGGCGCCCGGATCTCGGCGGGGAAGTTGGGCAGTGTGGAGATGTCGTTGCCGAGCTGCGCCGTCTCCGAGGTGAACCGGTCGCCGGTCAGCTGCATGCCGTCGCCGGAGTCACCGGCGAACCGGATGACCACCCGGTCGAGTTGACGGATCTGCTTGGTCACGCCTGCACCTCGCTTCGCTGCGCGCGGTCGCGCGGGCGGCTGAACATGATGGTGACCTCGCCTTGCCCGGTCACGGGACCTCCTTGACGCAACGCTGCACCGCACCGCTCCAGGCTGGTCCGGTCCGCTGTCGTTCCTCACCTGAGAGCCTACGTCGAACAGACCCCCGACCTTCCCCGGAGGTCCGCCGACTGGGACCGGATCCGGTTGAGGATTACGCCGTATTGCGGCGTTTCGCGCAGCCCGCCGTAATTCAGATCACCGTCGCCGTCCCGCCAGCGACCCTCGCCGCATGCCGGACACGTGGTGTGGCCGGTCAGTCGGTGCGGGCCGTGGTCGGGTCGGTGAGCCGGCGACGCAGCGAGGTGGTGGCCAGCGTGAGGGCCAGCACCACCAGCGACGCGGAGATCACGATCAGGGTGATCGCGGTGCGCTGCACCGAGGTCATCCCGCCGTCGTCGGCCGAACCCCCGGCGGGGAGCACGCCCTGCGAGCCGGTGGGCGCGGGCGGGGAGACCACCGGGGTGGCCAGCGCGGCGGCCGCGGTGATCCGGAAACTCATCTGCACCTGTCGGGTCGGGCCGCTACGCGGGTCGAGTTGCCCGATCACCGCGCCGGACAGCGGCGCCTCCTGCTGGGCCTGCGCGGTCGCCTCCAGCGGCAGCCGCAGATCGGCGGTCCTGCCCGCCGGCACCGGGCCGGTGTCGCACCGGGTGCGGGTCGGGTCGATCGCCACGCAGCCCGCCGGTGGGGCCGGCACGCTCACCCCGGGCGGAAGGACCACCTCGACCCGGCCGGCCGCGTCCACCGTTCCGGTGTTGCCCAGCCGGACCGCGAGGGTGCTCGCCGCGCCGCTGATGTCGAAGCTCACCTCGTCGGCGGCCAGCGAGATCCCGGGCACCGGCGGGCCCGGTGGGAAGAGCACCGCGAAGCCCTGGACGTCGGCCGCCTCGCCGGTGATTCCCGGCGCGCTCGCGGTGACCCGCACGGACCCGCTGAGTGGCATCTGCTTCCAGGCGGTGCCGGCGACCCGCAGCCGGAGCAGGCTGCTGAACCGAGCGCCCGCCTCGGCCGTCCAGGCCCCGCAGCGGTACGCGCCACCACCGGTGGCGGTGCAGCCCTTCGTCCCGGCGTCGGTCAGCCCGGCGGGCAGGGTGTACGAGAGTCGGATCCGCTGGGCGGTGGTGCCGGTGTTCGTCACCGTGACCCGCAGCGTGGTGGCGGTGCTGGCGGCGTTCCAGTACCCGCCCGTGAGGGTGACGTCCTCGGTGGTGACCCGCACGCCGAGTGGGTTCGGCGGCGGCGCGTCCGGGCCCGGTGCCGGCGGACGGACCGGGGGCGCTGACGGCGCGGGGGGCGCCGGTGGTCCGGGCGTGGGTGGGCGGGTGGTGCTGCCCGGCGCGGGCGCGGCGGTGGTCGGCGCCGGTGTCACGTCCGGCGCGGTGGTCTGCGGGGCCGGTGGCGTCGTCTCCGATGGCGGTGCGGTGGTCTCCGGGGCCGTCTCGGTGGGCAGGGGATCGCCGCCGGGCTCTTCGGTCGGGGTGGGCTCCTCCGCCGGGGTGGTCTCGGGGACGGGCTCGGGCTCGGTCACCGGATCGCTCACCACCGCGACCGGGCTGGCGTCCGGCGTCGCCGCGCTGGCCCAGGCCGGTGCCACGGCGAGCGCCGCGAGCAGGCCGAGCGCGAGCGAGGTCGCCAGCAGGGGCGCGGGACGCCGCCCCGCGGCCCGGGAGCCGGGCGGAACCTGCGCGCTGGCCATCTGTCCTCCGGTGACATGGGTGGGGGTCCAGTATTCGGTAACAGTTGCCTTCGAGCACTAGTCCCATTCGGAAACAAGTCCGTAACGTGTTCGGGACGGCCCTTTCGGGCGGGCGGTAGGCTCCCGGACGTGACCGGTTACCTGGGCTCGTACGCGACGCTCGGGCTCTTGCTGCTCGCCAGCGTCCTGTTCTTCGTTACGGCATTCTCGGCCAACCGGGTGTTACGTCCCGCCCGACCGGCCGAGCCGCACGGCAAGCGGACCAGCTACGAGTGCGGGCTCGACCCGGTCGGCGCGGACTGGGCGCAGATGCAGATCCGCTACTACGTCTACGCCTACCTCTACGTCCTCTTCGCGGTCGAGGCGGTGTTCCTCTTCCCCTGGGCGGTCGTCTTCGACCGGCCGGGCTTCGGCCTGGTCACGGTGGTGGAGATGGCGGTGTTCGTCGCGGTGCTCGCGCTGGGCATCCTCTATGCCTGGCGTAGGAACATCCTGCGCTGGACCTGACCGCCCGGGCCTCCGGCGATCGTGCCGGTCCGTCCGGCCGTTCGCGGCCGGTTGCCGGGCGAGCGGTCAGGCCAGGCCCCGGCGGGTCACCGCTGGCGGCCGGTCGCCGCGGATCGAGGCCACCATGTCCAGCACCCGGCGGGTGGGCGCGACCTGGTGGGCCCGGAAGACCCGGGCACCCAGCCAGGCGGAGATCGCCGTCGCGGCGAGCGTCCCCTCCAACCGTTCGGCCACCGGCAGGTCCAGGGTCTCGCCGATGAAGTCCTTGTTGGAGAGCGCCACCAGCAGCGGCCAGCCGGTCCCGGTCAACTCGTCCAGCCGGCGGGTGATCTCCAGGGAGTGCCGGGTGTTCTTACCGAAGTCGTGTGCCGGGTCGATCAGGATTCCGTCCGGGCGTACCCCCGCCGCCACCGCGCGCTCGGCGAGGCCGGTCACCGTCGCGACCACGTCGGCGACCACGTCGTCGAAGGCGGCCCGGTGCGGCCGGGTTCGCGGGACCAGCCCGCCGGCGTGCGAGCAGACCAGGCCGGCGCCGGTCTGCGCGGCCACCTGGGCGAGCGCCGGGTCGGCGCCCGACCAGGTGTCGTTGAGCAGGTCGGCGCCGGCCGCCACGGCCTCCACCGCCACCTCGGCGCGCCAGGTGTCGATGGAGATGACCACCTCCGGAAACGCGGCCCGGACGGCGGCGATGGTGTCCACCGTGCGCCGGATCTCCTCGGCGACGTCCACCTCGGCGCCGGGGCCGGCCTTCACCCCGCCGATGTCGATGATCGCCGCGCCCTCGTCCACGGCCCGTTCGACCGCGCGCAGCGCGCTGTCGGCGGCGAAGGTGGCGCCCCGGTCGAAGAACGAGTCCGGCGTGCGGTTGACGATCGCCATCACCACCAGCTCGCCGGGGGCGAACGTCCGCCCACCCAGCCGAAGCGCCCCGGCCATGCCCGCCTCCTGAGAGTCCGCACCGTCGCCGCCGCGTCGGCCGGTCCCGACGCTAGCCGGTCAGCCGGCCAGGACGCCCGGCGGCGTCGGCGATGATCGTGATCGGGGTGGGTGGTGGGCTCGCTCACGGCCGGTCGCCATGCCACGATCAGTGCATGGGTCAGCTTCTGCTCTTCCTGGTCGTGGCGTTGACCGTCGCGGCGGTGGTATTCGGCGTGACGGTGCTGGTCACCGGTCGTGATCCGGGCCTGGCGCCCGCCGAACCGGACTCGCAGGCCGTGTCGTTGCCGGTCACCCGGCCGTTGCGCGAATCCGATGTGGGCGCGGTCCGTTTCGACACCGGGCTGCGCGGGTACCGGATGGCCCAGGTCGATCACGCGATGCGCCGCGCCGCCTACGACATCGGCTACAAGTCTGAGCTGATCGGCGTGCTGGAGGCGGAGGTCACCGCGTTGCGTGCGGGACGCACCGCCGACGCGGACGCGCTGCGCCAGGCCCGTGAGCAGTCCGCCACCGCGGCGACGAACGAGGATGCGGCGGCTCGTCAGGGTCCGCGGCCGGGCGACGACGCCAACTCCGGCGCCGCCGGCGCGCTGCCCGCTGCCAGTTCCTCCCCGGCAGACTCCGACGGCGTGGCCCCGGCCGTCGCGCCAGCGGATGACGAGCCGACCGACTGTGAGCCGGCCGGTGGCGCCGGACAGCACGGCGCGGTGGTCCGGTCGGAGTCGGCGTGACCGACCCGGGCGCCGACGATCTTCGCGAGGCCGCCCAACCCGGCGCCGGCGAGGTGACCGCAACGGTGATCGTGAACGCCCCGGCGGAACGGGTCTTCACCGCGCTGCTCGCCTGGGAACGTCAGTCCGACTGGATCCCGTTCACCCGACTGCGGGTGGTCGAGGGCGACGGCCGTGAGGGCAGCCTGATCGAGGCGGTGACCGCGCTCGGCCCGGTGGTGCTGCGCGACGAGATGCGGGTGGTCCGGGTCGACGAGCCGTACGAGATCGGCGTGGTGCACTGCGGCCGGCTGCTGCGCGGCCCGGGTGTGCTGCGCTGCACCCAGATGGACCGGGCCCGCACCCAGGTGGTCTGGCACGAGTGGTTCCACCTGCCGGGTGGCCCGGCCGGTCGGCTGGCGTGGCCGGTGCTCTGGCCCGGCTCCAAGGTCGGCCTCACCCAGGCGCTGAAGAGGTTCGCCCGTCTGGTCGAGCAGGGCCGGCTGCCCTGACCATGCTCGCGGCGGCCGCCGGGCACCGCCGGCCGCCGGGCCGCCGGCGGCGATGGGCTGTCGGCCCGATGGCCTAGCGTGTACGAGGTGACTGACCTGGTGATCGGCGCCGACGGGCTGCCACGCTGCGCCTGGGGGGCGAGCACCCCCGACTACGCCGTCTACCACGACACCGAGTGGGGGCGGCCGCTGCACGGCGACGACGCGCTCTACGAGCGGATGACCCTGGAGGCGTTCCAGTCCGGCCTGTCCTGGCTGACCATCCTGCGCAAGCGCCCGGCGTTCCGGCTGGCCTTCGACGAGTTCCGGATCCCGACCGTCGCCGGCTACGGCGACGCCGACGTGACCCGGCTGCTCGCCGACGCCGGCATCGTCCGCAACCGAGCCAAGATCGAGGCGGCGATCGCCAACGCCCGCGCCGCGCTCGAGCTGCCCGACGGGCTGTCCGCGCTGCTCTGGTCCTTCGCCCCGGTGCACCGGCCGGTCCGCCCCGCCTCGTTCGCCGAGCTCGCGGCGATCACCCCCGAGTCGACGGCGATGGCCAAGGCGCTCAAGAAGCGCGGCTTCCGGTTCGTCGGCCCGACCACCGCGTACGCGCTCATGCAGGCCACCGGTATGGTCGACGATCACATCGTCGGCTGCCACGTCACGCTCCCACCCGCGGCGTGATGGGATGGCAGCATGACGACCGAGACCGCCCACCGGGCCGGCGAGGCCGGGCACGCTGACGGGACGGGCACCTGGGCGGTGCTGCTGCCCGCCGAGCGGTACGAGGCCGAGCGGCTCGTGCACCACGACACGCTGGAGCTGACCGGGCTGACGGGCGTCAGCCGGCCGGGCCCCGGTGACCGGGTGGCGGTGCTGACCGACACGCCGCCCCGGCTGGTGGCGCTCGGCCGGGTCACCGCGCCGGCCCAACGGCACCGGGAGGACCCGGACGATCCGCAGTCCCCGGTCGAGCCCGGAGCGCTCGTCGTGGCGTACACCCGGAGGGCCTTCGACGAGCCGGTGCCGGCCGACCGGTTGACGCTCGACGGGCCCGTCACCGCGCTGGATCCGGCGGCCTTCCGGGCGCTCGCCGACCGGCTCGGCCCGCCCCCGGCGCGGCGCACCTGGCTGGTCAGCCTCGATCTGCCGATCGAGGCCGGCACACCGGCCGAGGCGGTCCGGCTCTTCTGGTCATACGTGCAGGAGCTGGGGCCGCGTGAGCTGCCCGCCTTCGTGTCACCCTCCGGCGACGAGCTGGCCATGCAGGCGTTCGTGCTGGGCGCGGAGGCCAACCAGGACCCGGAAGAGGACGACTAGAAGGCCCCGTCGGGCTGCCGCGCTCAGTGTCCTTCGAAGACCGGCTTCTGCTTCGCGACGAAGGCCAGGGTGGCCGCCCGGTGATCGGCGGTGGCGCCGCAGATCGCCTGTGCCTGCGCCTCGGCGGCCAGCGCGTCGGCGAGGGTGCCGGCGTCGGCGATGGAGAGCTGCCGCTTGATCGCCCCGTACGCGACGGTGGGGCCGGCGGCGAGGCGTGCGGCCAGCTCCTGCGCGGTCGGCAGCACCTGCTCGTCGTCGTCGACCAGCCGGTTGAGCAGCCCCAGCCGGCTGGCCTCCTCGGCGCGTACCGGCTCGGCCAGCATCAGCAGCTCCACCGCCTTGGCGTGCCCGACCAGTCGCGGCAGCGTCCAGGAGGCGCCGGTGTCGGCGGCGAGGCCGACCCGGGCGAAGGCCATCAGAAAGCTCGTGGCCGGGCCACCGATCCGGATGTCGGCGAGGAAGGCCAGCGACGCGCCCGCCCCGGCGGCCATCCCACGGACGGCGGCCACCACCGGCTTGGGCAGGTTGGCCAGCCGGGCGGCGATCGGGTTGTAGTGCGCCCGTACGGTGTCCAGCGGGTTACCCGAGGCGCCCTCCAGCGTCGACACGTGCTCGCGCAGGTCCTGACCGGCGCTGAACGACCCACCCGCGCCCGCCAGCACGACCGCCCGACAGGACCGGTCGGTCTCCAGCTCCGCGAGGGTGTCCCGCAGGGCCTCCTTGAGCGCCACGTCGAGGGCGTTCATCGCGTTCGGCCGGTTCAGCGTGAGGGTGACGACGGCGTCGGTCCGGTCGACCAGCAACGGTTCGGTCACGTGTCTAACGACCCTTCTGTCGGACGATGCGGTTGCCGGCGTCGAGGCACTGCTCGACGTACCGGTCGGCGGCCGGACGCAGGCGGGCCGCGTGCCGGTCGAAGAAACTGGCCGCGGCGGTGCCGGGCCAGCGTTCGGGCAGCAGCGCCGGGGGCAGCTGCGGGTCCCGGAACAGGAAGGTACGCCAGGCGTGCACGAGCCGGAACCGGGCCGCGTACGCCTCCTCCTCGCTGCTGCGTGCGGTGACCGCGGCGAGCAGCGGGCGCTGGTCCGCGACGAACCGTTCGTAGGCGCGGCCGATCTCGCTCAGGTTCCAGGCCCGGCGGACCACGCCCATCGCGCCGGGTGTGCCGGCGAAGTGCGAGGCGGTGAACCGCTCGAATCGGACACCGGCCTCGGCGAGCAGCAGGTCGACGTCCTCGGCGGGCCGGGTGGCCACCCAGGTCTGCTCATCCAGCGTGCCGTAGCCCAGGAAGCTGAGGTTGGCGGCGAGCCGCTGCCGGTCCCGGCGGGAGCCGGGCGCCTCCAGCACGAGCAGATCGAACCGCCCGTCCCAGCTGACCCGGCCGGTCCGGTAGATCCGGGCTGCCGCCTCGTCCAGTCGCCGGGCGGCTTTCGGTGTGATCGAATATCCCGGTCCGGACGCCAGTCGGAGTGGGTCGAGCCAGCCCTGACGCACCATCCGGGAGACGGCGGTGCGCACTGCCGGCGGCGCGATTCCCAACGGTGCCAGTAGCTTGACCAGGGCGGCGACCGGTGCGCGGCCACCCCTCGGCCGGAGGTGGTCGCCGTACAGGTCGAAGAGTGCCGACCGTGCCTGCATGACCGCACATTGTGACAGGCCTTCTCAAGATATGCTAGATGCTGTTACATCAATGCTGCTCCGGTTTGGGTCCGGCGGTGTTCATCAGGGAAAATCGTTGGTCGACACCCCCGCGACCGTTGCGGGTGGTCGTGACGAAGTGGCTGTGGGGCAACCCACCGACCCTGGTGTAGGTCTGAGGGGAGACAACATGGCGGCGATGAAGCCGCGGACGGGCGACGGTCCGCTGGAAGTCACCAAGGAGGGCCGGGGCATCGTCATGCGGGTCCCGCTGGAGGGCGGTGGCCGGCTCGTCGTCGAGATGACTCCCGACGAGGCCAACGCGCTCGGTGACGCGTTGAAGGCGGCCGCCGGCTGAGTGAGGATTGATCCGGGCGGCGTACGCCGCCCGGAACCTTCCTCGGTCCCTGAGCCACCGGCATCGCCGGTGGCTCAGGGTCTTCATCTGTGCGGAGAAACGGGTCCGGCCCCGCTCCGCGACACTTTCCTGGAGGTGCGGTTCCGCGTGCTCGCCATCCGTCTGATCGCCGAGCCTGACCGGCTCGACGTCCTTGTCCTGCCCGTCCGTCCCGCCGACCAGGCAGCGGATGGCGACGCCTCCGCCGTACCGGCGCCCACCGCCGTCGCACTGCCGGACGGCACCGCCGAGGAGGCCGCCGCGCTGGCGCCGGTCGCCCGGCTGACCGGCCGGGCCGGCGAGATCCGCACCCATCTGCGCCCCGGGCGTACCCCCGGCCGGCTGCTGCTGCTCGGCATCGGCGACGGCGACGAGGCGGCCTGGCGGACCGCCGGCGCGGCCCTGGCCCGCGCCGCCGTAGATGAGACGCATATCACTCTCGCGCTTCCCGCGGAGGTGACACCGGCCGCAGTCCGCGGGTTGACCGAGGGGCTGCTGCTCGCCTCGTACCGGTTCCGGCTGACCGAGGCGGGTAACCCGCCCGCGCTCGCCGGCGTCGACCTGCTGCTCGCCGACCCGGCCGCGCACGAGGCCGCCATCGCCACGGCTCGGACCACCGCCGCGATGACCCGACTCGCCCGCGACCTGACCAACACGCCCTCCTCCGTGAAGAACCCGCAGTGGTTCGCCGACCAGGTGACCTCCGCCGCGGCCGACCTGCCGGACCTGCGTCTACGGGTCCGTGGGCCGGATGAGCTGGCTGCCGAGGGCTTCGGCGGGATCCTCGCCGTGGGCGGCGGCTCGGCCAGCGGCCCCCGCCTGGTCGAGCTCGACTGGAACCCTGCCGGCGCGCGTACCCATGTGGTGCTGATCGGCAAGGGCATCACCTTCGACACCGGCGGGATCTCGATCAAGCCGGTGCCGGCGATGAAGCTGATGCGCAAGGACATGGCCGGCGCGGCCGCGGTCGTCGCCGCCACCCTCGGCGCCGCGACGCTGCGGTTGCCGGTCCGGGTCACCGCGCTGGCCCCGCTGGCCGAGAACATGGTCAGCGGCTCGGCGTTCCGCCCCGGCGACATCGTCCGGCACTACGGCGGGACGACCAGCGAGACGACCAACTCCGACGCGGAGGGCCGGCTGGTCCTCGCCGACGCGCTGGCGTACGCGGTGCGGCAGCTCGCGCCGGACCTGCTGCTCGACCTAGCCACCCTCACCGGGGCCAACGCCGTGGCGTTGGGCAAGCGGACCGCCGCCCTGTACAGCGAGAACGACCGGCTGGCCGCCGATGTGCTCACCGCGTCCGAGGCGGCCGGTGAGGCTGCCTGGAGGATGCCGCTGCACACCGACTACGTCGAGTACCTGGGCAGCGACATCGCCGACCTGTACAGCGCTCCGACCCAGGGTGCCGGGTCGGTGGTGGCCGCACTCTACCTGCGCGAGTTCACCGGCGAGCTGCGGGATCGCTGGCTGCACCTGGACATGTCGGCCCCGTCCTGGGCGGACAGCGACCACGCCGAAGTCAGCCGGGGCGCGACCGGGTGGGGTGTCCGCTCGCTCCTGCGGTGGCTGGCCAGCGTCGACTGACCGGAGTCAGCACTTCACCGCGGCGAGCACCCCGTGCCCGACCGGGAGCAGCGCGGGAATCCAGTGTTCGGACTCCCGCACCGCCTTGATCGTCTCCCGGACTGTCACGGTCTCCGCGTCCCGGGCGGCCGGGTCACCGATCCGGCCGCCGGCCAGCATGCCGTTGAGCGCGAGCACGCCGCCCGGGCGCAGCAGCCGCAGCGCGGCTTCCACGCAGGCGTGGAAGCCGGTCGCCTCGGCGTCCACGAAGACCAGGTCGTACGCCCCGTCGGCGAGCCGGGGCAGCACGTCGAGGGCGCGACCGGTGATGATCCGTGTGCGGCCGGCGGCGAAGCCGGCCTCGCTGAAGATCCGCCGGGCGATCCGCTGGTGCTCCACCTCCACGTCGATGGTGGTGAGTACGCCGTCGGCGCGCATGCCGCGGAGCAGCCAGAGACCGCTCACCCCGGTGCCGGTGCCGATCTCCACCACCGCGCGGGCGTTGCCGGCTGCGGCCAGCAGTCGTAGCGCCGCTCCGGCGCCGGGGGTGACCGCGTCGAGGCCCACCTCGTGGGCCAGGCTGCGGGCGGTGCGCAGGACGAGATCCTCGGTGACGTACGACTCGGCGAACTGCTGAGCCTGGGTCGTCGAACTGCCGGAACCGGCGACCGTGGCGATGGGGCACCTCCGGGGGCGGTGCGTGGTGCGGGGGCGGGTTGGCACTGTGAGCGTAGAGGCGACCGTCGCGTGGCGCAGCCGCGCCTCCGTCCCCCGCGATCACCGGAGGCAACCGCTGACTCCACCGCGCGCATCCGTGCAATCCTGGAGGCGGTATCCCGTCAGCCGCGACCGCGCCGGTCGGTGGCCGGACGACGCGGCGCGGGATCCGGGGACGGACTGGGAGGCACCGACGTGACCGACGGCTGGGACTGGCGCCGGGGCGGTGAAACTCCGGCTCCGGCACGACCGCCCGGGGCAGAGGCCCCGTCGGCGGGGTCGCCGGTAGCGCCGGGGGCCGGCAGCGTGCCCGCGGCCGACGGGGCGTCGACGGCCGGGAGCCCACCGGCATCCAGCGCGCCGCCGACCACCTGGCCGGCGTCGACCGCGCCGCCGACCACCTGGCCGGCGTCGACCGCGCCGCCGACCACCTGGCCGGCGTCGACCGCGGCGCCGGGTGGGCCCGGCGCCGCCGGCACGTCGCCCTGGTGGTCCGACGCGCTCGCTGATCCGTGGCGGGATCCGGCGGCGCCGGCCGCCGTGATGGTGCCCGGGGTGGTGGCGGCGGGCACCGAGCCAGAGCCGGTCACCGACCCCGATGCGCCGGGCCGGCCGACGCTGCGCCACTTGCTGCTCATCCCGGTGATCACCGCGCTGCTCGCCGGCACCCTCGGCGGCGCGCTGGGTTACGCGTTCGCCGTACGTGGCGGGGCCGGCGGGACGGTGCTCGGCGCCGAGCCGGCGCAGCCGCCGGCGTTGGCCCAGCGCAAGCCGGAGTCGCTGGCCGGGGTGGCCGAACGGGTCCTGCCCAGCGTGGTCACCGTGCGGGTGAGCAGTCTCGGCGGGACGAGTGAGGGCTCCGGCTTCATCGCCAGCGCCGACGGGCACGTGATCACCAACGACCACGTGGTGGCCGGCGGCAGCGGAAAGGCCTCGGTGATCTTCAACGACGGCAGCTCCGCGGCCGCGACCGTGGTCGGTCAGGACCCGGAGTCGGACATCGCGGTCATCAAGGTGAGCCGGACCGGGCTGCGGCCGGTGGAGTTCGGCGACTCCGACGCGTTGGCGGTCGGCGACCCGGTGCTCGCCATCGGCTCGCCGCTCTCGCTGGCCAACACGGTCACCGCCGGCATCGTGAGCGCCCTGGACCGGACGATGCAGGCCGGCGAGCCGGGCGGTCCGGTGCGGTACTACGCGGCGATCCAGACCGACGCGGCGGTCAACCACGGCAACTCGGGCGGCCCGCTCGTCGATGGGGCCGGACGGGTGGTCGGGGTGAACTCCACCATCAAGTCGCTGGTCGCCGACGGTCAGGAGGCCGGCAACATCGGTCTCGCCTTCGCTATCCCGATCAACCAGGCCAAACGGGTGACCCAGGACATCATCGGCACCGGCAAGGCCCGGCGTACGGTGATCGGCGCCCAGGTCGGCGGTCCGGGCGCGGGAGCCAGCGGCGGCGTACGGCTCGCCGCGGTGGAGCCGTCCGGTCCGGCGGCCGGCGCCGGGCTGCGGGTCGGCGACGTGATCCTGAAGCTCAACGGCCGGCCGATGACCGAGCCGACAGACCTGATCGCGCTGGTCCGCAAGTTCGCGCCCGGCTCGGTGGTGACCGTCGAGTTCCGGCGCGGCGCCGACCGGCAGAACACCTCGGTCACCCTCGCCGCGGATGCCAAGTGAACAGCGGGTCACCCCCTGCCCGAAAGCCGTCCGACGTGCGTAGTCTTGCTGCTGACGCCGAGAGGAGGCCCGCGGGATGCTCGACAACCTGAACTGGTGGGAGATCGGTGCGCTGCTGCTCCTGGCACTGCTGATCTTCGGTGACCGGCTGCCCGCCGTGATCACCGACGGCCTGCGGATGGTGCGCAACCTTCGCAACATGGCCCGCAACGCCACCGGCGACCTGAGTCGTGAGCTGGGCACCGACATTCAGCTCGAGGATCTGCACCCGAAGGCCTTCATCCGCAAGCACCTCCTCAGCGAGGAGGACGAGGCGGCGATCCGCAAGCCGTTGCAGGGCGTCTACGACAACCTGCGCGCGGATGTCGGCGGCGTGCACAACGAGCTGAAGGACGTGGCCAACGCCGCGGACCCGCGGACGAAGGGGACCCGGTCCGGCACGGCCACCGGCACCCCGTCGGCGCCGGCTCCCCGAGCCAGCTACGACGACGCCACCTGACCGGCCCGTCACCAGACCGGCCCGCCACCTGCCCGGCCCGCACCCGCCGGCCGGACGGCCGGCGGGTTAACGACGGACCGGGCGCTCAGCGCCCGGCGGGCTTGAGGCCGAGCGGCTTGCCGAGCAGCGACTCACGGCGCAGCGCGAGCCGGTCCGCGATCGTGCCGAGCGCCTGCGCGGCCGGCGACTCCGGCTCGGCCAGCACGATCGGGTTACCGGCGTCACCGGCCTCGCGGACGCGGGTGTCCAGCGGGATCTGCCCGAGCAGCGGCACCTGCGCGCCGATGGTCCGGCTCAGCGACTCGGCGACCGCCGCACCGCCGCCGGCACCGAAGATCTCCATCCGGGAGCCGTCCGGCAGCTCCAGCCAGGACATGTTCTCGATGACGCCGACGACCCGCTGGTGGGTCTGCAGGGCGATCGCACCGGCCCGCTCCGCCACCTCAGCGGCGGCGGCCTGCGGGGTGGTGACCACCAGGATCTCCGAGTTGGGCAGCAGTTGGGCCAGCGAGATGGCCACGTCGCCGGTGCCCGGGGGCAGGTCGAGCAGGAGCACGTCCAGGTCGCCCCAGTAGACGTCGGCCAGGAACTGCTGCAACGCCCGGTGCAGCATCGGGCCGCGCCACACCACCGCGGCGTTGCCGGCGGTGAACATGCCGATCGAGATCACCTTCACGCCGTGCGACTGCGGCGGCATGATCATGTCCTCGACGCGGGTCGGCCGGCCGTCCGCGCCCAACATCCGGGGCACCGAGTGGCCGTAGATGTCCGCGTCGACCACACCCACCGAGAGCCCGCGGGCGGCCAGCGCCGCCGCCAGGTTGACCGTCACGCTGGACTTGCCGACGCCACCCTTGCCGCTGGCCACCGCGTACACCCGCGTCCGCGAGCCGGGCTGGGCGAACGGGATGACCGGCTCCTCGCTGGCACCTCCGCCGCGCAGCTGCGACTGCAACGACTGCCGCTGCTCGGGGCTCATCACACCAAAGTCGATCTCCACGCCGGTCACCCCGGGCACCGCGGCGACCGCGGCGGTGATGTCCGTGCGCAGCTTGTCCTTGAGCGGGCAACCGGCGACGGTGAGCAGCAACTCGACCCGTACGACGCCGCTGGTGTCGATCGCGGCGGAGCGGACCATGCCCAGCTCGGTGATCGGCCGGCGGATCTCCGGGTCGTTGACGGTGGCCAGGGCGGCCTGGATCGCGTCCTCGACGGTGCTGACGGGTGCTGACATGCCCGCAATGCTACGTCGCGGGGCATCCGCTCCGGCCGCTGGCCGGGAATGGTGTGAGCGAATCGATGGCCCGCTCGAACCCTCCGGTCAGCCGTCCTGCGGGCGGGGCCCGGTGGCGTCCGGCCGGGCTTCGCGGGCGAAGTCGCCGTCCAGATCGTCGCGGGGTTCGTCCAGCCCGGCACCGTCGGTCGGCCGCTGGCCACGCCTCTCCTGCCGGCTGTCCTTCTCCTGCTGGCGGCGCTCCAACCGTTGCCGGCGCTGCCCCGCCTCGTCCAGCTCCTCGGCCAGCCGGGCCAGCTCCGAGCGCAGGAAGTCCCGGGTCGCCACCTCGCCCAGCGCGATGCGCAGCGCGGCGATCTCCCGGGCCAGGTACTCGGTGTCCGCCTTCTGCGCGGTGGCCCGCCGCCGGTCCTCCTCCAGCGCCACCCGGTCCCGGTCGGCCTGCCGGTTCTGCGCCAGCAGGATCAACGGCGCCGCATAGCTGGCCTGCAACGACAGCACCAGGGTCAGGAACGTGAAGGTGTACGGGTCGAAGCGCAGATCGGCCGGGGCCAGGGTGTTCCAGCCGAACCAGATCGCGATCACCACCGTCATGACGACGATGAAGTTGGCGGTGCCCATGCCGCGCGCGATGCCCTCGGACCACCGGCCGAACGCCTCCGCGTCGAACCGGGGCAGCTTGATCCCTAGGGGCTCGCGTGGCTGATCGAGCCGTTCAGCCCGCCGCTGGTCAGCCATCCGCGCCATCCGGCGCCGGTTCCGGGGAGTTCAGGGCGCCCAGGGCGTCCCGGTCCCGCCAGTCCCGGGGCAGTGAATGGTCCAGCACGTCGTCCACCGTCACGGCGCCGACCAGCCGGTTGTTCCGGTCGATCACCGGCATGGCGACCAGGTCGTAGGTGGCCATCCGGCGGGTGATCTCCGGGAGCGGGGTGGTGGGGCGTAGCGGGTCGATGTCGTTGACCACGACCTTGCCCAGCAGGTCGGCCGGGGGTTCGCGCAGCAACGCCTGGAAGTGCACCATGCCCAGGTACCGGCCGGTCGGGGTGTTCTGTGGGGCCCGGGTCACGAAGACCTGCGCGGCGACCGCGGGGGAGAGCTGGGGCTCCCGGATCCGGGCGAGCGCCTCGGCGACGGTGGCGTCCGGCGGCAGGATGACCGGCTCCGAGGTCATCACGCTGCCCGCCGTGCCCGGCGTGTACTTGAGGAGCTGGCGCACCGGGTCGGCCTCGTCCGGCTCCATCAGGTCCAGCAGCACGTCCTGCTCCGGCGGAGGCAGCTCGTTGAGCAGGTCCGCCGCGTCGTCCGGGTCCATCTCCTCCAGCACGTCCGCGGCCCGTTCCCGGTCCAGCGCGGCGAGGATCTCCACCTGGTCGTGCTCCGGCAACTCGCTGAGCACGTCGGCCAGCCGCTCGTCGTCCAGTGCCGCCGCGACCTCGTTGCGCCGCGCGTCGGGCAGGTCCTGCAAGGCGTTGGCCAGGTCGGCCGGGCGCATGTCCTCCAGTACGGCGAGCAGATTCGCCGTACCCCGGTTGTCGGCGATGCCGCTGAGCCCGCGCACCCGGTCCCACTCCACCTGGTGCAGGTGGCCGCGGCGGGTGAGCCGGCCGGTGTGCTCGCGGACCGCGACCCGGGTGAGCGACCACTCGCCACCCCGGGAGCATTCCATGGCGACGTCCACCACCGCGCCGGGCTGGCCGGCCGGTTCGAGCTGCACCCGCCGGTCCAGCAGTTCCTGGAGCACCAGCAGTTCGTTCGGGCGTTTCTCGAAGCGCCGCAGGTTGAGGGTGCCGGAGCCGAGCACGACCGCGTCGGCGTCGATGGACGTGATCCGGTTGATGGACAGGAAGATCCGCCGGCGCATCGGCATCTCAGCGACCAGGCCCACGACCTCCGGGGGACGTTTGGTCGCCCGCAGCCGGGCCACCGCGTCACGAACCCGGCCCACCTGGTCGCCGTTCGGATCGAAGACGGCGACTCCGGCGAGGCGGGCTATGTAGACCCGGGTCGGCGTGCTCACGGGCACCAGCCTAAGCGCCTAGTGTTTATCAACATGTCGACCTTGTCCTACGAGATCGTGGACGTCTTCACCGACCGCCCTTTCGCCGGCAACCCGCTGGCCGTGGTGTTCGGCGCGGAGGCGCTGGCCGCGGAGCAGATGCAGGCGCTCGCGCTGGAGTTCAACCTTTCCGAGACGGTGTTCGTGCTGGCCCCGACCCAGGTCGGCGCCACATACCGGGCCCGGATCTTCACCCCGGTGGAGGAGTTGCCGTTCGCCGGCCACCCCAGCGTCGGTGCGGCGGTCACCGCGAGCCGGCGCGGGATGTTCGGTGTGGGGCAGGTCATGCAGGAGTGCGGCGCCGGCGTGCTGCCGATCGAGGTGACCGCGTCCGGGGCGACCCTCACCGGTGGAAGCCCGACCCTCGGCCCCGAACTGGACCCGGAGCCGCTGCTGGAGATCGCCGGGCTGGTCCCGGACGACCACGTCGGGCCGCCCCCACGGGTCGCCGGCTGCGGGCTGGAGTTTCCGTACCTGCCGGTGCGGCCGGAGTCGGTGGCCCGGGCACGGCTGAACCCGGCGGCGGCGGAGCGGTACGGGGTGGCGCACGTCAGCGTCTTCTCCTGGGACCCGACCACCCAAACCGCGCACGCCCGGGTCTTCGTTCCCGGCCTCGGCGTACCGGAGGACCCGGCGACCGGCTCGGCGGCGCTCGGTCTCGGTGTCTGGCTCGTGGCCAGCGGCCTGCTGCCCGGCGAAGGGATGTCCCGATACGCCGTGCGCCAGGGTGTGGAGATGAACCGTCCGTCCGCGCTGGCCTGCACGGTCACCGCGGAGAACGGCGTGGTGGTCGGCGCGACGGTCGCCGGCCAGGTGATGCCGGTGGCCCGGGGCGAGATCGCCGTGCCGCCCTTCGTGGGCTGACCGGCGGAGGTCCTCATGCGGGACAATGCGGGTGTGACGGACGAGGATGCCCCCCGTGGCACGCCACTGGTCGACGAGGCGATGAAGAAGGCTGCGGTGGCGTGGGTCAGCGTGGCCGGTGGGCCGGCGCTCGCACTCTGGTGCGCCCCGCTGGAGGGCGCGCTGTTCGTGGTCAGCGGGCCGGGTGAGCAGGCCGCGCCGGGGCTGGCCGACGCGGCCGAGGCGCAGGTCACCCTGCGCGGTGACCACGGCGGCCGGATCGTCACCTGGCCGGCCCGGGTGACCCGGCTGCGACCGGGCACCGAGGCATGGGACACCACCGCGCCGCTGGTGGCGGGTAAGCGGCTGAACGCGTCCGGCCCGACCGCCGACCTGGTGGCCCGGTGGGCCGCCGAGGGCTGCGCGGTGAACCGGCTCGCCCCGGCCGGTGACGCGCTGGCCGGCGCCGACCTGCCGGCCGACGCGCAGGCCGAACCGCCCCGGGAGACCCCGGCGGTCCGGGCCACCCGCAAGCCGTTCCGCCTGCACCGGGTCCGCCGCCGCTGACCCGCCGCCGCGGTGCGGTCAGCCGAACGCCACGCCGATGACCTCGGCGTCGACGAGGTCGAGCACGTCGCGCAATGTGCTGAGTGTCGGGCCGCGCCAGTCCCGGTCGGCGTTGAAGACCATGTGCTCGGCGAGGTCGGGCGCGGCGAGCCGGACCGCGGTCATCCCGGCCCGCTCCGCGCCGGTCAGCTCCTGGCTGCCGCCGTCGCCGACGTACAGGCAGTCGCGCGGCGCGAGCCCGAGTCGCCGGCAGGCGGTCAGGTAGAGGGCCGGATCCGGTTTGCACCGTCCGACCTGCACCGAGAAGACCCGCACGTCGAGCAGCGGGGCGACCGCGAGCTGTGGCAGGAAGGCCGGCAGCTCGTGCGTACAGTCGCTGATCACGCCGGTGCACAGGCCGCGCTGGCGCAGCGCCGCCAGCACGGGCACCGCGTCGGCCCGCAGCCGGGTGTCCGCGCGGACCGCGCGGTGCCGGGACGCCACGGCCGCGCGCACCGCATGGTCGCTAGGGTGTACGCCGGCCTGGGCGCAGACCCACCGCAGCGTGGCCTCCGCGTTGCCGAGCCCGCCGGTGGCCCGCTCGTAGTAGGTGCGGTCCAGCACCTCGGTCAACGTGTCGGTGTGGCATCCGAGCAGCTCGGCGGTGCCGAGGTGGGCGGCGCCGCGCTGGACCGGACGGGTCAGGGTGCCGAAGAAGTCGAACAGCACCGCCTGGTAGCTGGGCATGGGGGAGCGCCTCCGGGCGGTCGAGGGCCGGCGCGGACCCGCGTGATCGTAACGGAGTGCTGACGTTCTGTGTTATCCGCGAGCGTGTGAGGATTGCTTCCCGTGCCCCCTTCCTCACACCGCCCGCCCCCGGATCCGCTGACCACCGGCGCGGTCGGCCTGGCCGTGGTCGCCGTGTCGTCATCCGCGCCGCTGATCGCCTACGCCGCCGCTCCCGCGCTGGCCATCGCGTTCTGGCGCAACCTGCTCGCGGTGGCCGTGCTGAGCCCGTTCTCGCTGGCCCGACGTCGCGCCGAGTTCCGTGCGCTGGCCGGTCGGGCGGGCCGGCGGGAGGGGCTGTACTGCGTGCTCTCCGGGGTCGCGCTCGCCGCGCACTTCGCGACCTGGATGCCGAGCGCGCAGCTCACCTCGGTCGCCACGGCCACCGCCCTGGTCGCCACCCAGCCGGTCTGGCAGGGGCTGATCGCCCGTGCCCAGGGCCGCGGGCTGCCCCCGGTGGTCTGGATCGGCATCGCGGTGGCGGTCGGCGGCGCGGTGATCGCCACCGGCGCGGACGTGGGCATCTCCGGGCGGGCCGTCCTCGGAGACCTGCTCGCGCTGACCGGTGGCCTGTTCGCCGCCGTCTACACCGCCTTCGGTGAGCGGGCCCGGGCCAGCATCAGCACCACCACGTACACCACCATCTGCTACGGGATCTGCGCGCTGATCCTGCTGGTGGTCTGCCTGCTCGGCGGGGTCCGGATGACCGGCTTCGACGGGCGTACCTGGCTGGCCATCCTGGCCCTGGTGGCCGGCGCGCAACTGCTCGGCCATTCGATGTTCAACTACGCCCTGCGCCGGATTCCGGCGACCACGGTCAGCGTGCTGATCCTGCTGGAGGTGCCCGGCGCGGCGCTGCTCGGTTGGGTCTGGCTGGGGCAGCTGCCCCGCCCGTACGCGCTGTTGGGAATGGCGCTGCTGCTGGTCGGGGTGGCGGTGGTGGTGCTCGGTGGCGCCCGAGCCGGCCGCCGCGCCGCGCCGCCCACCCCGCTCCCCGCCGACGCCGCCCCGTTGACAGACTGACCGCCCGCCCGGCCCGGGCGAAATCCGGGACGACCTGAGGAACGTGGATGGCGGTTCCCTCCGGGGCGGGCCCGCCCGGCGTCTGCCCGGATGAGGAGGGCGATCCGTTTGACGACTGAGGACCGCACCCGGGACGGCTTCGCCGATTTCGTACGGGCCGAGACCGCCGGGCTGACCCGGTTCGCGTACCTGCTGACCAGCGACCGGCACCACGCCGAGGACCTGGTGCAGGTGGCGCTGGCCCGGGTCGCGGTGCGTTGGGAACGGCTCGACGACCCGGCCGCCTACCTGCGCCGGGTGCTCTACACGCAGGCGGCGAACTGGTGGCGGTGGCGCCGGGCCCGCCCGCCGGAGCGGTTGGGCGGAGCGCTGCCGGAGCGGGCCGGTCCGGGCGACGACACGGACCTGCGGCTGGTGCTCCAAGCGGCGTTGGCCCGGCTGACCGTTCGGCAGCGCGCGGTCCTGGTCCTGCGCTACTACGAGGACCGCACCGAGACCGAGACGGCCGTGCTGCTGGGCTGCCGGGTCGGCACCGTGAAGAGCCAGACCCGGCACGCCCTCGGGCGGCTGCGCGTCCTCGCCCCCGAGCTGGCCGAGCTGGTTGGCCGTAACCCGCAGGAGGTGGCTCGATGACCGCCCGGCTCAGCGAGGCGCTGCGTCGCCTCGCCGACGACGTTCCGCCCGCGCGCGTACCGGCTGGGCTCTTCGACTCCGCGCGGACCCGGCACCGGCGTCGCCGGGCCGTCGCCGCCGGCGCGCTGGCCGTGCTGGTCCTGCTCCTCGGCACCGGGTACGCGCTGCACCCGGTGGCCCTGCCGTCGCCCGCCGCCCCACACTCCGATGCCCCTGGCCTGCCCACCCGAATCGTCGACCCGCCGCTGCGCACCGCCTCGGTGCGGGACTCGGCACCCGGCGCGGCCGCGATGCTCTTCGGCGGCCCGGCCGTGCGCACCGACTGGTTCGAGACCCGGATGGGCGTGCTGGCAGCCGACGCCGACCGGTACCGGGTACTGGACGCCGGGCAGCTCACCCCGGGCTTCGACGCGCTGCTGTCCCCGGACGGCCGGTACGCCTGGATCGGCGCGTCCCTGCTCGACCTGACATCCGGGCGGTTCACCCCGGACCGGACGGACGGCTACCCGCTCGCGTTCGCGCCGGATGGCGAGCGACTCGTCTACGCCGACGACGACGCCGCCTTCACCCCGCCGAACACCTACACCACCCCGTACGTCGGGGTCTACGACCGGGAGCGCGGGAAGGACGTCCTGCGGGTCCCGGTGGGCACCGCCTGGATTCCGCCGGGACGCACGGCGGCGCTCTCCCCGGACAGCGGTGAACTGGCCCTCCAGGTCCGGGGCGAGGTCTGGCTCGCCCGGGTCGCCGACGCCAACGCGGACGGCGTCGCCGAGCCGTACCGGAAACTGCCGCTGCACGGCGGGCGGCTCGGCGGGGCCGGGTCCTGGCTGCCGGACGGGCGTGCGGTGGCGGTCCTGGACCGGTCCACCTGTACCGACTGCCCGGTGCCCGGCTACCCGCGTACCTGGACGCTGGCCGTCCGGTCCACCGTCGACGACGCACCGCGGGCCGGGGCGCCGTTCCCGCCGCTGCGCTCCCGTACGTTCGTCCAACTGCTCGGCTGGCGCTCGGCGGACGAGGCGGTCGCGCTGGTCGGTGTGCCCGGCCCGGAGGCGGTGGACCGGCCGGAGGACCACGACATCGCCTGGGGTCCGTATCACGAGCCGGGCACGGATCGGGTGGAACTCGTGGTGCTGCGCCGGGGCGCACCGGCGCCGGAGGTGCTCTTCCGCACCCCGGAGGGCATCACCGAGCTGACGGTCGCCGCCGACCTGGCGATCGACGGCGCGGTACGCGAAACCGGCCGACCCGACTACGGGCCACTGCCGTTCTGGCTGCTCGCCATGGGGTTCATCCTGGCGCTCGTGGTGGGCCTGCCGGTGCTGTCGCTGCTGCGGCGCTGGCGGGGTCGGCGGCTCGCCCGGCGCTTCTGAGACACGCCCTACGCCTCGTACACCTCGATCACGCGCGTGGTCGGCGCGGACCCGCCGAGTGCGGCGCGCAGCGCGGCCCGCTCCGGGTCGACGAGGAACGACTCGTAACCGGCCCGATCCTCGAAGGTGATCACGTGCACCTCGGCCCGCTCGTCGATGCCGCGCAGTCGCCGTTCCAGGTGGCCGCCGTGCCGGCCGAGCAGCGCCAGCACGGCGTCCTCGTAGCGCTTTCCGGCGGCCTCGGCCCCGACGGGGAACTCGACGAGCGCGACAAGCGTCAGCACGGTGGCCACGCTAGTCCGCGATGCCGACGGCCTTGGCGCTGGCCGCCCAGAGCCGGGCGGCGAGCTGCGGGTCGACGGCCTTGCGGTACGGCCGGCGCGGCCGCCGGTCGTGGTAGTAGCCGCCGTCGATCAGCCGGGACCGGTCCTGGTTGGCCAGCCAGACCAGGGTCTCGGCACCCTTCTCGGGGCTGCGGAACGGCAGGAGCCGCATGCCGAGGGCGACCAGCCGGCTGTCGTTGGCGAACCGGGTCCGCACCACCCCGGGGTGGAAGCTGTGTGCCGCAATGCCCGGCCAGCGGCGGGCAGCCTCGGCGGTGAACAGGATGTTCGCCTGTTTGCTCGTGCCGTACGCGCCCATCGGCCGGTAGCGGCCCAGCGGCCTGTTCAGGTCGTCCGGCTCCAGCGTGCCGAAGCGGTGCGCACCGGAGGCGGTGACCACGATCCGGCCGATCCGGTCGGCGAGCAGGTTGGTCAGCAGGAACGGCGCCAGGTGGTTGGCCTGGATCGACAGTTCGAAGCCGTCGACGGTCGTGAGCGGCTGGAGTGCGATGGCACCGGCGTTGTTGGCCAGCACGTCGATCCGGCCGTACGCGTCGCGCAGCCGCTCGGCGAGCCGGCGCACGTCGTCCAGCACCGCGAAGTCGGCCCGGAACAACTCCGGACGCTCGCCCGACGTCTCCCGTACCCGTTCCGCCGCGGCCTGCAACCGGGCCGGGTCCCGCCCGACCAGCACCACCTGATCGCCGCGGCACGCCAGGTCCACGGCGGCGGCCAGTCCGATGCCGGAGCTGGCGCCGGTCACCACCACCAGTCGCCGCCCAGTGAGATCTTCCACAGGTCCATTCACCCCGGTCATGGCGCGAGGTTACCGTGGCGTCACCACGCCCTTTGGGATCGTTAAGTTTCTCGGATCTGTCGTCAGGTGGCGTCGGCGTGCCCGCCGGACGCTGGAAGGAGCGCATCCATGGCCGCAGTCGGTCGTCCCCGCCGGTCCTGCCTCGCCGTACCGGGTTCCAGCGTCAAGATGCTCGGCAAGGCGCAGGGCCTGCCGGCCGACCAGGTCTTCCTCGACCTGGAGGACGCCGTGGCCCCGCTGGCCAAGCCGGATGCGCGGAAGAACATCGTGGCCGCGCTCAACGAGGGTGACTGGGCCGGCAAGACGCGCGTGGTCCGGGTCAACGACCTGACCACCCCGTGGACCTACCGGGACGTCATCGAGGTCGTCGAGGGTGCCGGCGCCAACCTGGACTGCGTCATGCTGCCGAAGGTGCAGACCGCCGAGCAGGTGCACTGGCTGGACCTGCTGCTCACCCAGATCGAGAAGACGCTCGGCCTGGAGGTCGGCCGGATCGGCATCGAGGCGCAGATCGAGAACGCCGCCGGCCTGGTCAACGTGGACGCCATCGCGGGCGCCTCGCCGCGGGTGGAGACCATCATCTTCGGCCCGGCCGACTTCATGGCCTCGATCAACATGAAGTCGCTGGTGGTCGGCGCGCTGATCCCGGACTACCCGGGCGACCCGTACCACTACATCCTCATGCGGATCCTGATGGCCGCCCGGATGCACGACAAGCAGGCCATCGACGGCCCGTTCCTGCAGATCCGGGACGTGGACGCGTTCCGCGAGGTGGCCAAGCGTTCGGCGGCGCTGGGCTTCGACGGCAAGTGGGTGCTGCACCCGGGCCAGATCGACGCCGCCAACGAGGTCTACCAGCCGGCGCAGGCCGACTACGACCACGCCGAGCTGATCCTCGACGCGTACCAGCACTACACCTCGGAGGCCGGCGGCAAGCTCGGCGCGGTGATGCTCGGCGACGAGATGATCGACGAGGCGTCCCGCAAGATGGCGCTGGTGGTCGCCGCCAAGGGCCGGGCCGCCGGGATGAGCCGTACGTCGTCGTTCACCCCGCCCTCGGAGTGACCGTGCCGGGCCGCGACGACAGCCGGCGGCTGTCGTCGCGGCCCGACAACCGGCGCTGTGCCGACCCGTTCGCCGGTCAGTAGCTGTCGCTGCCGGCGCTCGTCGCGATGGCGATGATGATCATGACGACGTAGAAGGCGATCAGCAGCACCAGCAACCCGGTGAGGATCCAGCCGACGATGATCGCGGCCTTCGCCATCCCCTCGCCGCCCTCGCCGGTCAGCCGGATCTGCTTCTGGGCCACGTGACCGAGGATCGCGCCGACCGGTGCGGTGATGCAGGACGTCAAGCCGAGTAGGGCCAGAACGAGCGCCGCGATCGCCATCCCGTTGATCTTCTGTGGCACCGGGTAGCCGTAGCCGGCGTACTGCGGCGGATAGCCGGGCGGGGCGTAGCCGGGCATGGGCTGGCCCGGGGGAAGCTGCCCACCGGCGTACGGGTCGACCGGCGCGTACGGATCCGCCGGGTTGGGCTGGGCGGGAACCGGCTGACCGGCCACAAGGGTCGGATCCAGCGGAGGGCTCGACTGTTGGCCGGTGGGATCGGTCCAGCCGCCGGGTGCGTGGGGATAGGTCATGCGATTCTCCGTCAGGTCGGGTGCGCCGTCAGGGTAGCCAGCGGCGACCAAACCGGATGCCCCCGCTCCCGGGTGCCGCGTTGCTCGGGCCCGTCCGACCGGGCAGGATCCTGGCATGGCAATGGATGCGCGCGCCGCCGATCGTTCCGGCAGTCGACCGAGACGGGACGTCAGCCGCCCCGGCGCCGGCCGGCGCGGCCGTGCGGCCACACCGGCCGGCGCCACCGGCGCGGACGAGCCGGTCGCGCTCGCCGACCCGGTGACCATGCGACTCGACGGGCGGGTCGCCCTGGTGACCGGAGCGGGCAGCCCGGACGGCATCGGGTACGCCACCGCCCGCCGACTCGCCGACCTGGGTGCCCGGGTGGCCATTGTCTCCACCACCCGGCGCATCCATGAGCGGGCCACCGAATTGGGGGTGACCGGCTTCGTGGCGGACCTGACCGACGAGTCCGAGGTCGGCGCGCTGGCCGACGCGGTCGCCGAGCAGTTGGGTGACGTCGAGGTGCTGGTCAACAACGCCGGCCTGGCCAGTCGGGCCAGCCAGGGTGTGCTGCGGCCGGTCGCGCAGCTGACCTACGACGAGTGGCGCGGCGAGATCGACCGCAACCTGTCCACCGCGTTCCTGTGCAGTCGGGCGTTCATCGGTGGGATGGCCGAGCGGGGCTGGGGTCGGATCGTCAACCTGGCCGCCACGGCCGGCCCGGTCAACGCTCTGCCCACCGAGGCCGCGTACGCCGCGGCGAAGGCCGGAGTGGTCGGGCTGACCCGGGCACTGGCCATGGAGATGATCGCCGACGGCGTGACCGTCAACGCGGTGGCTCCCGGCACCATCTACACCGCGGCGTCCACGATGGCGGAGATCAAGCAGGGGCTGGGCACCCCGGTGGGTCGGCCGGGCACTCCGGACGAGGTCGCCGCCGCGATCAGCTTCCTCTGCTCGCCGGCCGCCTCGTACATCACCGGTCAGATGCTGGTGGTGGACGGCGGTAACAGCGTCCGCGAGGCCCGGTTCCGTTGACCGGGCACGTCCACAGGGGACGGGTCCGGGCCGCCGGTCAGTAGCCGCTGCTGTCGCCGGTGTTGCCGATGAGGACCAGCGCCAGCCAACCACAGCAGGCCAGCAGGGTGAGCCCGGTGAAGGCGTAGCCGAGGACCAATCCCCAGGTGGCGAGCTGGCCGCCCTCCTCGCCGCTGGTGCGGATCTGCCGCTTGGCCACGTGGCCGAGGACAGCGCCGGCCGGGGGGAACACGAAGGCGAACACCAGCGACAGGATCGCCAGCACGTTGGTGCCCCGACCCGGTCCGGACGACGGAGGGCCGTACTGCCCGTAGGGGCCCTGCGGAGGGTACGGCGGCTGCTGCGCCCAGTGCGCCGGCTGGTGCGGTCCCTGCTGCTGGTACGGCGAGGGGTCGTCCGCCGGCGGCCCGTACGGCGAGCGCTCCGGTGGCCCGAAGGCCGACTGGTCCGGCGGCGGCGCGTACGGCGTCTGGCCCGGCGGCGGAGGCGCGTAGGGCGACTGGTCCGGGGGTGGCTCGTAGGGTGACGGCGGCTGCTCGTCCCCGGGCGGTCCCGACGGCGGCGGGTAGCTCACGGCTGTCCTCCTCCTGCCAGTGCCGGAAAAGTCCCTCTTGCCGGACGCTACCCGCAGCGGTGAACCTTTTCACAGCGGTTGTGTGGACTGGTCACCTTGGCCTCGCTGGCCCCGGAGGCCGATACTGACCCAGCGTTCAGTTACCCATGAGTAGTGCGCTGATCCCCGGAGGCTGAGATGGCTCGACTCGCCCAGACGCCCGGCCTGACCGATGTGCAGCGGTCGATCCTGGAGACCGTCCGGGAGTTCGCCGACAAGGAGATCATCCCGCACGCTCAGCGGCTGGAGCACGCCGACGAATACCCGACCGACATCCTCGACGGGATGCGCGAGATGGGGCTGTTCGGCCTCACCATCGACGAGGAGTACGGCGGCCTCGGCGAGTCGCTGCTCACCTACGCGCTGGTGGTGGAACAGCTGTCCCGAGGCTGGATGTCGATCTCCGGCATCGTCAACACCCACTTCATCGTGGCGTACCTCATCTCCCAGCACGGCTCCGCCGAGCAGAAGGCCCGGCTGCTGCCGAGGATGGCCACCGGCGAGGTACGCGGCGCGTTCTCGATGTCCGAGCCGGAGACCGGCTCCGACGTCTCGGCCATCAAGTCCCGGGCCGTCCGCGACGGCGACCGCTACGTGCTCAACGGTCAGAAGATGTGGCTCACCAACGGGGCGTACTCCTCCGTGGTGGCCACCCTGGTCAAGACCGACACCGGCGCCGAGTCGGTGTACGGCAACATGTGCACCTTCCTGCTGGAGAAGGAGCCGGGCTTCGGCGAGACCGCACCCGGCCTCACCATCCCCGGCAAGATCGACAAGATGGGCTACAAGGGCGTCGAGACCACCGAAATGGTGCTCGACGGGGTGACCGTGCCCGACTCGGCGATCCTCGGCGGCGCCGACAAGGTGGGCCGGGGCTTCTACCAGATGATGGACGGTATCGAGGTGGGCCGGGTGAACGTCGCCGCCCGCGCCTGCGGCATCTCCATCCGGGCCTTCGAGTTGGCGGTCAGCTACGCGCAGCAGCGCAAGACCTTCGGTCAGCCGCTCGCCAAGCACCAGGCCATCGCCTTCAAGCTCGCCGAGATGGGCACGAAGATCGAGGCCGCGCACGCCCTCATGGTCAACGCGGCCCGGCTCAAGGACGCCGGCCAGCGCAACGACGTCGAGGCCGGGATGGCCAAGTTGCTCGCCTCGGAATACTGCGCCGAGGTCGTCCAGGAGGCGTTCCGCATCCACGGCGGCTACGGCTACTCCAAGGAGTACGAGATCGAGCGGCTGATGCGGGAGGCCCCGTTCCTGCTCATCGGCGAGGGCACCTCCGAGATCCAGAAGACCATCATCTCCCGCGGCCTGCTGAAGGAGTACAAGCTCTAACCGACGCCGCTTGGGGGCGTGCGGGAGCGGTCAGCCGAGGCGGGTGAGGGCGCCGACGGCGCGCTCGACGGCGAGGCAGCGGTCCTCGACGTAGTCCATCCCGGCGGCCTCGGCGATCCGCCGTGCCTCGGCGGAGACGATGCCCAGCTGCAACCAGACCGCCGGGGCGCCGATCGCCGCCGCGTCCCGGACCACCTGCACGGCGTCGGCCGCCGGCCGGAATACGTTCACCAGGTCGACCGGGTGCGGGATGTCGGCCAGCGTGGGGTAAGCCCGCTCCCCGAAGAGCTCCTCGACGCTCGGATTGACCGGAATGATCCGCCAGCCGTGCCGCTGTATCTGCAACGGCACACTGTGCGCGGCCTTGTCCGGGTCGCGGGACGCGCCCACGACGGCGATCACGGCGGAGTCGGCGAGGATCTGCTGAGCGGTACGCACCCGCCGACTGTAGCGCCGCCCGCCGGCTAGAGCAGGGTCAGCTGCTCAGCCGGCGGTGGTGGTGGCTCGGGGAGGCTGCGGTTGTCGCCCAGATCAGCGCGATGCAGCCCGTGCCGGCGGCTCGCGATCCGCACTCGAGCGGTCAGCTCCCGTTGGTATGCCTGCGGCGCGTAGGCGCCGGCCCGGTAGAGCTCGCGGTAGCGGGGGACGAGGTGCGAGTGCTCCCTGGCCAGCCAGTGGGCGTACCACTCCCGGGCGCCGGGGCGCAGGTGCAGCGCCAGCGGGGTCACGCTGGTCGCCCCGGCGGCAGCGATCGCCGACACGGTGGCGTCGATCGACTCGTCGGTGTCGCTCAGCCCGGGCAGGATCGGGGCCATCAGCACCCCGACGGAGAAGCCGGCGTCGGCGAGCGCCCGGACCGCGTCCAGCCGCCGGCGCGGGTGCGGCGTGCCCGGCTCGACGGAACGCCAGAGCTGCTCGTCGACGAAGCCCACCGAGAAGGAGATGCCGACCCTGGTCACCTCGGCGGCCTGGCGCAGCAATGGCAGGTCCCGCAGGATCAGCGTGCCCTTGGTGAGGATCGAGAACGGGTTGGCGAAGTCTCGCAAGGCGGCGATGATCTGCGGCATCAGCCGGTAACGACCCTCGGCGCGCTGGTAGCAGTCCACGTTGGTGCCCATCGCCACGTGCGCGCCCCGCCACTTCGGCGCGGCCAGCTCCCGCCGGACCAGCTCCCCGGCGTTGACCTTGACGATCACCTTCCGGTCGAAGTCCGCACCGGCGTCGAGATCGAGATAGGTGTGAGTATTTCTCGCGAAACAGTTGTGGCTGACCACCCCGTTGGCGATGAAGTCCCCGGTGCCGGTGGTGATGTCCCACAGCGGCAGTTCCAGCCCGAGCGCTTGGATGCCCACCACCCGGAGTGCGGTCTGATGCTTCAGCGCGGCGCCCTCGATCGACCGCTTGCGAGTGATGGCCGGGTCGGTCAAATGGAAGAAGCGCAACCGTGCCGGGAGACCCCCGGTCAGCCGTACGTAACGCAGTCGGTTGGTCCGCCGGCGGTCCTCCAGAACACTGGTGAATCCGAAGGCGCGCAGTGCTTCCGTCGTGTAGCTGAGAATCTGATCATCGCAGTTGGCGATCCTCAGGATGCCCTGGCTGCAACTGCCCTCGGCATCGAAGATGCCAGCGAGGAACCCTCGCTGCCACTCAGAAGTCGGATGTTTCGGCCATCGGATCATCTCCCTGATGGCATCGACCTTCTGCTTACCCGAAGCGCGGACGGCCTCCATCTTCCGCCGGTCAGGCATGGCACGACCGAACGAGGAGCGGCTTGTCTCGACGCCCGTTTCCCTCAAAAACTGCTCGGTACGATCGAGTGCCTCGCTGTCCGCGAGCGCCAAGCGAAACTGGTGACTCCAGCTCTTGCCTGTGGCGTAGGTGCCTATGGTTCCGTCACCACGCACCATGCCGCAGATATAGCCGCGACGGTAGTCGTGGGAGGCCTTCGGAGTTGTTTCGAACGCGCCAGTGCCGATCAGGCGATTGTTGGTGGTGAGGTAGGGGCGTTGGTCGGTGCCGGCCATGTCGCCGGTGATGTGTTTCCAACCTCGCTCCGTCAGGAAGCGGTGGTCCCCGCTGGCGATGAGCGTCGTGCCGTCCTCCAGGGTGACCCGGTAAGCCGCTTTCACGGTCGACCACTTGTCCAGCACGGTGGTGACGACGTATCGCCGGTAGGCGCCGCGCCGCTCCGTCCCGTAGATCCGGTCGCCCGGCTCCAACTCGCTGATCGGCTTGGTGCGCCCGTCCGCCATCAAGACTGGGGTGTCACCCGAGACGCAGTACACACATGCATGCGAGCAGCCCCGGTACGGGTTGATGGTCCACTCGAAGGGGACGCGGGACTGCCCCGGCACACGGTTGATGATGGATTTGGCCCGCACCTCGTAGAAGGTCATCCCGGCGAACTCCGGGGTGTCGAAGGTGCGGGCGACGGCGCCGGGCAGCGCCAGCGGCAGGGGTGGCGTCGCTGGCGCTGCCCGCTCGGGGTCTCCCTCAGCCGGGGGAGCGGTGAGGTTGTCCCAGCGCATGGCCACTATTCGAACACGTGTACGAGGGAAGCGCAAGTGACCCGCCGGACACCGGTGCCCGGTCGGGCGGTGACGGAGGGGAGGATGGACAGCATGAAGACGTCGACCTTCGTCTACGACGGGGACTGCGCGTTCTGCACCCGGTGCGCCGAGTTCATCGAACGCCGCATCCCCACCGCCGCGCGGGTGGTGCCCTGGCAGTTCGCCGACCTGGACGCGCTCGGCCTCACCGCGGACGAGTGCGAGGAGGCCGTGCAGTGGGTCGGCGCCGACGGCTCACGCGCCGCCGGCCCGGACGCCATCGCGAAGCTGCTCGCCGCGAGCGGCCCGGTCTGGCGGGTCGCCGGCGCCGGGCTGCGCTTCCCGCCGGCGCGTGCCGCGGCCTGGCCGGCGTACCGCTGGGTGGCGCGCAACCGGCACCGGCTGCCGGGTGGCACGGCGGCGTGTGCCCTGCCGCAGGAGGCCCGGGAGCGGCTCTACGGCCCGACCGGTCGCCCGACCACCGGCGGCTGACCGCCCAGCGGCGCCGGCTCGGTGCCCTCCAGGGCCGGCGCCGCGCTCGGCTCCGGCGGGTCCTGGACCGCGTCGCTCGTCGGCCCGGCCGTGGGGCGGCCGACGAGCCGGCGGGCCCAGACCAGCGGGCGGACCCGCTCCAGCGGCAGGAAGCTGGTCATCGCCGCCAGGTGCGGTGCGAACGAGATGGTGATGGTCGCGAAGGTCACCACGTGGAACGAGTAGAAGAAGCCGACCATGGCCGACCGCCAGCGGGCCGGCAGCAGGAAGACCACCGGGCTGAACAGCTCGAAGGCCACGATGCCGAACTGGGCGACGATCAGCAGGTACGGCACCTGGGCGATGAGGTCCGCCAGGTCGGTGCCGCGCCGGATGATGGCCCGCGCGAGCACCGAGCCGGTCAGCCAGTCCGGTCCGCCGAAGCGCAGCTTGGCCCAGGCGGCCAGGAAGTACGTGCAGATCACCGCGATCTGGGTGACCCGCAGCGCCCAGCCGCCGGCCTCGGTGCGGGTGGTGTCGCCGTGCCGGGCGCGGCCGGCGGTGGGCAGTACGGCCAGCGCGACGAGCAGCCCGAACCGGTCGTGGTCGACCTTTCCGTAGCTCATCGCGATGATCATCCACAACAGGTACAGCGCGCACACCGACCAGCCGAGCAGCCGGGGCGCCCGTCCGGTCGCGGCGAGCAGGGCGAGCAGCAGCAGCACCCAGAAGATCACCGCCACCAGCGCCGGGGTCGGGGTGGGTAGCGGGAGGAGCCGGCCGACCAGCAGCGGCTGGTAGAGCTCGCCGGGCACGCTGGCCCTGGTCCTTACCCAGGGCGTGAAGACGACCAGGTCGGCGGCGACGAAGAGGTAGATCAGGGTCCGGAACGCGGCGATGCGGCCTCGCGGTACCGCTTCGGTCAGCCAGCGACTCATCGGGGGGCCTGCCAGCGGACCACGGTCTCATCGGTGTGCTGGCCGGTCGGCCGGCCGGCGCGGATGCCGTGCCAGCGGATGACGATGCGGACCTCGACCAGCTCGGCGGCGTCCGGGTGGCGTTCGGCGTACGCGTCGGCGACCTCGGTGAGCAGCGTCGGGTCGGCGGCGTATCGGGCCTGCTGACCCTCGATCTCGGCGCGGCGGATGCCGGTCGCGTCCTGGTTCAGGTCGATCACGGCCCCGGAGCTGTTCACCCCCTCGACTCGCGTGTCGGGGGCGGGCGCGTTCGGCGGATTCGAGGTGGAGTACATCCGGAACGGGCCGAACGGGAAGTCGTCGTCGCTGCCCCAGAAGGTGCCGGCCAGCAGCAGGACGAGACCGAGTGCGGTCGCGCCCAGCCGGGTCACGCGCCCGCGGGTGGTCAGGTTCTCCATCGGGTCGTGACGATACGGGATCTACCGACCGCGTTGGTTCCCACCGGCGGTCAGTTCCGCCTGCCCGGGCAGGCGATCATGTGCGCGCTTCCGGGTACGACGAAGGCCGGGCCCGTACCGGGCCCGGCCTCGCGTGCCGTCGCGGGGACGGCTCAGTGGTTGTGCTCGGCCAGCTGCTTACGGACGTCGTCCATGTCCAGTGCCTCGACCTGCTCGATCAGGTTCTCCAGCGCGGACTCCGGCAGCGCACCCGGCTGGGCGAAAACGATGACGCCGTCGCGGATCGCCATGATCGTCGGGATCGACCGGATGTCGAACTTGGCGCCCAGCTCCTGCTGGGCCTCGGTGTCGACCTTGCCGAAGACGATGTTCTGGTGCTTCTCCGAGGAGCGCTCGTAGACCGGGGCGAACCGCTTGCACGGACCACACCAGTCGGCCCAGAAGTCGACCAGGACGATTCCGTCGTTGCCGGTCACCTCGTCGAAGTTCGTCGAGGTCAGCTCAACGGTTGCCATTGCACTCTCCGATCACCGCGGTTTGTCTACGTCCCGTAGAACCAGGGCTGACCGTATCGAATTCCCGGGCGGTCGGGCACGAAACGTGCTGTGGGCTGACTGCGGGCACTGAGGGTCATCGACCCGCGTCTGTGCGTTTCGATCTGCGGAACGCAAGTGCATGACGCACTTGCGTGACCGGACGTGATGGGAGCGTTTCCAAGGAGATCCACTCGATCGAGCACTACGAATCGGTAACTTGCCCCTTGACAAGCAGGTATCGGGCCTGCAGAGATCGCCGATCACCCTGCGCTCAACCACGGAGAGTAGTGTTACAAAAGAGTAAATGTGACGCCGGTCTCTGTGAACCTACGCTGCCGTAGGGCAGAATTCTCCGCATCAGAGCGTGGGCGGCGGGTGCCGGGGAGGGCCCCGCCGCTCATTGCGTCTCCCCCCGAGCGAGCGACCGGTGTGACTTTTCCGCCGGGGTCGCGCCCCACGGGTCACCTTAACCAGCGGTAAGGCATGCTGTGCCGAACTCCATCGCCGCCCGTCGAAGGGGACCAGGATGCAGTTCGGCCGTTACTACGAGGAGTTCGAGGTCGGCGCGGTCTACCGGCACTGGCCGGGCAAGACCGTCACCGAGTACGACGACCACCTCTTCTGCCTGCTCACCATGAACCACCACCCGCTGCACATGGACGCGCACTACGCCGAGACGGCCAGCCAGTTCAAGCGCAACGTCGTGGTCGGCAACTACATCTACTCGCTGCTGCTCGGCATGTCGGTGCCGGACGTCAGCGGCAAGGCGATCGCCAACCTGGAGGTCGAGTCGCTACGGCATGTGGCGCCCACCTTCCACGGCGACACCATCTACGGCGAGACCACCGTGCTGGACAAGCGGGAGTCCGGCTCCAAGCCCGACCGGGGCGTGGTGTCGGTGGAGACCCGCGGCTACAACCAGGACGGCACCATGGTCTGCGTCTTCCGCCGCAAGGTCATGGTCCCCAAGCGGGAGTACGCGGCCAGCAACGTCCCCGAGGGAGTGGACCCGGAGCGGCCCAGCTTCCCCGAGCCCCGCTGAGCACCGCGGCGGGCTACCCGCGCCGGCGACGGGCTCCTTCCCACATCAGGTTCTGATGGGGAAGGGGCCCTTTTCCCGTTTCGAGGCATATGCTGGCGCCGGAGGTTCCGATGAGCCACTCCGTTGCCGGAGAGCCGCCCTCTGCCGGTCGCCGAGCCGCACCCTTGACCACCGCCGTCTACTCCGCCGCCGAGTGGGACCTGCTGACCAGCCTGCCCGGTCGGGTCCTCGTGGCCGCCGCCGCCCCGGGCCCCGGCCGGCCCGCGCGCGGGGTCATGGCGGGCCTGGCCGGCTTGGACGCGGTCGCCGCCGGCCGGGCTTTCGACAGCGATCTGGTCCGCGCGGTGGTCGCCGCGATCTACGCCCGCCACGACGGCACCCAGTCCCCGACCGAACGGCTCACCGATCTGGTGGACCTGCTGGCCGCCTGCCGGACGGCGGTCCGGGTCCTGCACCGGCGCGCCGACCCCGCCGACTCGGCCGCGTACCGCCAGTGGGTGCAGTCGGTCGCGGCCCGGGTCTGCCGGGCGGTGCCCGCCCCCGGCGAGCCCTCGGCCGACCGGTCGGCCAGCCCGGCCGACCGGCGGTTCCTGGACCGGCTCGGTGGCGCGCTCGGGCTGGGTTGAACCGGCAGGCCGTCGGTGGCGAGCGCGGGACGGGTCCGTACTCTCTGATGACCGTGACCGACGACCAGCTTGAGGTGGGCGTGGGCCCCTGGCCGGGGGACCTGCCGGACGACCCGCGCTACGACCCGCAGTTGCTCGCCGAGGGGGACCGGCGCAACGTGACCGACCGCTATCGCTACTGGCGGCACGAGGCCATCGTCGCCGACCTGGACCGGCACCGGCACGGGTTCCACGTCGCCATCGAGAACTGGCAGCACGACTTCAACATCGGCACGGTGGTCCGCAACGCCAACGCCTTCCTCGCCGCCGAGGTGCACATCGTCGGACGGCGACGGTGGAACCGACGCGGCGCGATGGTGACCGATCGGTACCAGCACGTCCGACACCACGAGACGATCGAGGAGTTCGTCGGCTGGGCCGCCGGGCAGGGGTTGTCGGTGTTCGGCATCGACAACCTGCCCGGATCGCGCCCACTGGAGACCGGCACCCTGCCGCGGAAGTGTGTGCTGCTGTTCGGCCAGGAGGGGCCCGGTCTCTCCGAACCGGCCCGCGCCGCCTGCGACCAGCTCTACTCCATCGCCCAGTACGGCTCCACGAGGTCGATCAACGCGGGTGTGGCCAGCGGCATCGCCATGCACGCGTGGATCCGCACCCACGCCGGGCCGCCGCCGGACTGACCACGCCCCTGGGTGCCGAATCGGGCGTTCCGGCTTGACGGGCCGGCGGTCCGGGGTGACGGTGGGGATGTGAGTGTCGCGGTGAGTTGTCCGAGATGCGGGGGCCCGGTACGGGCGCCGGATCTGATGCACACCGAATCGAGGTGCCTGCACTGTGGCCCGGTGCCACCGCTGCACGTGCCCGAGCACATCGGAGCGGACATCGTGGCCAGCGTGGTGGAGCGGATCACCGCAGCGACCGCGGATCCGCCCGGCACGCCGCTGTGGTGCCCGTGGCCGCTGCCGCCCGGCTGGACCCTCACCGGCGTGGCGTACGCCGGGGACGACCGCACCGGAGTGCGGGCGACCGCGGTGGCCTGCGCGGGCCCGGCGCCGCTCGGTGGCGGCCCGGCCGATCTGCTCTTCGTGGCCGAGGAGCCGGGCGTCGGCCTGGGCACCCGGCTGGCCGGGCTGTCCGGCCCGGACCCCGGACCGGAGTTGGCCGACGCGTTGACCGACCCTGGGCCGGGCCACCCCGAGCACGTCGGGCAGGCCCGGATCCGGGTCGGCGGGCATCCCACTCCACTGTGGCTCGTGAATTCTCCGACGGATCGAAGCGCGTACGCCGGCGAGGCTCGGGGAATGTGGCTGCATGCGATAGCCTGGCCGGCGAGTGCGGGTCACCTGCTCGCGGAAGATGTCGTGCTGCACGACCTGACCGAGTGGACTCCGCCCGAGCTCGTGTACGGCGCACCGTCCCCGTACCTACCCGGGAGGGCTTGACATGGCTCCCGGATTGACGGAGAACGGACGCAGATATTCACTGTACGACACCACACTGATACTCTGGGTGCCGCTGCGGTAATGGGACCCGGCGCCGCGCGAGAGGATGGCCCGCCATGGTCAAGAAGGTCCTCACCTGGGCCGGAATCGCATTCTTGATCTTCTTCGTCGCCTACCGGCCAAACTCTGCGGCGGATGTGTTCAAGTCGCTCGGCGGCGGGATCGTCGACATCGCCCAGGGGTTCGGCGACTTCTTCACCAGCCTCGTCGCCTAGCCGCCCATGGGCAGCCCCTCCGGTCCACCCTTCGACCCGGACGACCCCGACCGGGAGCGCCGCGAGCGCGACACCGAGCCGATCCCGCGGATCGGGCCCGACGACGGCCCGGGCTACGGCGCCGGCCCCGGCCTGTCCGACGGTCCGTCCCTTTCGGACGACGTCGGCTACGGTGACGGGCCGGGCTACGCCGGTGAGGGTCGTTCGGGCCGGGCCTGGATCCGTGATCCGGAGGCCGGCTACCAGCCTCCGCAGATCTCCGAGGACGAGCTGGCCGGGTTGCGCGCCGACGCGACCGGCGCCGCCCCCCGGCGGGTGCTGCCGCTGGAGGACGAGCCCAGCTCGCTGGTCGCCCGCTACCTCTTCCCCACCGAGCGCTACCGGGGTGAGTGGAAGCGGCACTGGATCCACCTCACCACCCCGCTGCTGGTCGGCATCGCGGCGACCTTCGTGCTCGGCTACCTCTCCGGCTTCCTCGCCGGGCAGAACGTCGGGGCGTTGACCACCGTCGCCGTGCTGCTCTGGTTCGCGGTGATGGGCTGGGTGGCGTGGAAGGTCGCCGACTGGTGGTATGACCGGTTCATCCTGACCAACAAGCGGGTCATGGTGGTCAACGGCATCATCACCCGCCGGGTGGCCATGATGCCGCTGGTCCGGGTCACCGACATGAAGTACGAGCAGACGCCCTCCGGTCGGGCGCTCAACTACGGCACCTTCGTGCTGGAGTCCGCCGGCCAGGAGCAGGCGCTACGCGAGATCAAGAACCTGCCCAACCCGAACGAGCTCTACCTGCGAGTGGTCGAAGAGATGTACGAGCCGCAGGCGGTCGAGGCCCGGCTGGGCAAGGAAGCCGACGAGGCCAAGGCCGACGACGGGGCGTGAAGGTTTTCGTCCGAACATCGGAGCAAGTGCGCACCTTTCGTCATGGACCGGAGCGCCTCTGACATGGCACTCTGCCAGGACGGCTGGGGTGCGGAGGTGCGTGGTGGCGAGCAGGGACCCGTTGGAGGAGGAGTTTCGCGACTTCGTCGCGGCTCGCTCCGCCGCCCTGCTGCGGACCGCGTACCTGCTCACCGGCGACTGGGCCACGGCCGAGGACCTGCTCCAGACGGCGCTGACCAAGACCTATCTGGCGTGGAAGCGGCTCGGTGGGATCGAGGCGGTCGAGCCGTACGCCCGGCGGGTGATGGTCAACACATCGACGAGCTGGTGGCGGCGGCGCTGGCACGGTGAGCGCCCCACCGAGGTGCTGCCCGAGCGCGCCGGTGTCGACGAGATCGAACAGCAGCTGGACCGCGACCTGCTCTGGCGGCACCTCAGGGAGCTGCCCAACCGGCAGCGAGCGGTACTGGTGCTGCGCTACTACGAGGACATGTCCGAGGCGCAGACCGCCGCGATGCTGAACATCTCCCCGGGCACCGTGAAGAGCCAGGCCTCCCGGGCGCTGTCCACGCTGCGCCGGCGGATGGGCGCGGCCGCACCGGAGTTGGCCGGCGAGGCCACCACCGGCGGCCGGACCGCAGTTGCCGGGACGCTCCGGAGCGGCGCAGGCCCCGCGCGTGCCGGTGGAGCGACCACCCTGAGCGGGCAGGTCACGGCCACCGGCGATGCCGCGCCCAGCCGGCCCCGGACGACGACCAACCCGGCGTCCCGTCCGGCCGTGCCCCGCCCGATCGCCCCCCGTCCGGTCGAGCTGCCGGTCGAGTTGGCCGTCGATCCGGCGGCCGTGCCGGTCGGCACGGGCACCGGAGAGCAGCGGTGAAAGCATTCCCGGGGCGGTCAGGCAACCTGACGGGCAGCCCGCCGCGTCCCTACCACGTGCGACCTGACGAGCTGGATGGTGCGGTGCGGGAGACCCTCTCGCACCAGGTCGCCGTACCCCGCCCACTGAGCCCCGATCCGGCCGGCCAGGCCATCCGCCGGGCGAACCGGATCCGGCGCCGTCGTACCACGGGCGGCCTGGCCCTCGCGGCGGTCGCCACGGTGCTGGTCAGCACCGTGATGGCCCAGCTCGGTGACGACTCCGGTGGGCAGGGCACACCCATCGTCGTGATCGGTGACCCGAACCCGTCGGCCCGGCCGATTCCCTCGGCCGCACCCGCCCCCGCGCCCTCGCCCGGGACGTCCCTCGACCTACTCGTCGACGGGACGCTGATCAGCGCGAACGGGGGGCGGCTGGAGCTGTCCGGCGTCGGGCCGGCCGAAGCCGCCCACCTGCTGCCCGGCGGCGGCGGTTGGTTGGTGGTTGGCGCTCCGACCGCCGCTGGCCGTTCCCTCTGGGTGGCGCAGCGCGACGGGCTGGTGCAGGTGCTGCTGGCCGGGGCGGGCGCGATCGTCGTGGCCCCCGACGGCCGCCAGGTCGCCTGGCGCGACGGCACCGGCCTGCTGGTGGCGGGGGTGGTCGGCACCCAGCTCATCGGGCCGGTGCGCACCTCCCTACCCGCCGACGCGGAACCGGTCCGGTTCGTCGGCGACAGCGTGCTGGTCCGGCTCGACCCGGACCGCGCGGGCCACGCCCTGTGGCGGCCCGGCGCCGGGCAGCTGACCGTGGGGGTCGACCGGACCACGCTGAGCGTCTACGGCGCGCTGCCCGACGGACGGCTGGTCGGCCAGGTCGCCGCCGGCGACACGGGCGGGACCTGCCTGGCCGTACTCGACCCGAAGCGTGACCTGAAGCGGGTCAGCACCGGCTGCGGTCCGCAGCTGAGCGAGGGCGGAGTCGGCGGGATCTCGGCCGACGGGCGGTGGCTGCTGGTGAACGGGCGGGTCGGCAAGGCCGCCCGCGCACTGCTGGTCGACCTGCAGCGGTTCGGACCGGACATGACCGCCGTGCCGGCCGGGCCGCCTGCGACCGGCGCGATCGCCTGGACGACCGACTCGGACGCCACCTACGTCGACGGCGCCGGCCAGTTGGTCCGGGTCGACGTCGGCCGGGTGCGGGCCGGAAACCAGGCCCAGGCGGTCCCGGCGCCCGACGTGCAGCCGGGGAACCGGCCGGTCGTGGTGACGGGCTCCTGACCACCTGCACCGGTCGCGAGCGGGCAGGCCTCGACAGAACCGGGTCGGTGGCGCTGGGTAGCGTCGGGTGATGACCTCGCGTACCGGCTCCGCCCCGCGAATCGACCTGCACGCCCACTCGACGGCCAGCGACGGCACGCTGAGCCCGGGCGAGCTGGTCCGCGCGGCCTCCCACGCGGGGCTGGACGTGCTGGCGATCACCGACCACGACACCACCGCCGGCTGGGCGCCGGCCGTGCGGGCGCTGCCGCCCGGGCTGCGCCTGATCCGGGGCGCGGAGCTGTCCTGCCGCTGGTCCGGCACGGAGTCGCCGGTGCCGCTGCACCTGCTGGCGTACCTGTTCGACCCGGACCACCCGGAGCTGGTCGCCGAGCTGGCCCGGGTGCGCGCCGCCCGCGAGGAGCGGGGCGAACGCATCGTCGGGCTGCTGCGCGCCGACGGCGTCGACGTGAGCTGGCCGGACATTATGGCCGGCGCGGGGGGAGGCACGGTGGGCCGGCCGCACATCGCGCAGGCGCTCATCCGGGCCGGCCTGGTCGGGAGCACCCGGGAGGCGTTCGGTCCGGACTGGCTGGGCGAGCGGTACCGGCTGCCCAAGGAGGACATCGACGTGTTCCGGGCGATCCGGCTGGTCCGGGCGGCCGGCGGCGTGCCGGTCTTCGCCCATCCGCGCGCCACCCGACGCGGCCGGGTGGTGCCCGACGAGCTGATCGCCGAGCTGGCCGCCGCGGGGCTGGCCGGGCTGGAGGCCGACCACGAGGACCACAGCCCGGCCGAGCAGGCGCACGTACGGGCACTCGCCGCCGAGCTCGGTCTGCTGGTCACCGGCTCCTCGGACTTCCACGGCACCCACAAGACCGTCCAGCTCGGGGCGTTCAACACCGGTGTCGAGGCGTACGAGCGGATCGTCGCTGCGGGGGTGACCGAGGTCGCTTCGGGCTGATCCGGGTTTCGGTCCACAACGGCGCGGCTAGGTTGATCACGTGGATCTGAAGCTGTTCGGCGAGGTTTTCGTGACCCTGCTGGTGATCACCGACCCGCCGGGCATGATGCCGATCTTCCTCGCGCTGACCGGCCCGCTGCCCGCCCGGGACCGGAACCGGGCGGCCTGGCAGGCGGTGGCGCTGGCGCTCGGCGTGATCGTGATATTCGCGGTGGCGGGGCAGACCCTGCTCGACTACCTGCACGTGGACCTGCCCGCCCTGCAGGCGGCCGGCGGCTTGCTGCTGGTGCTGGTCGCCCTGGAACTGCTCACCGGCAAGGCCGACGACCCCAGCCAGCAGGTCACCTCGAACATCGCGCTGGTGCCCCTGGGCACCCCGCTGCTGGCCGGCCCCGGCGCCATCGTCGCCACCATGCTCTTCGTCCAGCAGGCCGACGGGCTGGGCGACTTCACCGCCATCGCCGCGGCGATCCTCGCCGTGATGGTCGCGGTCTGGATCGTGCTGCGCTTCTCGGGCGGCATCGTGAAGATCCTGCGCCCCGGCGGGATCGAGGTGCTGACCCGGATCGCCGGTCTGCTGCTGGCCGCGATCGCCGTGCAGCTCATCGCGGACGCGGTGGCCGCCTTCGTCACGCAGTACGTGAACATGACCTGACCCGGCACCCCCGTGCTGTCGGGGGTGGGTGGCAGGATCGCAGGCGTGCGACGATCCTCTTCAGCCGGACGACCGGCCGCCGGCGGCCGGGCCCCGCAGCAACGTGCCGGCAGCGCCGAGCAGCTCGGCTTCGAGGGCATGCCGGAGCGGCTCTTCGTCTGCACCCCGAGCAAGCTCGGTGCGTACCTGGACTGCCCGCGCCGCTACCGCTACTCCTACGTCGACCGGCCGGCCCCGCCCAAGGGCCCGCCGTGGGCGCACAACTCGCTCGGCGCCAGCGTCCACACCGCGCTGAAGAACTGGTATGCGCTGCCCGCTGACCGGCGTCGCCCCGAGGCGCTGGCCACCTTGCTCAAGGGCACCTGGGTCCGCGAGGGCTACCGCGACGACGAGCAGGAGCGGGCCGCCTACCGGCGGGCGTTGGGCTGGCTGGAGGCGTACGTCGAGACGCTGGAGCCGGACGCCGACCCGCTCGGCGTCGAGCGGGTGGTGGCGGTCAAGACCGCCGTGCTGGCCTTCAACGGCCGCGCCGACCGGATCGACTCCCGCCCCGGGCCGGAGGGCCAGGAGCTGGTCATCGTCGACTACAAGACCGGTCGCACCGGGCTGGACACCGACGACGCCCGGGGCTCGCAGGCGCTGGCGCTCTACGCGTACGCTGCCGAGCGGGTGTTCCGCCGCCCGTGCCGCCGGGTCGAGCTGCACCACCTGCCGACCGGCACGGTGGCGGGTCACGACCACACCGTCGAGTCACTGGCCCGGCAGTTGACCCGGGCCGAGGAGACGGCCCGCGACATCATGGCCGCCGAGCGGGCGGTCGCCGACGGCGGCGACGCGGATGCGGCGTTCCCCGTGGCGCCCGGCCCGCGCTGCGGCTGGTGCGACTACCGGCGGCACTGCCCGACCGGCGCGCAGACGCCGGGCAAGGAGCCGTGGGCGGCCGTGGACCGACCCACCGACGGCTGAAACCTCTGGCGGCGCCGGGTCAGCCGGCCAGCGGGGTGGCGGTGAGCCGTTCGGCCCGCTGCCTGGCGGCCTGCCGGATCGGCCCCTCCCGGTAGCGCCGGGGGACCGTGGCGAGTGCCAGCCGCAGGGCGCGCACGGTCAGGTCCGCCGACAGGGCGGTGGTGGGCAGCCCGAGCCCGCCGTACATCCGGCGGGCCCACGCCGGCAGCAGCGCGAGCGCGGTGCCGGCGATCCCCAGGTACGCCCAGCGTGCTGGCCCGAGGCTGAGCCCCAGCCGGGCCGGCAGGTTGAGTTTCCACGGCAGCGGCGGGGCGGTGAGCAGGAGCGCGGTCTCCGCGGCCTCCCGGGTCATCCGCAGCTCGGGTCGCACCGCGCGGTAGTACTCCGCGACCTCCTCGGCGGTGCCCGGGACGCTGGCCGGGTCGAGGCCGACCAGGGCGGCGGAGCGGCGCTGCTCGGTGTAGTACCCGTCGACCTCGTCGTCGGTGAGCCGCAGCCCGGCCCGTCGGGCCGTGCTGAGGAACGACTCGACCTCGGCGACGTGCACCCAGCGCAGCAGATCCGGCTCGTCGATCCGGAACTCCGTGCCGGTGTCCGGGTCGGTGGCCCGCATCCGGTCGTGCAGCCGGCGCAGTCGCGCCCCGGCCGCCTCCGCCTCGGCGGTGGTCCCGTAGATGGTGGTCGCCACGTAGGTGGCGGTGCGGACCAGGCGGCCCCAGGCGTCGGTGCGGTAGTCGCTGTTCTGCGCGACCCCGGCCATCGCGCGCGGGTGCAACGCCTGGAGGTAGAGCGAGCGCAGGCCGGCGACGATCAGGATCGGCTCCTCGTGCACCTTCCACGTGACCGAACCCGGACCGAAGAGGCCGAGGTCATCGGAGTCCACCGCCCAAGAGTGCCACGGCCAGGCCGACCCCGCCGGCCACCTCTCCCGACGCGAGCCCGGTCAGCTGTCGGCGGAGCGGCGGGCCTGGCAGCCCGGGCAGAGACCCCAGAAGGTCACTTCCGCCTCGTCCACCTCGAAGCCGTGCGAGACGCTCGGCTCGAGGCAGGGGGCGCTGCCCACCGCGCAGTCGATGTCGGCGATCTCGCCGCAGCCCCGGCAGACCACGTGGTGGTGGTTGTCGCCGGCGCGCGCCTCGTACCGGGCGGGACTGCCGGCCGGCTCGATCCGTCGGGACAGCCCGGCCCGGGACAGCGCCCCCAGCACGTCGTAGACCGCCTGGGTGGAGACCGAGTCGAGGCGTTCGCGGACCTGCCGGGTGATCTCGTCGACCTCCAGGTGGCCGCCGCCGGCCAGCACGTCGAGCACCGCGAGGCGCGGTCGGGTGACGCGCAGGCCCCTCGATCGCAGCAGTTCCTCGGCACCGGACATGCGCCAATGACAGCACGTGCGACCGGCGCCGACAACCGACGTCCGGTCGGGGTGGCCGCGGACACAGTCGGCGGTGGCCGGATCGGGGCGCGGTGAACCCGATCGAGAGGCAGCGCGTGTCTCCGGTCGAGAGCCTGGGGGCGGCCGGCGAACCGTAGGCTGGCCACCCCGTGACCGTGATCCACCTGGAGGGTGTCGATGTTCGAGGAGATCCAGGGTCTACCGGTACACGTCCTGGTGGTCCATGCGGTGGTCCTGTTCGTGCCGCTGCTGGCTGTGCTGGCCGTCGCGTACGTGGGACTGCCGCGCTGGCGGCACCGGCTGGACTGGGCGGTGGCCATCCTGGCCGTGGCCGCTCCGCTGACCGCCTTCGTGGCCATCCAGTCGGGTGAGGCGTTCACCGACGCGCTGGTCGCCCGGGGTTTCCAGGGCCCGATCCTCGATCAGATCTTCGAGCACTCCCGGTACGGCGACATCCTGTTCCGGATCGTGGTGCCGCTCGGGATCGTGGCCATCCTGCTGTTGGTGGCGACCAGCGGGCACCCCCGGGTGCCGCGGCTGCCGGCACTGGTGACTCCGGTGTTGGCGGTGGCCGTCGTCGCGCTCTCCATCGCCGCCCTGGTCTACGTCTACCTGACCGGCCACTCCGGCGCCCAGGCCGTCTGGGGCACCACCCTCTGACCGTCGGTCACGACGGGGTCAGAAGAGAACCCGCGAGCAGAGCAGGCAGACCAGGACCACCAGCACCACGCCGACCGCCGCGCCGAAACCGTAGGTGACCCGCTGCGCGCGCTGCTCGGCCACGTCGAGGCCGGCCATGTCCTGCGGCGGCAGCCGCCGGGGCGGCGTCGGCTCCAGGTGTACGGGTGGACGCCAGCCCGCCGGCGGCGGCACGCTCGGCGGTGGGCCGGCGTACCCGGGCGCGGGCGCGGCGGCGGCTTGGTCGGGTGCTTCCTCGCCGCCGGTCCCGGGCCGCCGCCAGTAGTCGTCCGGGGTGCTGCCACCGCTGGGGGTCGTCACGCCGTCCGACGCTACCAACGCGGCCGGCGGCTCGGTCGCTTCTGGCCGGCGCGCCACCGTCTGCCACCGGTCCGCTGCCGTCGGCTGCGCTAGTCTTGCCGCTCGTGAGCACCGAGGACCCCGGCACGCAGGGCGCGCGCGGCGACGATGACCGCACCGTCGACCTGAGCGAAGACTTCGTGGTGCTGCCCGAGCAGACCGCCGACGACACCGACCGCGGCTGGGGCGAGCGGCCCGGCGGCAACGACGACTGGCTGCTCGCCGAACGCCCTCCGCACTGGGGCTGACCCGGCTCCCGTCCTGCGGGTCGGCGCGGCTGCCGCCCCCGTAGCGAGTCTCGGTGGTGTGCGCGGTCAACCGCGGACGACGATCGCGAACCGGCTTCCCTCGGGTAGCCCGACCGCGCGTTGCGCCTGGTCGGGGCGGAGCGCCAGATAGAGCGCCGACGACCCGTCGGTCGCGCCGGCACCCCAACACGTCCAGCACCAGCGCTCGGGGGGCGAGCAGGGCGGCTTCGGTGCCCGATCCGCCCGGCGGCGTCGCTAGCAGATCGACCCGGGCCCCGGGGCGGACCACCGCCAGCGCGGCCGGCTCGGCCAACCGGACCGGCACCCCGACCGCGCCGCTGGGCAGCGCCAACGGGCCGGCCGTCACTTGCGCCCCGGCGGTGGTCGCGCCGGTCGGCTGCGGCCCGTCGACCGTGCCGGCCGGCCCCTTCCCGTCGACCGGTCCCGCGCCGGGGGATGGGGTGGCGCGGGTGGCCGGCGGGCAGCCGGTGGGGGTGTGCAGGACGGCGGCGGCCAAGCCGAGCAACGCGGCGACCAGACCGGCCCGGAGCAGGGTGCGCCCACGGGGCAGGGCGAGCCGCCGCAGCGGCCGCAACGCCCGAGCGGAATCTGGATCGCCGGTCGCCATCTGCCGCCTCCCGTCGCGGGGTGCCGCAGCGACACCCGTGGACGGCAGGTTAGGCCGATCGGGACCCGGTCAGCTGATCGCCCGCCGATGCCTGTGGACAACCGGCCGGCCTGTGGACAACGCCCACCGACCGGCCGGACCTGCTATGACACGGGACGACCACGCCGCTCGGGCGCAGCGGTCAGGATGCGGAACTGGCCGCCGGGGCCTTGCCGCTGCTCGACCCGCCGCTCGACCCGCCGGACGACGAGGAGCCGGACGACGAGGACGATCCGGACGACGAGGACGTCGACCCGGTCGAGGAACCGGACGACCCGGAGTCTCCGCCCGAGGACGACGAGGACGACTCGGACTTGGCCGGCTTGCCCGCCGTGCCACCGGCCGACGTCTCGGAGCCGGAAGCCCGGGAGTCGGTGCGGTAGAAGCCGGAGCCCTTGAAGACGATGCCGACCGAGTTGAAGACCTTGCGCAGCCGCCCCGCGCACGCCGGGCACTCGGTCAGCGGCGCGTCAGAGAAGGACTGGACCGCCTCGAGCTGGTGACCGCACGCGGTGCAGGCGTACTGGTACGTGGGCACGTTCTCCTCCGGATCTGGGCTCAGCCAGTTGGCACTCGACGTATTCGAGTGCCAATGGTGCGTCATTCGCCCCGGGTTCGTCCAGCGGACGTGTGGGGCGCGACACCATGCGCCGCACCCGGGCCGTCGTCAAGCGTACGCACCCCGTCGGCAGGGGTGACGATCGCGCGGACCGGACGGTCGTGCGGCTCCACCGGAAGCGCCTCGACCAGCTCGCCGTCGTGCAGCGGCACCACGGTCAGCGTCGCGGTGGGCACCCGGGCCAGCGCCCGGTCGTACGAGCCACCGCCGCGGCCCAGCCGCCGGCCGCGCCGGTCGACCGCCAGCGCCGGAACGACCACCAGACCCGCGTCGGTCACCGCGGCCACCCCGAGCCGGGGGCCGACCGGCTCCCGGATACCCCGCCCGGCCGCGATCATGGCATCCGGCCCGGTGTACGCCGCCCAGTCCAGGTCGAGGTCGGCGCGGAGCACCGGCAGCAGCAGCTCGGCGTCGGCCGGCAGCGCCGCCCGCAGCACCTCCGGCAGGTCGGCCCCGCCCGGCTCAGAGCCGACCGGCACGTACGCCGTCATCCGGCCCGGGCGCAGCCGGCGTACCAGCGCGACCAGCTCGGCCTGGACGCGCCCGGCGGCGGCGGCCCGGGCCGGACCGCTCAGCGCCCGACGGCGGGCGAGCAGCTCGGCCCGCGTGTCCCGCTTCGCCACCCGGGTCACTTCCGCTTCATCAGAAAATTCCGGCACGCAACACTCCTGACGCAACGCCTCTCCCACGGTTGCTCTGTGTCAGCATCGCAAGCAACAAAAGCGGAACGTCCGGGGGGACCGAGTGACGCTACGGGGGCGGTTGACGGCAGCCTTCCTCGTGGTGGTGCTCGGGCCGGTCCTGCTCGGTGCGTTCTTCGTCGCCTCCACCGTCGCCACCGTCGACCGCAGCCGCTCCACCGAGCGCCTCGCCGTGGCGGCGTCCACCGTGCGTACCTCGGTCGACGCGCTCTGTCAGCAGCTACGCGCCACCGCCGACGCCGTGGCCCTCACCGGCGATCCGGCCGGCGCCGCTGACCAACTGGTTGGCCGGGGGCTTGCCGCCGGGGTGTTGATCACCGACGTGACCGGCCAGGTCACGTACGCCTCGCCCGGCGCGCCGTCGACCCCCTGGCGGGATTGCTCCGGCACGGTCGCGCCGTCCGGCCCGGTCCGCGCCCTGGCCGCCCGGGTCGACCTGCGTGACCGGGCCGGGACCCTGCTGGGCACGGTAGCCGCCGCGCAACTGGTCGACCCGGCCTTCGTGGCGCGGCTGGCCGCGGTGACCGGCGTGGCCGTCACCCTGCTCGACGGCGGTGTCAGCGCCGGGCGGGTCACCCACACCACCGAATCCCGTGAGGTACGCGACGCGGTGCTGGCCGCCGCCAGCGCCACCGACGGCGAGCGGGTCACCGAGACCTCCGAGGGCCGGTACGTGCGGCGCATCGGGCCCTCCGCCGGGCAGCCACTGCCGCTGGTGCTCTCCGTGCCGAGCGAACGGCCACCCGCGCTGCACGTCACGCTGGTCGGCGTGGTCGTGCTGGCCGGGCTGCTCGCCGTGCTGAGCGCCTGGCGGTTGGCCCGGGTGACCACCCGGCCGCTGGTGGAGCTGGCCGGCGCGGTGGACCGGGTGGCGCACGGCGACCTGACCGCCCGGGTGCCGGTGCGCACCCGGGACGAACTGGGCCGGCTGGCCGCCGCGTTCAACCGGATGACCCGGGAGACGGGGTCGTACGTGACGGCGCTGACCAGCAGCCGGGACCAGCTACGCGGCCACCTCGCCGTCCTCGGGGACACCCTGGCCAGCACGCACGACCTGCAACGCATCCTGCGGGTGATCCTGCACAGCGCCATCGCGGCCACCGGGGCCCGGGCCGGCGCGGTGCTGCTGGTGGAGGCCGATGGGGTGCTGGTCGCCCAGTGCACCGAGGGGCTGGACGGGCGCTGGCCGGAGGGGGACGAAACGGAGACGTTACGGGTGCCGGTGGGCGTCGGCGTCGTCGGCGCTGTTGCCGCCACCGGGGAGCCCCAACGTGGGCGGGCGGGGCCGACCGACGCCCCGGCGGGTGAGCCGCGCTGCCACACATACGTCGCGGTCCCCTTCGCCACCCCGGGCGGCGGCGCCACGGCGACCCAGGGCGCGCCTGCGGCGCCGGTCGGCGGCGCCGGCGAGGAGGCCGGGGCGCCGGCGGCGGCGCTCGGCGTGCTGGCCCTCTACGACCGACTGGGCGCGGACGAGTTCGACGACGACGACCTGGTCACCCTGCGCACCTTCGCCGGGCACGCGGCGGTGGCGGTGGACAACGTCCGGGTGCACGAGGAGGCGCAGCGGCTCTCGCTCACCGACCCGCTCACCGGGCTGTGGAACTACCGCTACCTGCGCGAGTCGATCCGGCGGGAGGTGGAACGGGCCAGCCGGTTCAGCCGGATGCTCAGCGTCCTCGCCCTCGACCTGGACCGGTTCAAGGACGTCAACGACACGTATGGGCACGCGGCGGGGGACACCGTGCTGGCCGAGTTCGCCCGGCGGGTGCGCGGCGAGATCCGGGAGGTCGACCTCGCGTTCCGGCAGGGCGGCGAGGAGTTCGTGCTGCTGCTGCCGGAGACCGACGCCCGGGGTGCGGCGATCGTGGCGGAGCGGCTGGGCGCGGCGGTCCGCGAGACGCCGGTCGCCGTCGAGGCGTACGCGGGGCCGGTCGTGGTGACCGTGTCGGTCGGCATCGCCGTCTATCCGGACCACGGCAGCACCGGGCGGGAAGTGCTGGAGGCCGCCGACGACGCGCTCTACGCTGCGAAGGCCGCCGGCCGGGACACCTACCGGGTCGCCGAGGTGTACCCGGACGTGCCGAGGCGGGAGATCCCCGTCCCGGCGGGGGCGATGAGCCCACTGGACGGGCTGCCGCGCGCCGGCCGGCCCGTGCAGGCCACCCGGGAGCCGGGCGGACCCGCCCGGTCGGAGCCGGCTGCGGGCGTACCCGAATCGTCGCCGGCGGGGCCGACGCACGCCCGGCCGGAACCGGCCGACGGCGGGGCGGACAGCGCCGGGGACGCGGCCCGACCCGGCCCGGAAGCCGGCGGGTCGGGGTCAGGCGGCGGCGCGTCTTCTGGGCCACACCCGCCGCGGCAGAGCCGTGGCCGATAGTCTCGCGGCATGTCGGAGCACTCAGCGAACCCCTCATCGACGGTCGCCGCAACCGGCCGTCCCCTGGCGGTCAAGGCCGTCATCCCGGCCGCCGGACTGGCCACCCGGTTCCTGCCGGCCACCAAGGCGGTGCCCAAGGAGCTGCTGCCGGTGGTGGACCGGCCGGTGTTGCAGTACATCGTCGAGGAGGCCGCCCAGGCCGGCATGGGCGACGTGTTGCTGATCACCGGTCGGGGTAAGACGTCGATGGTGGACCACTTCGACCGTCGCCCCGACCTGGAAACCAGGCTGGAGGAGAAGGGCGACGCCGAGCGGCTGGCCGCAGTGCGCCGGCCCAGTGACCTGGCCGAGATCTACACCGTCCGGCAGCCGGAGCAGCTCGGGCTCGGCCACGCCGTCGGGTACGCCGAGGCCCACGTCGGCGACCAGCCCTTCGCGGTGCTGCTCGGCGACGAGTTCGTCAAGCCGTCCGAGCCGCTGCTGCCGGCCATGCTGGAGCTGCAGGCCCGCACCGGTGGCGTGGTGCTCGCCTTCTTCGAGGTCGACCCGGCCGACACCAAGCGGTACGGCATCGCCTCCGTCGAGCCGGCCGAGGCGGAGCTGACCGACATCGGCGAGGTCGTCAAGGTGACCGGCATGGTGGAGAAGCCGCAGCCGGAGGACGCGCCGAGCAACCTCGCGGTGCTGGGCCGCTACGTGCTGCCCGGCACGATCTTCGACGCGATCCGGCGGACCAAGCCGGGCAGCGGCGGTGAGATCCAGCTGACCGACGCGATGGAGCTGCTGCGCACCGAGGGCACGCCGGTGCACGCGATCGTCTACCGGGGCACCCGCTACGACACCGGAATGCCGTTGGGCTACCTCCAGACGGTGGTGCAGATCGCCGCCGAGCGCGACGACATGGGCGCCGAGTTCCGCTCCTGGCTGGCCGACTTCGTCAAGGCCGACGCGGCAGGCGGATCTGGTACATGACCGCGACGGCCGACGCCGAGGCGGCCGCGAACGAGTTGACGCCGCTCGCCGACTACCTGGGCAGCGTGCTGCGCAGGTTACGAGCGCTGCCGCCACTCGACCTCGACCTCACCCAGGCGTACGGCAACGTCCTCGCCGAGGACGTCGTCGCGCCGCACGCCTTTCCGGCCTTCGACCAGGCGGCCGTGGACGGGTACGCGGCCCGCTGGGAGGACATTTCCGGAGGGGGCCGGGGCCCCAGCTACGTCCCGGCCCCCTCCGGCACGCCCGGCGGCCGGACCATCCGGCTGAACGTGGTCGGCGACCTCGGCGCGGCGAGCTGGCGGCCCGTCCGGCTCACCCCGGGCTCGTGCTTCTCGGTGGCCGCCGGGGCGCCGCTGCCGGTCGCCGCCGACGTGGTGGTCCCGGTGGAGTGGACCGACCAGGGCATGGCCGCGGTGGAGATCTTCCGCACCCCCAAGCGGGGGTACGGGGTACGCCGCGCCGGTGAGGAGCTGCCCGCCGGCACCCTGCTCGCCCGGGCCGGCACGTACGTCTCCCCGGCCCTGGTCGCGGTCTTCGCCGCCACCGGCATCGGGCACGTGGTGGTCCGGCCCAGCCCACGCGTGGTGATCGTGGCCACCGGCGACGAGCTGGTCGACGTGGGCCGGGGCAGCCAGCCCGGGCAGGTGGTGGACGCGAACTCGCACGCGCTGACCGCCGCCGCGGCCGAGGTGGGGGCGCTGGCGTACCGGGTGGGCATCTGCGACGACGACCCGGAGGGGCTGCGCGGGCTGCTGGAGGACCAGACCCTGCGCGCCGACCTGATCATCACCACCGGGGGGACCGGCACCGGCCCGGGGGACATGGTGCGCCGGATCCTGTCCCGCCGGGAAGGTGGCCGGGCGGGGCCGGTCACCTTCACCGACGTGGCGCTCTATCCCGGCACCGCGCTCGGTTTCGGCACCGTCGGCGCCGAGGAGGTGCCGGTGGTCTGCCTGCCCGGCGACCCCGGCGCCGCGCTGATCGGCTTCGAGGTGCTGGCCCGTCCGGCCATCCAACTGCTCGCCGGCGCCGAGCCGGTGTTCCGGCCCAGCGTGCGGGCGCACCTGCTGGAGACCGTGTCGTCACCCGGCGGGCTGCGCGAGTTCCGGCCCGCCCACGTCGCCGAGCGGCGCGGCGGCGGATACACGGTGCAGCCGCTCAGCGGTGGGCCGTTCACCCTCTCCGGGCTGGCCGAGGCGAACGGGCTGCTGGTGCTCGGCGAGCGGGTCACGACCGCCGCCGCCGGCTCCACGGTGGACGTCCTGCTGCTCGACCGGCGCCGGTGACGGTGTTCCGGTCGCCCGCCCGCGGGTGTGGCGGTGCGTCGGGGCGATCGGTGGTCCGCCTCCCGGCCCCACGAACATGAGGCCCCCTGCGCGGAGGGCGGTGGGTCGACTTGCGCGCTACACGGTCCCGCACGGGAGACTGTGCGGGTGAGTCTCTTCGGCCCCGAGCGGGCGCCCGGCTGGCCGGCGGTGCTGGTCGACGGCCCGGTGCTGCTGCGGCCCTACCGGCGCTCCGACGCGGGGGCGTGGTCGGAGGTACGGCGAGGCAACCGGGCCTGGTTGTCACCCTGGGAGTCGTCGCTGCCCGGCGACTGGGACGAGCTGAACTCGCCCGCCGCGTTCCGCTGGGTGCACCGTGACCAGCGGCGTTCGGCCCGCGAGGGCGAGGGCATGCCGTTCGCGGTCTGCCTGCGCGAGGCCGACCGGGACCGGCTGGTCGGGCACCTCAACGTGGGCAGCATCGTGCGGCGGGCCCTGTGTTCCGGGTACGTCGGCTACTGGGTGGACGCCCGGGTGGCCGGCCAGGGCGTGATGCCGACCGCGCTCGCGCTGGCCGTGGACCACGCGTTCGGCCCCGGCGGGCTGCACCGGGTGGAGGTGAACATCCGCCCCGAGAACCGGCCGTCCCGGCGGGTGGTGGAGAAGCTGGGCTTCCGCGAGGAGTCGTACCACGTGCGCTACATGCACATCGACGGCGCGTGGCGGGACCACATCGGATACGCGATGACCAGTGAGGAGATCGCTGCCGAGGGTGGTCTGCTGGCCCGATGGCACCGGGTTCGCGCCAACGCGCGGTAGGAGGCTGCCGGGAAATCCCGGGCGAGCGAGGCTGGGCCGCCGTAGCCGCGGCGGGATTCCCGACGGCCTCTCCGTCGTCCCACGGACGGGATCGGCGCGGCGCGGCGGCATCCCGGTCGGTGCGCCGTAACCTCAAGTAACTGCAAGCTTCGGCAAGCACTGCCCATCCGGACGATCCACTCGGCCGGGCGCGATCGGTGGAAGATCCTGCGGTCGGGTGGTGGTTGCTCCGAATTAGGTGACGGGAGGGGTGAGGGTGCCGACCTCGGTGCTCCTCGCCGTCCTCGCCGCCGCCGGCCTGCTCGCCCTGGCCCCGGCGCTGGTCCGCCGGTACGACGCCACAGAGCGGCTGGTGGCGGAGCGGGCGCAGTCGACGGCGCGGGTGCTCCAGCGCCGCCGACGGCGCCGCACTGTGCCGGGGCGCCGGCCCGTGCACCCGCCGCGCTCACTTGTTGTCACCCTCAGTGAGGATGCCGCTACCGGAGCGTTGACCGCGCCGGTCTCCGCGCCTCCGGCAGGCCGCCGTTCCGGCCGGCTGCGGGCCGTGCCGCCCGCATCGAAGCGGTCCCGCCGCCGCCCGCCGCCCCGCCGGCAGCACACCCCCGCCGTGTACCGGCGCCGCCGCGTCCTCGCCGCCCTGCTGCTGCTCAACGTCGTCGAGTTGATCGGCGTGCTGTTCGTCAGCCCCGGCTTCTGGATCGGCTTCTCGGTCACCTTCATGCTCCTGGCCGTGTACGTCGTCCACCTGCGCGGTCGGGCCCTGGCCGGCCGCCGCCGGCGCCGGGCCCTGGCCCGCGAGGCGGCCTGGCTGGCAGCCCGGCAGGCCGAGGTGCGCCGCGAGCAGGCCCGCCGAGCCGCGGCCCGTCGGGAGGCGCAGCGTCGGCTGGCAGCCCAGCGCGAGGGGGTACGCCGCGCCGCCATGGGCCTGGACCGGCCGGGCGACCTGCCGGCATCGGTCAACGGCGCGTCGGTCTCCTACCGCCGAACGGGTGCCCTGCGCGGACGCCCCTACGAGGCCGGCCGCGGCGCCTGAGCGCGCGCGACGGCGCCCGGCCGCGGCGCGCCTGAGCCCGCGCGGTGGCGCCCGGCCGCGGCGCGCCTGAGCCCGCGCGGTGGCGCTTGATCGACTCGGTTTCCTGGAAGTCGGGGTGTCGCGGCGTCCTGGATGCCCCGGTTTCCAGGAGGCGGAGTGGATCTTCGGGTGGGTGCGAGCGCCGCGCCGGGGGCGGATTCGCGGTGGGGGCCGGCGACCTGTTAGCCTTGCTGCCGGCCCGCCCGGTGTAAGCCGGGTGGGACCGAAGCCGGTTCGCCGGCGGAGGGGCTGTGGCGCAGACTGGTAGCGCACCTCGTTCGCATCGAGGGGGTCAGGGGTTCAAATCCCCTCAGCTCCACCCAGTTCAAGGCCGTTTCCGCGAGTCGGAAACGGCCTTTTTCGATCTTGTGCAGCAGCGAAGGTCGACGGAGGTGTAGGACGCCGCCGAGAGGCCTAAGAGGCGGTGCCGAGCGGATAGGTCGCCTGGTGGATGTCTCACTCATGGGATGAGTGCCTTACTGGTCGATCGGCGTGGTGGCGGCACCCGGCGGTCTGACATCACGTATTCCGGAGCGTCGCTCCGCTTAGCGGTACGGAGCAGCGCTCCGTTCAACAAGTGTTGGGATGTGAGCCATGCCACCGACTCCCGAACCACCTCCGCGCGTCGGCCGGCGACCGCGTTCGGACGCTCAGCGCAACCAGCGCACGCTTCTTGAGGCCGCCAGCGTTGTCTTCGTGCGCTCCGGCGTGGACGCTCCCGTGCGCGACATCGCCGCCGAGGCGGGTGTCGGCATGGGCACCGTCTACCGGCACTTTCCGACCCGGGCGGACCTCGTCGTCGCGGTGTTTCGGCATCAACTCGACGCGCTCGCCGGCGACACGGCGGTCGCCGAACCTGGTGTGACACCGTACGAAGCTCTCCGGCGCTGGGTGCTTCGCTTCGTCGATTTCCTCGTGACCAAACACGGTCTGGCTGAAGCGTTGCGCTCGGACCAGGCCGGCTTCGAAAGTCTGCACGCGGAGTTCGTCGAGCGCTTGTTGCCCGTGCTCGATCAGCTGCTCAAGGCATCAGCCGCCGCCGGCCAGACGCATTCGGACACCCGGGCGTACGACCTCATGCTCGCCATCGGCAACCTGTGTATCGGCGTCGAGACCTTCCCCGACTACCGCGCGCGGCACATGATCGATGTGCTTCTCAGCGGGCTGGCCAGGAACAACGAGGAGACGCCGGGCAGCGGGGACCAGTAGTAGTCCCGATGGGTTCCCTCCCGCGGCGATCGGCCACTGGCGCGTCCCGAACAGACCCGAACGGATCAGGAGAAACGCTCGGTCGTCACCGGGATCAAGCCGTGCTGACGCAGAAGGTTCGTCAGGTCGCAGAGGGTGGCCGCCACCGCCGCGGAGTCGGCATTGCCCATCAGGACGGTCACGTCCAGGCACCAGGCGAGCCCGTGCCCGACTCGACGTAGGTCCCAGGTGAACTGGTCATCGCCCTGCTCCAGGTGACCGGCGGCAACCGACCCCGGCGACCTGTCGACCGCCGAATGCCAGGCCGTGCGCAAGCTCGCCACCTGCTCCTCCCGGAGATCCTTGGCGAAGAGGACACGGTAGAGGCGACGCTCGTGGAATCCGGCGGGTGGCTGCGCGGGGCCGAATCGCAGCGGCGGAACGGTCGGGAACGGCTGGTGGTCGTGGAAGTACGTACGCAGCACCGCTTCGGCCGGAAGTTGACCGCCACCGAGTGTGCGACAGGCGTTCTCCGCGCCGCTGCGGCAGGTGGGGAGCACCCTCGCCAGCAGCTCCGGGTCGGAGCGCATGCGGCGGCTGAACGAAGCGGAACTCCACCAGCCGGCACCCGCGGGCGTCCAGCCCGCGCTGTCCAGGCCTGCGGTCGTGTGGTCGGGGTGGCGGGTGAACTCCTCGACGACGATCCCCTCGACCTCGCCGGCCGGATGACCGGCCAGGATCAGGTAGTAGTCCAGCGACGGGTTGGTGACCATCCTCCGCCTCTCTGCTGGCGCGGATCCCAGGCAACCCTAGCGAATCGGCCGACTAGCATCCGGACTCGACGTGAGGAGTCCACATGACATCGGCGGTCCAGACCAGGTTCGGCCTCGTCGGCAGTGGTTGGCGGGGCGAGTTCTTCCTCCGCCTGGCTCGACTGCTGCCGGAGCGGTTCCGCGCGACCGGGGTGGTCACGCGTACCGAATCGCGCGGTGCCGCGGTGGCGGCCGAGTGGGGCGTGCGGACCTTCCGCACGACGGCCGAACTGCTCGCCCACGAGCGGCCGGACTTCGTCATCGTGTCGGTGCCCTGGTCGGTGACGCCCGAGGCGACCCGCGACCTGGTCGCGGCCGGGGTGCCGGTGCTCGCCGAGACGCCGCCCGCGCCCGACCTGGCGCGGCTGCGGTCCCTCTGGTCCGACGTCGGAGGCAGTGACCTGGTGCAGGTCGCCGAGCAGTACCTGCTGATGCCCGGGCACGCGGCCCGGCTGGAGGTGATCCGCGCCGGGGTGCTGGGTGAACCGACCTCCGTCCAGGTCTCCTCCACGCACCTGTACCACGCGGTCTCGCTGATCCGTGGTCTGCTCGGCGTCGGGTACGACGTCGCCGAGGTCAACGCGCGGGCGTTCGTCGCGCCACTGGCCAACCCGTTGTCACCCGCCGGCTGGAGCGGTGACGCCACCCCGCAGCAACTCTCCACCATCCTCGCCACCATCGACTTCGGCGGGCGGATGGGGCTGTACGACTTCACCGACAACCAGTGGTGGAACCCCCTGCGTACCCGCCGGTTGGTGGTGCGGGGGTCGCTCGGCGAGCTGGTGGACGATCGGGTGGTCCGCCTGGTCGACCCGACCACGCCGGTGGAGTCGTCCCTGGTGCGGCGGCAGACCGGCGTCGACCTGAACCTCGAAGGGCTCGACCTGAAGCACATCAGCTTCGACGGCGCCGTGGTCTACCGCAATCCGTTCGTCGGCAGTGGAATGTCCGACGACGACATCGCCGTGGCCGACATCTTGGCTCGCGCCGGCGCCTGGGCACGGGAGGAAGGCCCGGCGCCGTATCCCCTGGCGGAGGCGTGCCAGGACCACCTCATCAGCCTCGCCATCGAGGAATCGGTACGCACCGACCGTCCGGTCGTCACCGCCAAGGAGGCGTGGGCACGGTAGCCGCGGCCGAGATCGATCTGTGCTCCGGTCGTGTTCGGGTCCTGACTCGCCGTGGCTAGCGTGCCGGGTATGACGCCACCGATGCACACGCCGCCCGGGGTCGTTGGCCAGCGAGGCTGGGGGCCGTGGGCCGTCGCCGCCGCCTGCGTGGTGGCGCTGCTGGCGGCGGCATTCCTTCCGGTGCTCGGCTTTCTGGTGTGGATGTACGGCGGCCCGGACATCGATGAGGCGCGAGCCGCAGCCGATCGGTTCGTGCAGCACCTGGAGCAGAACCAGGACGACACCGCTTACCGCTCGATGTGTTCAGAGGTGAAGGACCGAATCACCGTCGAAGAGTTCACCGAGGCGGTGGAGCGACTGGGCCGTCCGGTCTCCCACGATCTCGGGCGGGCCGGATTCGGCAATGAAGCCGGCAGCAGTGCGTTCGTGACCGTGCGACTGACCGGCGGTTCCGGTGCGACGACGTCGGTGAGTCTCCGGCTCGAGACCGAACCGGACTGGCGCGTCTGCAGCGACACCTTCGGCTGACCGTCGTCCTTCGCGCGCACGACGAACCCGCCAGGGATGGGCACCGCTGCCAGCCGTGCGGTGGCGCCCCCGGGCACGCCGGACGGGGCGCCACCGCAGTGGCGCGTCAGCTGGTGAAGTCGTCCGAAACGTCCCGGGCGTCCTCCTGGACGTGCTCGCCGGGCTGGTTGCCCCGGATCTCATCGCGCTGCGCCACGCGATCCGCCTGTGACCGCTCGTTCCGGGTCATGTTGCCCACCTGCGCCTTCGCCGGACCGGCCACGCGCTCAACCTGGTCGTTCGCCCTCTCCACGCTCATGTCGCCTCCCTTTCGTCGCGGCGGGACGCCTCTCCTGACTTGCGTCCCCGCCCTCCGTCGGGGAAAACGTCAGGGCTTCCAGGAGCCGGCGGTCTCGAACTCGTGCTGGTACTCCAGCACACCCTCGGTGTCGGGCACGTCGAACACGACGCTGCCGGTGCGCTTGGTGCCGGCGGTCAGGTCGTTGCCGGCGGGCATGGGCTTGCCGCAGCCCGAGAAGGCCCCACCGATCGCGTTGGTCTCGGTGCCGTCGGCGGCGACCCACTGGAAGAAGAGCGGGTTCGTCGAACCGGTGCCCTTGGTGACTGCGACCGTCACGTCGGCGATCACGTACATGCCCTCGTCCGGCTTGAGGCCGTACGACTTGCAGGGCTCGGTGGAGGTGCTGAACTTCGTCACCGTGATCTCGACGGTGCCGTCGTCGCCGTCGATGACCAGGGTGTCCCCGGGCGACATGTTCCGGGTGTCGTCGTCCGTCGAGGGCGGGGCCGACGAGCGCGGGGCCGACGAGGCGGCGCCGATCGGCGGCTGCCCGACGCCCCGGGTCACGCCCGGGGCCGGCAGGGCTTCGGTCACGTCGTTGGCGGCCCGGTTCGCCCCGATGACCACCGCCACGATGCCGCCGGCGCAGCACAGCAGGGTGAGCACGGCCGCGGTGACCGCGATGACCACCACGGTCTTCTTGGAGTTCTTCACGGGTACGGGCGGCGGCATGGTGAGCGGGTGGCCCGGCCCGCCGGGTGGCGGGTACGCGCCGCCGCCCGCTCCCGGGTACGCGCCGCCCGAGAACGGCGGCGGCTGCCAGGCCTGGTCCGGCGCGGTCGGGTACCGCGGGCTGGCGTACGGCGCCTGCGGCGCGTTCCCCCCTGCCGACCACGGGTTGGGCGACACGGGCGCCTGCGGGACCGTCGGCTCGGCGGCGGACTGCTGCGGTGTCGCCGGGAACGGTTGGGTCGGCGGCTCCGGGTTCGGCTGTTGGGGGTCCTGCGGCCCGACGGGGGGCTGGGGGTGGGTCACCGTACTCCTTGACGCCTCGGTACGTGCGGTTCGCGAACCCGCCGACGCTACCGTGCGTCATCGACCGCCCGGTCGCCGCGCCAGATCCCGTCCCACGCCGGACCACCACGGTGGACGGTCCGGTGTCGGACGCAGGGTGTCAGCGGAGCGGGAGAACGGCGGCGGTGCGGACCAGCCCGTCGGCGACCACGAACCGGCCGCTGACCGTGGCCGGCGGGTCGGCGACCGCCGCCGCGTCCACCCGGGCCGGCGCGATCCGGGCGGTGAACGTGCCGGCGTCCGGGTCGAGATCGAGCCGGGCGTCGTGGAAGTCCAGCCAACTCCCGACGACCGGGTACCAGACCTTGTAGACGGTCTCCTTGGCGCTGAACAGCACGACCGGCCAGGAGACGCCGCGGGGCAGCCGCGCGCAGGCCTCCTCCTCCTCGGGCAGCAGCACGAGTCGGCGTACTCCCTCATTTATCTCGCGGTGCTGCTCGGCGTCCATCCCGACGGACCGGAGGTCGGTGCTGCGCGCCGCCGCGGCGGCGCAGTAGCCGGTGGTGTGGGTGATGCTGCCGACCACCCCGGCCGGCCAGACCGGCGCGCGGTCGGCGGCGGCCGGAACGGCGGCCGGTGGCAGGCCGAGGCCGGCCATCGCCCGGCGGGCGCAGACCCGCCCGGCGGTGAAGTCCCGCCGGCGGGTCTGAACCGCCCGCTCGCCCAGGCAGGCCTGCTCCGCGGCGAGCAGTTCCCCGACCCAGTCGTCCGGGTCGGCGACGGCCACCGCCACCGTCGCGGGCAGCAGGTCACGCATTGCCGGCTACCGGTCGGTAGATAGGGACGCGCTGCGCCGACTTCGTGTCGACCGTCAACTTTCCGACTGCCACGAGGGGAGAACGTACCGGAAGGATGTAACACCGGAGGGACGCGCAGCGCTCGCACTGATGACACCGGGGGGCCACCATCAGCCGCTGACCGGGGCTCGGCAACCGCCAGTCCTGCGGACATCTGGAGAGGACGTGCGATGACCGATGGTGCGGAACGGCCGGGAGGACGGGCTGACGATCACGCCCCGACAACCCCCGGCTGGAGCTGCGGCTCCTGCGGCGAAGAGTGGCCGTGCGCGACGAAGCGCAGCCGGCTGCTGGCCGAATACGGGGGTGACCGGGCGATGCTCAGCGTCTACCTGGGCTCCTGTCTCGCCGCCGCCACGGAGGACCTGCGCGCCGCCCCGGTGATGTCCCTCCAGGATCGGTTCATCGGCTGGCTGCCGCGCGGCTCGCGACGCGCCTGAGCCCGCCGGTGGCCCCGCCGCCGGGCGGGGCCACCGGGGGTCGGGCTCGTTCAGCCGCGCCGGGGTCGCCGGGTCAGGGCGAAGCCGACGACGCCGGCTACCGCGGCCAGCACACCGCCGATGCCGGTCCAGACCCAGCGCGAGCCGAGATCCGGCAGCCAGTCCGCCAGTGAGTCACCCTCGTCGTCGGCCTCCGCGTCGGCCGCCGGTACGGCGGTGAGCACCGTGCCCGCCTTGGTGTTCGGCACCAGCGGCGCGGCCAACTCGCCGTCGTCGGCCGAGGCGCCCCGGTCGGCGACGGTGCCGACCAGCAGGTCGACGTCGATCGGCGCGCCCAGGTCCGGTTCCGGCAGGTCCACCACGGAGAGCCGGATGACGTACGTGCCGGGCAGCGGATCGGCCGACCACGGCTCCGCCCAGGGCCGCACCTCGCGCAGCGTGCAGCCCAGCGCCACGCTCGACGCCCGCGCGTCCACCGTCGGGGTCTGCGCCCCGGCGGTGCACGCCTGCCGCCGGCGCAACCCGTCGAAGACGTCGACGGTCCAGGTGGAATCACCGCCGCGTGCCTTCGGGAAGGTGACGGTGGCGCTGATCTCCTGCACCTGCCCGGCCGTTGCCGGGAAGGACCAGTAGAGGTGGTCGCCGACCGAGGCGTCCACCCGCACCGGTTGCCCGGCGGTGATCGGCGTGGCGGTCAGGAACGACGTGCCGGCCCGGGTCACCGGCGTGGCGCCCGGCGCGGACCCGCCGGCGGCGACGGCCGCCGCGGGCAGCAGCGCGGACCCGCCGGCGGCGAGGACCGCCGCCAGCGACCGGAACAGTGCGGTACGCATCAGTTCTCCCTCCAGGTGGCGACCCACCAGCGGGTGAGCAGGCCGGCGAGCAGTCCGGTGAGCAGGCCGGCCACGGTGAGCAGGGCGAGCAGCGCCCAGCCCCGGCCGAGGTCGGGCCCGTCCGGCGCGGGCGCGGCGGCGACCACGTCGACGGTCAGCTCGACCGGCATGCCGGGCGTCGCCGCGGTGCCTGGGCGCGGGGCGAAGGAGTTGCTCACCACCAGGCAGACGGTGGTGGGCTCGATGGCCGCTGCCGCGGTCTCCTCGGCCTCGACGGCGTCCTCGTCGTCGGCGCTGGCCGACCAGCGCAGCCCGGCGGAGAGCACGTCGGCGCGCCCGCTGCCGGCGTCCGCGCCACGGACCAGTTCCCGGCCGTCCGCCGCGGTGGCCCGCAGCAGCACCCCGTAGTCCCGGTTCACCGGCCGGTCCAGAGCCATGCTCACCGACGCGCGCAGCTCCTGCCCGGGGCGCACCGGCACCCGGTAGTAACGGTGCTCGGAGAACGCCTCCCGGTCGGCGTAGACACCGGGGGCCAGCAGTGGCGCCGAGTCGCAGGCGTTCGCGCCGCCGACCACGGTCGGGGCCCGGGTGTGCGTGTCACCGGCACGCTCGACGAGTTGCTTGATCCGGTCGGTCAGCTCCTCGGCGCTCTGCGCCGCGGTGTAGGTGCCGCCGGTCGCGCCAGCGATGCAGAGCAGCTGCCGACGGACTTTCTCGTCGGGGGCCAGGCCGAGCGTGTCGACCACCAGGCTGGTGCCCTGGGCGGCCAGCTCGCGGGCCACCTCGCACGGGTCCGGCGGGGCGCAGGTGTCCTCCCCGTCGGTGATCAGCACGATCCGTCGGGTGGTGGCGCCGGTGCCCAGGTCCTGCGCGGCGGAGCGCAGCGCGAGGCCGACCGGCGTGAACCCGGTCGGTCGTAGCGTCGCCACCGCCGCCTTGGCGCGCGCACGGTCCACCGGCCCGACGGGCACGATCTGCTGGGTGTCCTGGCAGCCGACCTTCTTGTCCTTGCCCCGGTAGGTCGCGCCGAGCACCCGGATGCCGAGCTGTGTCTCGGCGGGCAGCGCGTCCACGACCTCGTTGAACGCCTGCTGAGCGACTGAGATTCGGCTACGCCCGTCGATGTCCGCGGCCCGCATCGAGCCGCTGACGTCGAGCACCAGCTCGACCCGGGGCGGCTCGGCCGCCGGCTCCTCGTCGGCCGCCGCCGGGACCGGCCCGGTCAGCGCGGTGGTCGCCAGCAGTCCGAGAAGGACGGCCGCCGATCGTCTGAAGTTGATCACGGCCCGCAGTGTAGTTAGATCCACTTTGGATGATCATTTGGGTGGTGGTTGGTGAGCGCCGGGCACCGGTCCGGCGGGCGCCGGACGTGGGCGCGGCGAGCGGGGTCGCGCGGCCTCGGGCCTGCTCGTTCGGGGCGCTGAGTCCACGCCGGGTCACCCTCGGTCAACGGCCGGAGGGGAGGCGTCGGCCCGGCCCGCATCCGTCGGAAATCTGACCCAAGTCGACCCGTTGTGCCGGTGGTGCGCGGTGGTTAAGCTGCTCATGCGCGCCCCAATCGCCCGCTTCCCCCGTGGCAGGCGATCGGGGCGCGCATCTTTGTAAAACGGGCCCGCACGCCGAAGCGTGCGGGCCCGTTTCCGTCGCGCTGAGCGGCGCAACGCCTGCCGATGCTTATATCCAGCGCCCGTCCAGCCACATGCGGGACAGCCAGTCCGAGTACGGGATCAGCCGACCCACGAAGATTGGATAGAAGTACGCGAAGCAGAGCGCCACCAGCAGCACGTACGCACCGGCCGCGATGCTGCCCACCAACCGGCGTTCGTAGCCCGGGTCGCCGGGCACCAGCGGCGCCACCTCGCCGACGTCACCCCCGGCCGGCGCGATCAGCGCACCCAGCACGTAGACGACGGCCAGCACCAGGAAGGGCAGCGCGGGTGCGGCGTAGAACGAGAACATCGTCCGGCCGTCGAGGGCGAACACGAACCAGGGCAGCAGCCCGGCCGCCACGCTGAGCAGGAGCGCTCCGGCCCGCCAGTCGCGGCGAGCCACACCCAGCCAGACCAGCGCCACCAGGGCGGGCAGGAACGACCACCAGAGCAGCGGGGTGCCGAGCAGCAGGATCTCCGAGGCGCAGGACGGCGCGCCACAGGCGCCATCGCCGGACCAGTGGAACGCCACCGGACGGCCGAGCAGAAGCCACTGCCAGGGCCACGACTGGTATTTGTGCGGGGTGTCCAGCCCGGTGTGGAAGCCGAATGCCGCCCGGTGGTACTCGAAGAGGTTGATCAGCGGACCGATCACCGGGGTGTCACTGAGCGGGGCGTTCGGATAGGACGACGCGAGCCGGTAGTAGCCGTCGTCGCTGAGCAGCCAGCCCGACCAGGTGGCCAGGTAGGTACCCACCATCAGCACGCCGGCCAGCACCAGCCAGGGCAGCTCGTCGAGCACGGTGTCCCGCCAGGGCCGGCGGACCCCGGCCGAGCGGCGGACGCCGACCTCCCAGAGGAGCACCAGCAGCGCGAAGGCCGGCACGAAGTAGAGCGCGCTCCACTTCACCGCGCAGGCGCAGCCGAGCAGCACCCCGGCGGCGAGCCGCCACCACGGCCAGGTGCGCCAGCCGGTCGGCGGCCGGCCGGCGCGGCCGGGCAGGGACGGGTCGAGCCCGTCGTCGAGCGCCCGCGCCCAGCGCCGGCGGCGGGCGTCGCGGTCGAGCACCAGCGCGCCGAACGCGGCCAGCACGAAGAAGAGCAGGAAGATGTCGAGCAGCGCCGCGCGGGACAGCACCAGGTGGAAGCCGTCCAGAGCGAGCAGCAGGCCGGCCGCGCAGCCCAGCACCGTCGAGCGGAACATCCGCCGCCCGATGCGGACCAGCAGCAGCACCGACAGCGTGCCGACCACGGCCGCCGAGAACCGCCAACCGAACTCCGGGGCGGTGGTCATCAGGTGCCCGGGGACAGAGACCTTCGACTCGACGTCCTGATAGCCGAAGGCCCACTCGCCGAGGCCGATCAGCCACTTGCCCAGCGGGGGGTGCACCACGTACGACGGGGCGTTGTCCTTGTAGTTCCACTCGACGCCGCGGCTGATCAGCCCGTAGGCGTCCTTGGCGTAGTACGTCTCGTCGAAGATCTTGCCCTTCGGGCTGGACAGGCCGACGAAGCGCAGGATCGCCGCGATGGCCACCACGACGGCGGTGGCCAGCCACGAGAAGCGGTCCAGCCGGGTGTCGACGGTGGTGAACCGTCGGCGGACCCCGCCGGACACCGCGCCACCGCCGGCGGGGGGCGACGCGGACTCCTGGTCGGGGCTCTGGTCGCTCGTCACGTCGACCATCTTTGCCGGGTCGGCGCTCGGGCTCTGCGCTGTCGACGCACTCGTCACCCGGCGATCGTAGGCTGCCAACGTGTCCGGTGGCGTCCGTCGTCCCTGATACCGGTATCCGCTGTCAACGAAGGAGACGATCCTGTGGGTGAAATGTCCGAAGCTGGGCGCCTGATCCTGCTCGGCGCCCCGCTCGGCAACCCCGCCGACGCCTCGGCCCGGTTCCGGGAGGTGCTGACCAGCGCCGACGTGGTGGCCGCCGAGGACACTCGCCGGCTCACCCGGCTGGCCCGCGACCTCGACATCACCGTCGGCGGCCGGATCGTCTCCTACTTCGAGGGCAACGAGGAGCGACGTACCCCCGAGCTGGTCGAAGTCATCCTCGGCGGGTACGTGGTGGCGCTGGTGACCGACGGCGGGATGCCGAGCGTCTCCGACCCCGGCTACCGGCTGGTCCGGGCCGCACTGGACGTCGGGGCGCCGGTCAGCGTCGCGCCCGGGCCGAGTGCGGTGACCACCGCGTTGGCCGTCTCCGGGCTGCCCTGCGACCGGTTCTGCTTCGAGGGCTTCCTTCCCCGTACTCCCGGCGCCCGCCGATCCCGGCTGCGCGCCCTCGCCGCCGAGGAGCGCACCCTCGTCTTCTTCGAGGCGCCGCACCGGATCGGAGCGGCGCTCGCCGACCTGGCCGAGACGTTCGGGGCGGACCGGCCGGCGGCGCTCTGCCGGGAGCTCACCAAGACCTACGAGGAGGTCCTGCGCCGCCCGCTCGGCGAGCTGGCCCGGTGGGCCGCCGAGGGAGATCCGCGCGGGGAGATCACCCTGGTGGTGGCCGGGGCGCCGGTGACCGCCGCGGAACGCCCCGACGACGACACCCTGCGCGCGGCGGTCGCCGAGCGGGAGGCGGCCGGCCGGTCACGCCGCGACGCCATCACCGACGTCGCCACCGAGTACGCCCTGCGCCGCCGCGACGTCTACACCATCGTGCACAGCTGACCCACGTTCGCGGCGCGCCGGACCGGGTTCACCGGGTGGTCGGTCCCGCACGCGGGAGTTCACCGGGCGGACGGGTCACCACGCGGCGGCGAGGAAACCGAGAGTGATCAGCGCCGGGCCGGCGACGGCGACCGCGACCGCCCAGCGGCGGTTCCGTCGGCCCGGCAGCCGCGTCGCTCCGGTCCACCGGGCGATACCGGCGGCGCAGCCGAGCACCACCAGCAGGCCGGGCAGCCAGCGGAGGTGCCGGGCCACGCCGGTGTCGACGTACGCGGTGCCGCCGTCGGGGGCGGCCATCCGCGCCGGCAACGCCGTCCCGGGGACGTCTCGACCGGCGGGTACGCCGCCGACCCGTACCCCGTGTGCCAGGAACCGCCCGTCGTGCGCCGTGAAGATTCCCCGGCAGCGCTGGGTGAGCCCGCCGCCGGTGCAGTCGTCGATCACCACCGTGCCGACCCGGGCATGCCCGACCGCGAGCCAGAACGGGCCGGCGCTGACCCAGGCGAAGAAGGCCGCGACCAGGCTCAGCAGCACCAGCACCGCGAGCCCGGGCAGCGGGTCCGGGGGTGGAGTGGTGCGGGTCGGTGCCCGGCGCCGGGCCGCGCCGGAGCCCCGGTCCCGCTCCGGTGCGGGATCGTCCCGGACCGGGGTGCCGTCCCAGTGCACCTGCTCGATCGGCGCCCAGTAGGTGCCGTCGTCACCATCCGGCGGCGTGTCGCCGTCGGTCCGGCGGGCGCCCAGGTGCCAGCGGCTGTGCTGCCGGACCGGCAACCGGCGCGGCACCGCGTCCACCGGCGCCCCGGTGGTCGGCTCCAGCTCGACGGCCGCCGCGGGCTCCCCGCCGGCCGGTGCCCTGCCGCCCGACGGGCCCGTCGGCGTGGGACGAGCCGGGGTGGGTGCCGGCGCGGCCGGCGTCGGACGGTCCGGAGTCGCGGCGGTCCCCGCCGTGCCGTCCGGCTTCGGCGTGGCTGTCCGCCCCGCCGGCGTGGGCCGCTGCCTGCCGGGCCGGCCGGCGGCGGGGGCCGGTGAAGCGGTGGCGCCGGGCACCAGCCGGGGCTGGGGCGCGACCGTTCCACCACGCGCCCCGCCGGGCTCGGGGCTGGGGTCGCCGCCGACCGTCGGCCCGGTGGGACGGTCATCGTGGTCCCGGGCCGCTCGTCTGCCAGTCACGACGTTCATTGCACACCGGTGCCGGAGTCGGATCGGGCAGGCTGAGCGCGTGTCGGCACAAATCGGACCAATGGGCGGGGTGCCCGGACCGGTCCGCCGACCCCGCACCCCCCATTGGTTCGCGGGCGTCCCGGAGAGGTCACTAGGCTTGCTGCTCATGAGTCACGTTCTCGCGGCAGTGGCCTGGCCGTACGCCAACGGCCCACGCCACATCGGCCACGTTTCCGGTTTCGGCGTTCCCTCCGACGTCTTCGCCCGGTACATGCGGATGGCCGGCCACGACGTGCTCATGGTCTCGGGCACCGACGAACACGGCACCCCCATCCAGGTGCAGGCCGACGCCGACGGGGTCACCCCGCGCGAGCTGGCCGACCGGTACAACAGGGTGATCGTCGAGGACCTGCACGGCCTGGGGCTCTCCTACGACCTGTTCACCCGCACCACCACCCGCAACCACTACGCGGTGGTGCAGGAGCTGTTCGAGGGGATGTACCGCAACGGCTACATCGTGCCGAAGACCACCATGGGCGCGATCTCCCCGTCCACCGGGCGCACCCTGCCCGACCGGTACATCGAGGGCACCTGCCCGATCTGCGGGTACGACAGCGCCCGCGGTGACCAGTGCGACAACTGCGGCAACCAGCTCGACCCGATCGACCTGATCGACCCGAAGTCGCGGATCAACGGGGAAACTCCGAAGTTCGTCGAGACCGAGCACTTCTTCCTGGACCTGCCCGCGCTGGCCGACGTCCTGCGGCAGTGGCTGGACACCCGGGAGGGGTGGCGGCCCAACGTGCTGCGGTTCTCCCGCAACCTGCTCGACGACCTCCAGCCGCGGGCGATCACCCGGGACCTGGAATGGGGCGTACCGATCCCGTTGGACGGCTGGCGGGACCGGCCGGACAAGCGGATCTACGTCTGGTTCGACGCGGTGATCGGCTACCTGTCCGCCTCGATCGAGTGGGCCCGCCGCACCGGCGATCCCGAGGCGTGGCGGAAGTGGTGGTCCGCCGACGGGGAGGGCAAGGACGCCCGGTCCTACTACTTCATGGGCAAGGACAACATCGTCTTCCACTCGGTGATCTGGCCGGCGCTGCTCTCCGGATACTCCGGCGAGGGCTCCCGCGACGGTGAGCCGGGCGAGCTGGGCCAGCTCAACCTGCCCACCGAGGTGGTCTCCAGCGAGTACCTGACCATGGAGGGGCGCAAGTTCTCCTCGTCCCGCAAGGTGGTCATCTACGTCCGGGACTTCCTGGAGCGCTACGACGCCGACGCGCTGCGCTACTTCATCGCCGCCGCCGGCCCGGAGAGCAACGACACCGACTTCACCTGGGCGGAGTTCCTTCGCCGCAACAACGACGAGCTGGTCGCCGGCTGGGGAAACCTGGTCAACCGGTGCGTCTCGATGGCGGCGAAGAACTTCGGCGCCATCCCGCCGGTCGACCCGGCCGGCCTCACCGAGGCCGACGAGGCACTGCTCGCGGTGGCCCGCGCCGGCTTCACCACGGTCGGCGACCTGATCGGCCGGCACCGGCAGAAGCAGGCGATCGGTGAGGCCATGAAGGTGGTCGCCGAAGCCAACAAGTACCTGTCCGAGCAGGCGCCGTGGAAGCTCAAGGCCGAGGCGGACAAGCCCCGCATGGGCACCATCCTGCACGTCGCCCTCCAGGTGATCAGCGACGCCAACACGCTGCTCACCCCGTTCCTGCCGCACTCCGCGCAGCAGGTGCACGAGCTGCTCGGCCGCACCGGCGTGCACGCGCCGATGCCCGTCATCGAGCAGGTCGACGACCTGGACGGCGGGCCGGCGTACCCGGTGCTGACCGGGGACTACACGGTCGGCGCGCGCTGGGAGTCGGTGCCGCTGGAGGCCGGCCGTCCGCTGGCCGCGCCGAAGCCCGTGTTCCGCAAGCTCGACCCGTCGATCGTCGACGAGGAGCTGGCCCGGCTGGCCGGCTGAGCGCAGGACGTCGCCGTGCGGCGGCACGACGCCCACCTGGGCGCCGTGCCGCCGCTGGGCTTCACAGCGCGTACCGGGTGTCCATCACCTGATCGTCGGTCACCTCGGCGCCCGGCGCCCAGGTCTCGTAGACGCCACGATCGTGGCACTGCGCCCCGGTCGTGAGCACCGTGTCCGGATCCGGCTGACGCAGCCGCAGCCGCAGCCAACCGGCCTCCTCCCGCAGCACCAGGCAGGGCACGCCCCGCCACCGGGCGAACCGGATCCGGCGGGCCACCGCCTCCACCGGGTAGCGGGCCGCCCGGGTCATCGCCAGCACCCGGAACCCGCCGGGCAGGTCCGCCACCGCCTCGTACTCGCCGTCGCCGTGCACGCCGACCAGCTGGGTGGAGCGCGGCGCGTCCCCGGTCGGCACGTACTCCTGGTCCGGGGAGAGACCCGGCACCGCGGCCAGCAGGTGCCGCCACTGCGGGCCCACCATCCGCAGCCACCCGCGCTGCTCGGCCTGATAGGTGTAGAGCACCACCTCCACCCCCTCCGCCGGGTAGGCGAGCAGGGCGGCGTTCGCGGGCATCGGCAGGTCGGCGAAGTCCCGGGTGATGAACTCCGGAATGAGCTGGGCGTTGCTGGGCACGAACCCGGTACCCAGCACCGGCGGGCCCAGCCGGTCCCGGGGCGCCAGCGCGGTCAGACCGTGGTGCGCCTCGCCGACCGGCACGTCGTAGTCACCCGGGTCGGCGGCCCGCCAGCGCAGGGCGTACGCCACATCCAGGCCGTCCCTGCCGACCTCGCCGTCGGTGCGCAGCACCGTGGTCGCCGCCGGCGTACGCAGGTGTGCCACGTCGTGCTCCCGGTAGCAGAAGCCGTGCGGCAACCACCCCCGCACGTACCCGGCGAGCTGTCGGGGGGAGAGCACCTTCACCATCCGGGTGCCCCGCCGGACCACCGCCGACGCGCGTGCCGCTGCCACCATCGCGTCACCCGCCGCAGCCGGCTGCTGGCTGAGCTGGTGCAGCTGCGCCCACCCCCGCTCCCGATGTGCCGGCAGCATCAGCGGCGTGTCCGGCTCCTCGGCCGGCTCCACCGCCCCGTGCACCGCCGTCACCTCGGTGACGTGCACGAACCGGTGCCACGGCAGGGCGCTGCCGGGTCGGGGAGCCCGTTCGAAACCGGGCACCTCGTCGGCGCTGAACAGCTCGTACGCGGCGCCGCGGGCGATCTCCTCGGCCGGGTAGACGCCGCCGCCGAACGCCACGCGCAGCCCGGTACGTTCGCTGGCGGCGTCGCTGGCCTGGGGAGTGACGCTCATGCCGTCACCTCCCTCCACTCGGTGAGATGCGGGCCGTCACGCTGTCGCGTCGGTCCGGTGACGCACTCAGTCCGCCCATGCGGCGACGGTAGAGTCGCGCGGCGTAGGCGAGGTGAACGTCGGGTGGCGGGCGGATGGACAGCCCCGGTGTGTGATGCTGTCGCTGATGAGCGAGCCTGCTGAAACCCGCCGAGAGCGTGCCGCACGGCGGGCCGGAGAGTTTCCGCCCGCCCCCGAGCCGCTACCCCGGCCGGTGCTGGACAGCCACACCCACCTGGACATCACCGTCAGCGAGGCGGGCGTGCCCGGCGGCGGGCCGGCCGACGACCCGGTCGCCGTGGCGATCTCGCTGGCCGCGAAGGTCGGCGTGGACCGGCTGGTCCAGGTGGGGGTGGACGTGGTCTCCTCCCGGTGGGGCGTGGAGATCGCCGACCGGCATCCCGCCGTGCTGGCCACGGTGGCCCTGCACCCCAACGAGGCGCCCCGGCTGGCCGACCTCGACGAGGCGCTGCGGGAGATCGAGTCACTCGCCGCCCGCGACCGGGTCCGGGGGATCGGCGAGACCGGGATGGACTTCTTCCGCACCGGCGACGAGGGGCGTGCCGCGCAGGAGGAGAGCTTCCGGGCGCACATCGCGATCGCCAAGCGGTACGGCCGGGCGTTGGTGATCCACGATCGGGACGCGCACGCCGACGTGCTGCGGATCCTCGACGACGAGGGCGCTCCGGACACCGTGGTGCTGCACTGCTTCTCCGGTGACGCCGACTTCGCCCGCGAGTGCGTCCGCCGCGGGTACGTGCTCAGCTTCGCCGGCACCGTCACCTTCGGCAGCGCCGCCGCGCTGCGCGAGGCCGCCGCGCTCACCCCCGTGGACCAGATCCTGGTGGAGACCGACGCCCCCTACCTCACCCCGACGCCGTACCGCGGCCGGCCGAACGCCTCGTACCTGATCCCGCTCACCGTCCGCTCGCTCGCCGCGACCACCGGCGCCGACCTGGACGAGCTGTGCGCGGCCATCTCCGCCACCGGCGACCGCGTCTTCGGCCCGTGGTGAGCCCGGCCCCATCGCACGCCCGGACGTTAGGAAGGGCACCTTGCAATCGCCTGGTGTTGTACAAGGGGCCCTTCCTAACGGCGGGGTGCGGGCGCATACGCTGCCAGCCATGACCGGACTCCTCGGCCCGGCGGAGATCCGGGAACTCGCCGCCCGGCTGGGCGTCGCGCCCACCAAGAAGCTGGGCCAGAACTTCGTGCACGACCCGAACACCGTGCGCCGGATCGTCACCGCCGCCGGCCTGACCCCCGACGACGTGGCCCTGGAGGTCGGCCCAGGGCTCGGCTCGCTCACCCTCGGGCTGCTGCCGGTCGCCGGGCACGTGCACGCCGTGGAGATCGACCCGGTGCTCGCCGGCGCGCTGCCGGAGACCGCCACCCGGCACGCCGGCGCGGACGCCGGCCGGCTCACCGTGCACCGCGCCGACGCGCTGCGCGTCGACGCCGCCGAGCTGGCCGACCCGCCGCCGACCGCGCTGGTGGCCAACCTGCCCTACAACGTGGCCGTGCCCGTGGTGCTGCACCTGCTCGCCGAGCTGCCCAGCCTGCGCAAGGGCCTGGTGATGGTGCAGAAGGAGGTCGCCGACCGGCTGGTCGCCGGCCCCGGTTCCAAGGTGTACGGCATCCCGTCGGTGAAGCTCGCCTGGTACGCCCAGGCGCGAGGCGCCGGCCGGGTGCCGCCGAACGTCTTCTGGCCGGTGCCCAACGTCGACTCCGGCCTGGTCGCCTTCACCCGCCGCGAGCCACCCCGAGCCGACGTACCCCGGGAACGGGTCTTCGCCGTTGTGGACGCCGCGTTCGCGCAGCGCCGAAAGACCCTGCGCGCCGCGTTGGCCGGCTGGGCCGGCGGCGCCGACCGGGCGGCCGCCACGCTCACGGCGGCCGGCGTCGACCCCGGCGCCCGGGGGGAGTCGCTGACCGTCGAGCAGTTCGCCGCCATCGCCGCGTCGGCTCCGGTCGGTACGCCGGCCGCGAAGTAGGCTGACGCCGTGCCCGCCGAGGAGGCGTACGGGTGAATGCCGACCACGCCGAGGAGCTGATCGTGATCAAGTCGTTCGACATCCGCCTGGCCGTTCGGGACATCGCCCCGTGACCGAGGCCTGGCGACCGGACGAGGACGACGAGCGCCGCGGAGCCATCGGACCGGTCAAGGTCCGGGTGCCGGCCAAGGTCAACCTGCACCTCGGGGTGGGCCCGCTGCGCCGCGACGGCTACCACGAGCTGAACACCGTCTACCACGCGATCTCCATCTACGACGAGCTGACCGCCCGTCGGGGCGACACGCTCGCCCTGACGATGGAGGGGGAAGGCACCGGCGAACTGGCGCTGGACGACACCAACCTGGTGATCCGCGCCGCGCACGCCCTGGCCGGGTACGCCGGGGTGCTGCCGCACGCCCGGCTGCACCTGCGCAAGCAGATCCCGCTCGCCGGCGGGCTGGCCGGCGGCAGCGCCGACGCCGCCGCCGCGCTGGTGGCCTGCGACGCGCTCTGGGGCACCGGGCTGTCCCGTGACGAGCTGGCCGGGATCGCCGCCGACCTCGGCTCCGACGTGCCGTTCCTGATCTACGGTGGCACCGCGCTGGGGACCGGCCGGGGTGAGGCGGTCAGCCCCGTGCTGGTACGCCCCACCTCCTGGCACTGGGTGGTGGCGATCGCCGACGGCGGCCTGTCCACCCCGGCCGCCTACCGCGAGTTGGACCGGCTCCGCGACGCCCGCACCGCCGGTGCCCCGCTGGGCAGCACCGACGCGCTGCTGGGCGCGCTGCGCCAGCGTGACCCCCGGGTGCTCGCCCGCACCCTCGGCAACGATCTCCAGGACGCGGCGCTGGCCATGCGCCCGGCGCTGGCCGACACCCTCAAGGCTGGCGAGGCGGCCGGTGCGCTCGCCGGCCTTGTCTCCGGCTCCGGCCCGACCTGTGTCTTCCTCGCCGCCGACGCGGCCGCCGCTGAGCGGATCGCCGCCGAGCTGACCGCCGTGGGCGTGTGCCGGGAGGCGCGGGTCGCGCACGGCCCGGTCGCCGGAGCCCGCGTCGGCTGACGTCCCGTCCCTCCCGCGCTGCGGGCGCGCGGCGCGGGAGGCTGGGGCGTCCGCGTACCCTTGTGGCAGGCGTCCAGGTGCCCGCCGGCACCGGGACGCCTTGATCATGAAGGGTGGAACGTGGCGAACATCGTCAATCTGGACCGGGTGTCCAAGGGGTACGGCGCCGCGGGGCGGCTGCTCACGGACGTCTCGCTCGGTCTGGACGACGCCGACCGGATCGGCGTGGTCGGCCTCAACGGCGCCGGCAAGTCCACCCTGCTGCGGCTGCTCACCAAGCAGGAGGATCCCGACGACGGCCGGGTCACCCACCGCCGCGACCTGCGGGTGCTCTGGCTGCCGCAGCAGCTCACCCTCGCCCCCGAGGCCACCGTCCGGGACGTCGTGCTCGGCACCGCCTGGCTCGCCGAGGGCATGGGCGCCGAGCACGAGTGGGCCGGTGACGCCGGGGTGCGCGCCATCCTCGATGGCCTCGGCATGCCGCACCTCGGCCTCGACCAGCCGGTCGGCCCGATGTCCGGCGGCGAACGGCGCCGGGTGGCGCTCGCCGCGCTGCTCGTGCGCGACTCCGACCTGCTGATCCTCGACGAGCCCACGAACCACCTCGACGTGGGCGGTGTCGACTGGCTGGCCCGGCACCTGGTCGGTCGCAAGGGTGCCCTGGTCGTGGTCACCCACGACCGGTGGTTCCTGGACGCGGTCTGCACCACCACGTGGGAGGTCGCCGACCAGACCGTCCGCGCCTACGAGGGCGGCTTCGCCGCCTGGATCCTGGCCCGCGCCGAGCGCGAGCGCGTCGCCGCCGCCACCGAGGCCCGCCGCCAGAACCTGCTTCGCAAGGAGATCGCCTGGCTGCGCCGCGGCCCGCCGGCGCGTACCTCGAAGCCCCAGTTCCGCATCGACGCCGCGAACGCCCTGATCGCCGACGTGCCGCCGGCGCGCGACACCATGTCGCTCCAACGGATGGCCACCTCCCGGCTCGGCAAGCAGGTCTACGACCTGGAGAACGTCGAGCTGCACGCCGGCCCCAAGGAGATCCTGCGGGACGTCACCTGGCTGGTCGGGCCCGGCGACCGGATCGCGATCCTCGGCGCCAACGGCGCCGGCAAGACCACGCTGCTGCGGATGCTCGCCGGCATCACCCGCCCCGACGGTGGCCGGCTCGGCACCGGTACCACCGTGCGGCCGGCTTTTCTCTCCCAGGAGCTCGCCGAGCTGCCCGGGCACCTGCGCGTGCTCGAAGCCGTCGAGGAGGTCGCCCGCCGGGTCCAGCTCGGCGACCGGGAGGTCTCCGCCGCCCAGCTCGCCGAGGTCTTCGGCTTCGACGACCGACGGCTCTGGACCCCGGTCAGCGACCTCTCGGGCGGGGAACGCCGCCGGCTGCAGATGCTGCGGCTGCTCGCCGGGGAGCCCAACGTGCTGCTCTTCGACGAGCCCACCAACGACCTGGACACCGACACCCTCGCTGCCCTGGAGGACCTGCTCGACTCCTGGCCCGGCACGATCATCGTGGCCAGCCACGACCGCTACCTCATCGAACGGGTCACCGACACGGCGTACGGGATGTTCGGTGACGGCCGGCTGGTGCACCTGCCCGGAGGCGTCGACGAGTACCTCGCCCGGACCGCCGAGCGAGCCGGGCCCTCCCGGGCTGGCGCCACCCCGGGCGCCGGCCCGGCCGCCGTGCCGACCGGCACCGGCGCGACGGGAATGTCCGCCGCCGAGGTCCGACAGGCCCGCAAGGAGTTGACCCGGCTGGAACGCCAGCTCGGCAAGCTCGACCAGCGCGAGGCCACGCTGCTCGGCCAGCTCGCCGCCGACGCCACGGACTACGCCCGGGTCGCCGAATTGGACACCCAGCTCAAGGATCTGCGCGCCGAGCGGGAGCGGATCGAGGAGACCTGGATGACGCTCGCCGAGGACCTGCCCGAGACCTGATCCGGGCGGGGCGCGCCGCCCGGGGGCCGTGTGCGGCGTCACATCTCCGCGTGCGGGACAATCGTCCACGACACCTCACCCCACGGCGTTGGAGACTCAGATGGCCCACACCCCCGTCAACCACCCCGCGCGGCCGATCTACCGGGCGATCGGCGGGCTGACCGGTCTTTACCTGGTGGTCTTCGGTGTGCTCGGCATCATCGCGAGCGCCGGCAACGAGATTTTCGCGCAGGACGACACCAAGGTCCTCGGCCAGGGCACCAACATCGGCTTCTCGCTGCTCAGCGTGCTGCTCGGGCTCCTCGTGCTGGCTGGCACCGCACTCGGCCGCAACATCGACGTGGCGATCAACCAGTGGCTGGCGTACGCCCTGATGGTGATCAGCCTGGGCGGCCTCGCGTTCATCCGGACCGACGCCAACTTCCTCAACTTCAGCATCACCACCGTGGTCGTGGTGATGGCGGCGGCCCTGGTGCTGCTGATGGTCGGCATGTACGGCAAGGTCGGCACGGACGACGAGGCGGAGGCGTTCCAGAAGGCTCGCCTGGTGCTCTGAGTTCTTGCTGGTTGCGGTGGTGGGTTTTCGCCGGAGCCCGAGCTGCTCCGGCGGTCAGGCTTGATCCCTGCGCAGCTCGGGCTCCGGCGAAAACCTGACTCGGTCCGGCCTGCGGCGGACCTACCGCCTTTGTGGTTCTCCGGACAGCCCCCTCTGCCTCAGGTGACAATCCTCCTGAAATGGTCTTTCTCGGGTGGATGGGGATCAGGGCATGGCGCACTTTCCGGTGAACCATCCGGCACGGCCGCTCTACCGGGTCCTCGCCGGCCTGATCGGCGTCTACATCCTGGTCTTCGGCGTCTGGGGCGTCGCCCAGACGCTCGGAGATCCGCTCTTCAACCGGGGCAGCCACTGGGTGCTCGGGCTGCGCACCAACCTGGCCTTCTCGCTCGCCTCAGTGGTCTTCGGAGTCGTTCTGATCATCGGGGCGTCCCGGCGCACCAACCTCGGCCACTACATGAACCTCACGGCCGGCGTGGTGTTCCTGGTGACCAGCATCCTGATGATGTCCGTGCTGCAGACCGACGCGAACTTCCTCAACTTCTCGATGTCGACCGTGGTCGTGTCGATGCTGTTCGGCCTGATCCTTCTCGGCACCGGCCTGTACGACAAGGTCGGCCCCGAGGACCACGCCGAGGCGGAACGTCGCAACCGCAGTCACCCGGTGGCCGAGGTGCACACCCGCCGCTGACCGTGGTCAGCGTCGGCGGGCGGTGATCAGCGTCGGCTTCGCCTCCAGGTGGGACAACCCGTTCCACGCCAGGTTGACCAGGTGTGCCGCCACCGTCTCCTTGCGCGGCTTGCGCACCTCCAGCCACCAGCGGCCGGTCAGCGCCACCATGCCCACCAGCGACTGCGAGTACAGCTCCGCCAGCTTCGGGTCGTACCCGCGGCTCTTGAACTCGGCGCCCAGGATGTGCTCGACCTGGTGTGCCACGTCGTTCATCACGCTGATGAAGTTGCCCGTCGCGGACATCACCGGCGATTCGCGGACCAGCACCCGGAACCCGCTGGTCTCCTCCTCGATGTAGCCCAGCAGGGCCATCGCCGCCTGCTCGAGCAACTCCCTCGGGTGCCCGGCGGTCAAGGCCGTGGTGATCCGGTCGAGCAGTGCCCGGACCTCCCGGTCCACCACCACCGCGTAGAGCCCTTCCTTGCCGCCGAAGTGCTCGTACACCACCGGCTTGGAGACCTTGGCGCGGGCCGCCACCTCCTCGATGGAGGTGGCGTCGAAACCGCGCTCGGCGAAGAGTTGCCGGCCGGTCGCGATCAACTGCTCCCGCCGCTGGGCCGCTGACATGCGGACCCGGGAGGTGGGTTTGGCGGGTGGAGCCGGCGTCGCACGCCGGCCCCCGCTCCGTCTTTGAGCTCAGGCATGTCGCCGCCTCGCTGGCGCTCGGTCACGCCCTGCCGTGGGATGGTGCCTCCGCTGTGCCCGTTCACGTCGTCGCCTCACTGGCGGGCGGTCCGACCGCCCAGCCGCGCCGTCCGACCGTACCCGGATCGGGCCCGGCTCCCCGGCCGCCGAGCCGTCCGGTCCCCCCGCGTCGCTCGGTCACCCGGCCATCCTGCCAGGCGGCCTCCCGGAGCACCGCCCGCTTTTAGCGGGGTGCGACCGGCTTCACCAGCTTCGCCGCGAGACGCTCCGGCTTCGGCCAGCGCACCTGCGACGCGGCGCCGACCTTCTCGAACAGCCAGATCACCCGGGCGGAGATGTCCACCTGACCACGCAGCACGCCGTGTCGGGCGCTGGTCGGGTCGGCGTGGTGCAGGTTGTGCCAGCTCTCGCCGAACGACAGGATCGCCAGCGGCCAGAAGTTCGACGCCCGGTCGCCCTGGCGCATGGCGAACGGACGCTCGCCGTAGACGTGGCAGACCGAGTTGATCGCCCAGGTGACGTGGTGCAGCAGGCCGATCCGGACCAGCCCGGCCCAGAAGAACGCGGTGAGCGCGCCCTGCCAGGACCAGGTCACCAGGCCGCCGATCAGCGCCGGGCCGAGCAGCGAGATGGCGACCAGCAGCGGGAAGAGTCGGTCCACCCGGCGGATGTCATGGTCGGCCAGCAGGTCGGGGGCGAACCGCTCACGATTGGACAGCTCGCGCCGGAACAACCAGCCGACGTGGGCGTGGAACAGGCCCCGGGTCAGTGCCCAGAGGCTGGTGCCGAAGCGCCACGGCGAGTGCGGGTCGCCCTCCAGGTCGGAGAAGGCGTGGTGCCGTCGGTGGTCGGCCACCCACTGGATGATCTCGCCCTGCACCGCCAACGAACCCGCGACCGCCAACGTCACCCGCAGCCACCGCTTGGCCTTGAACGAGCCGTGCGTGAAGTAGCGGTGGAAGCCGACCGTGATGCCGAGCCCGGAGACCACGTACCAGACCAGGCCGATGGCGATGTCGGTCCAGCCCAGCCAGCCGCCCCACGCCACCGGCACGGCGACCAGCAGGGCGACGAAGGGGATCACGACGAAGGCCCAGAGGGCGACCAGGATGCCGGGGGACTGGCTGCCGTCGGTGAGGGGTTTCGGGCCGGGCCCGGCGGTGTTGGGTTCGAGCAGAGCGGTCGACATGGGACCTCGCAGAGGGGACGGAAACGATCACGAAGCTACGCCTACGTCACCGTAACTTACGGCACCGTAGATCGCACGGGGAACTTTCCGAAGTCGTGCTGAGGGCCAGGTCAGAGCCCTGATCAGGGCTGCGGGCAGTGGTGCCGTCGGCCCCATCCCGGCAGGGCCGGGGCGGCGCTGCGGGTCGCGGTGTGCGGTCGGGAGGCATCGAGGTTCGGCGTTGTCGACGACGCCCCCGAGGTGATCCCCCTTCGTCCGGATCCGCCCGTCCGGGCCGCCGCCGCGTGGGCGTGGCGGAATGAGCGATGGCGTCCGGCGGGCGGGGCGCTAAGGTGTAGCGGCGGGATCCCCATCCCCGGATGTGACGCGCTCGCGTTGCTGATCGGCCGTGGTGTAATTGGCAACACCCGGGTCTTTGGTACCCGTATTTCAGGTTCGAACCCTGGCGGCCGAGCTGCCCCCTAAGTCTGGTTTAGGTTCCAGTGGGGTAAGGCGGAGACGTTCCCGGCGGCGCGGTTAGCATGACCGCGAGAGTGTCCGCCGTCCCGACGGGAGCCACATCGTGCCCCAGCCCCACCTTCGTACCGTCGTCGTGCTCGCCGCCGGTGAGGGCAAGCGGATGAAGTCGACACTGCCCAAGGTGCTGCACCCCCTGCTCGGCCGGACCCTGCTCGGTCACGTGCTGAGCGCGGCCGCGCCGCTGGCCGCCGACCGCACCGTCGTGGTGGTGGGGCACGGCGCCGACCAGGTCCGGGGCCACCTGACCGAGGTCGCCCCGGAGGCCACGCCGGTGCTCCAGGCCGAGCAGCTCGGCACCGGGCACGCCGTCCGCATCGCGCTGGACGCCGTGCCCGAGGGCGCCGGCACGGTCGTGGTGATCAACGGGGACGTGCCGCTGTTGCGGCCGGAGACGGTGGGCGCGCTGGTGTCCGCACACGAGGAGGCCGGCGCGGCGGCCACCGTGCTGGCCGCCGAGGTGCCCGACCCGACCGGGCTCGGGCGGATCGTCCGGGACGACGACGGTCGGCTGGAGCAGATCGTCGAGGAGCGCGACGCCGACGCGACGCAGCGCGCGATCCGGGAGATCAACGCCGGTATCTACGCGTTCGACGCGGTGCGGCTGCGCGACGCGCTGGGCAAGCTCTCCACCGACAACGATCAGGGTGAGGAGTACCTGACCGACGTCTTCGGCCTGCTCCGCTCGGCCGGCGAGCCGGTCGCGGTGCACGTGGCCGTGGACCACGTCGAGACGTTGGGCTGCAACGACCGGGTGGAGCTGGCGACGCTGCGCCGGCTGCTGCGCGACCGGGTCAACGAGGCGTGGATGCGCACCGGCGTGAGCCTGCTCGACCCGGTGACCACCTGGATCGACGTGACGGTGGCCTTGGACCGCGACGCGGTGATCGACCAGAACACCCAGCTGCGCGGCGGCACCGTGGTCGGGGCGGGCGCGCAGATCGGCCCGGACGTCACGCTGATCGACACGGTGGTCGGCGCGGGCGCGACCGTTCTGCGCAGCCACGCGGTGGGCGCCGAGATCGGGCCGGGGGCCAGCGTCGGGCCGTACGCGTACCTGCGCCCGGACGCGCGGTTGGCGGAGAAGGCCAAGGTCGGCACGTTCGTCGAGGTGAAGAACTCCGAGGTCGGCCCGGGTGCGAAGGTGCCGCACCTGTCGTACGTGGGTGACGCGACGATCGGCGCGAAGGCGAACATCGGCGCGGCGACGATCTTCGTCAACTACGATGGGGTGCACAAGAACCGGACGGTCGTGGGCGAGGGCGCGTTCGTCGGCTGCGACACGAGCCTGATCGCACCGGTCGAGGTGGGCGCCGGGGCGTACGTGGCGGCGGGTAGCGCGATCGCTCAGGATGTGCCGCCGGGCGCGCTCGGGGTGACCCGCGCGCCGCAGCGCAACATCGAGGGCTGGGTGGCGCGCAAGCGCCCCGGAACGGTCTCCGCGGCGGCGGCCGAGCGTGCGCTGCGGGCTGCTGAGGGTGCGTCGGGTGTGGCCGGTACCGCAAGCGACAGTGAGGCAATGCACGGGCAGACCGAGACGGTGGGCGGCACCTCCGGCACGGGAGATACTGCAACCGAATAGTCCCCGACCCACCACCACCGGGCCGGGTACCACCGACAAACGGGAGCAGACGGGCCCATGGGCAGCATCGTCGCCGAAAACCGCAAAAGCCTGATGCTCTTCTCCGGACGTGGTTTTCCGGAGCTGGCCAAGGAGATCGGCGAGGTGCTCGGCGTCGCGCCGACGCCGGCCGACGCGTACGAGTTCGCCAACGGCGAGATCTTCGTACGGTTCAAGGACTCGGTCCGTGGTTCGGACGCCTTCGTGGTGCAGTCCGTGACGCACGGGGTGAACACCTGGGTCATGGAGACCCTGATCATGGTGGACGCGCTGAAGCGGGGGTCGGCCAAGCGGATCACCGTGGTGCTGCCGTTCTACCCGTACGCGCGGCAGGACAAGAAGCACCGGGGTCGGGAGCCGATCTCGGCCCGGCTGGTGGCGGACCTGCTGAAGACGGCCGGCGCGAACCGGATCCTCACCGTCGACCTGCACACCGCGCAGATCCAGGGCTTCTTCGACGGCCCGGTCGACCACCTCTTCGCGATGGACATCCTGGCCGAGTACGTGGAGCGCAAGTACGCCGGCCGGCCGATGACCGTGGTGGCACCGGATTCGGGTCGGGTGCGGGTGGCCGAGCGGTGGACCGACCGGCTGGGCGGTTGCCCGCTGGCGTTCATCCACAAGACCCGCGACCCGATGAAGCCGAACCAGGTGGTGGCCAACCGGGTGGTCGGCGAGGTCGAGGGTCGGGTCTGCCTGATCGTCGACGACATGATCGACACCGGGGGCACGATCACCGGCGCGGCGGACATCCTCAAGGAGTCGGGCGCGGCGGAGATCGTCGTCGCGTCCACCCACGCGCTGCTGTCGGACCCGGCCACCGAGCGGCTGAAGAACAGCTCGATCAGCGAGGTCGTGGTGACCAACACGCTGCCGTTGCCACCGGAGAAGCAGCTGGACAAGCTGACCGTGCTGTCGATCGCGCCGCTGCTGGCGCGGGCGATCCGGGAGGTCTTCGACGACGGCTCGGTGACCACCCTCTTCGGTGGCCTGAGCTGAGCGTCGCGCTGCGGTGAGGGCCCGTTCCCGCCGGCGTCCCAGCCGGCGGGAACGGCCCTCAGCGGCGTCGGGCGCGCGTCCGGCGCCCGTTTGTGAGTGGTGACCTGGGGACTGCCGGAAACCTCGGAATCAGCTCGGGTAGACTGGTGCGGTTGCCACGGCGAGGGTGCCCGGCGGGCCGCTGAATAGCGCCGCACGGAGGCACCGTCATCGACGCGGTGCTCCGGGCAGTCGTTCATGACGCATGAGCCCCAGCGAGCCCCTCGCCCCAGCACCGCAAGACGACAAGCCGCCGCAGCGAAAGCATCAGGAGTTTCCCCGTGTCCGAGGTAAAGATCAGCGCCGAGCCCCGTACCGAGTTCGGCAAGGGTGGTGCCCGTCGTACCCGCCGGGCCGGCAAGGTGCCCGCCGTGCTGTACGGCCACGGCGAGAAGCCCAAGCACATCGCGCTGCCGTCCCGGGAGTTCGCCGCGGCGATCCGCAAGGGTGGCGCCAACCAGCTCTTCGCGATCGACATCACCGACGGCACCCAGGTGCTGGCGCTGCCGAAGGCGATCCAGCGTGACCCGATTCGCGACACCTTCGAGCACGTCGACCTCATCCTGGTCCGCCGGGGCGAGAAGGTCACCGTCGAGGTCCCGATCCAGCTGACCGGTGAGGCCGCACGGGACACCCTGATCGTGCACGACCACGACACCCTCTCGGTGACCGCCGACGCCACCAAGGTGCCGGACCACCTCGAGGCGTCGATCGAGGGCCTGGAGGCGGGCTCCCAGGTGACCGCCGCTGACGTGCAGTTGCCGGCCGGTGTCGAGCTGGCCGTCGACCCGGAGCTGACGGTCGCCGCGGTGACCGCCGCGCCGACCGCCGAGCAGCTCGAGGCGACGCTGCCGGAGGTCGAGGAGGCCACCGAGGAGGCCGAGGCCGAGGTCGGCGAGGGCACCGAGGGCTCCGAGGGCGCGGACGCCGCCCCGACCGCCGAGGGCGGGGAGAACACCGAGGCGCGCACCGAGGCCTGATCGGTTCGTACTGTGCGGCAGGCGTCCCCGAGCGTTCGGGGGCGCCTGTTGTCGTATCGGGAGTCGGTGGGACGGACGTCGGGAGGGGCGGGTCGTGACGGACGAGGCGGGGCCGTGGCTGGTGGTCGGCCTGGGAAACCCGGGCCGGGAGTACGCCGGGAACCGGCACAACGTCGGGTTCATGGTGGCGGACCTGCTGGCCGGGCGGATCGGCGCGCGGTTCGGCCGGCACAAGCGGGCGGTTGCCGAGGTGGCCGAGGGGCGACTGGGTTTCGGCGGGCCGAAGCTGGTGCTGGTCAAGCCACTGACGTACATGAATCTGTCCGGCGGGCCGGTGGTGGCGCTGGCGCAGTTCTACAAGGTGCCGCCGGCGCAGGTGATCGCGACGCACGACGAGCTGGACATCGGGTACGGCCAGGTGCGGGTCAAGTGCGGTGGCGGCGAGGGTGGGCACAACGGCCTGCGCTCGATGTCGAAGTCGCTGGGCACCAAGGAGTACATCCGGGTGCGGTTCGGCGTCGGCCGGCCGCCGGGGCGGCAGGACCCGGCGGATTACGTGCTGTCGGATTTCGGCGCGGCGGAGCGCAAGGAGTTGGATTTCCTGGTGGACCGGGCTGCCGACGTGGTGGAGTCGGTGATCGTCAAGGGTGTGGAGCCGACGCAGAACCTCTACCACGGCGGTTGAGACTGTCGGGGAAGTCCCGCACCGGGTTGGCGGGCCGGTAGTCTGCGCCTTTCGGCGTGCCGAGATCGGCGACGCGGGTCGCGGCGCGGCGATCCGGGTGGGCAGGGGTCGCGGCGAGGCGACGGGAGCGGGCAATGAGCAGTCCTCCGATGATCGACGGCGCGTTCGCCCGGTGGTTGGCCGCCCGGGCCGGTCAGGCGCTGCTCGACCTGCGGGCGGAGCTGGGCTTCGCGGACGCCGGCGCGCTGAAGTCGGCCGGGGACAAGGTGTCGCACGACCTGATCCGTACGGAGTTGGCGAAGTGGCGGCCGGGCGACGCGGTGCTCTCCGAGGAGGACGAGGGGTCGCGGCTGGCCTGGGCGGCCGAGGTGAACGCCGAGGCGGTGTCCCGGTTGGCCGCCGACCGGGTGTGGATCATCGATCCGTTGGACGGCACCCGGGAGTTCGCCGAGGAGGGCCGCTCTGACTGGGCGGTGCACGTGGCGCTCTGGGCCCGCAGCGCGCCGAGCCCGCACGGGCTCGTCGCCGGCGCGGTGGGACTGCCGGCGCAGCACCGGGTGCTGGGCACGGACTATCCGCCGGCGTACCCACCGATGACGGTGGAGGCCGCGACGGCCGGCACGCGGGTGATCCGGTTGGCGGCGAGCCGGAGCCGGCCGCCGGTGTTCCTCACCGACCTGGCCGAGGACGTGGCGGCGAAACTGGTGCCGATGGGGTCGGCCGGGGCGAAGATCGCCGCGGTGATCAACGGTGAGGTGGACGCCTACATTCACGCCGGCGGGCAGTACGAGTGGGACTCGGCGGCGCCGGTGGCTGTGGCGACGGCCACCGGACTGCACGCTTCCCGGATCGACGGTTCTGCGCTGAGATACAACGAGGCGGATCCGCGCCTGCCGGACCTGCTGGTCTGCCGCAGGGATCTCGCCCCCCGGTTGCTTGCAGCGCTGCAGAGGCATTCCGGGTAGCCTGAGGCACTTCTTGACATGCCCGACCGGAAAGGTCTGGAAATCGGATGAGCGAGCGAATCGAGCCGGTGTCATGACCACCCCCGCGGCCTACCGGGTCTCCCATCTGGACGCGCTGGAGGCGGAGAGCATCTTCGTGATGCGCGAGGTGGTCGCCGAGATGGAGCGCCCGGTGCTGCTCTTCTCCGGCGGCAAGGACTCGATCGTCATGCTGCGGCTCGCGCAGAAGGCGTTCGCCCCGGCCAACATCCCCTTCCCGGTCATGCACGTGGACACCGGGCACAACTTCCCCGAGGTTCTCGAATACCGCGACCAGCGGGTCGCCGAGCTGGGGTTGCAGCTCGTCGTGGCGAGCGTGCCGGAGGCGCTGACCAGCGGGCTGGTCCGGGAGTCCGGCGACGGCATGCGCAACCGGATCCAGACGCCGGTGCTGCTGGACGCGGTGGAGAAGCACCGCTTCGACGCGCTGTTCGGTGGTGCCCGCCGGGACGAGGAGAAGGCCCGGGCCAAGGAGCGAATGTTCAGCTTCCGCGACGAGTTCGGCCAGTGGGACCCGAAGAACCAGCGGCCGGAGCTGTGGTCGCTCTACAACGGCCGGCACCATCCGGGCGAATCGATCCGGGTCTTTCCGCTGTCCAACTGGACCGAGCTGGACGTGTGGCACTACGTCGCCCGGGAGCGGATCCCGCTGCCGTCGATCTACTACGCGCACGAGCGTGAGGTGATCGAGCGGGACGGGATGTTCTACGCGGTCAACGAGTTCTTCCGTCCCCGGGCGGGTGAGGAGCGCTTCAAAGCGCAGGTGCGCTATCGCACCGTGGGCGACGCCTCCTGCACCGCGGCGGTCCGCTCGGACGCGGACACCGTGGAGAAGGTCATCGAGGAGGTGGCGGCCACCCGGATCACCGAGCGCGGCGCGACCCGCGGTGACGACCGGGTCAGCGAGGCCGCCATGGAGGACCGCAAGCGGGAGGGCTACTTCTGATGACCACCGAGATCGTGGCCCCGGCTCCCGAAGCCCGGCCGATGGACCTGCTGCGGTTCGCCACCGCCGGCAGCGTGGACGACGGCAAGTCGACCCTGATCGGCCGGCTGCTCTACGACACCAAGTCGCTCTTCACCGACCAGTTGGCCGCGGTGGAGGCGGTCAGCGCGGCGCGTGGGGACGAGTACACCAACCTGGCTCTGCTCACCGACGGCCTGCGGGCCGAGCGCGAGCAGGGCATCACCATCGACGTGGCGTACCGGTACTTCGCCACGCCGCGACGCAAGTTCATCATCGCGGACACCCCCGGGCACATCCAGTACACCCGCAACATGGTCACCGGGGCGTCCACCGCCGACCTGGCGCTGATCCTGGTGGACGCGCGCAAGGGCCTGGTCGAGCAGTCCCGCCGGCACGCGTTCCTCTGCTCCCTGCTGCGGGTGCCGCACCTGGTCCTCTGCGTCAACAAGATGGACCTGGTGGACTGGTCGCAGGAGGTCTACGAGCGGATCGCCGACGAGTTCACCGCGTTCGCCGCGAAGCTCGACGTGCCGGACCTGACCGTGGTGCCCGTCTCCGCGCTGCGCGGCGACAACATCGTCACCCGGTCGGAGAACATGCCTTGGTATGAGGGCCCGTCGTTGCTGCACCACCTGGAGCGGGTGCACATCGCCAGCGACCGCAACCTGGTCGACGTGCGGTTCCCGGTGCAGTACGTGATCCGGCCGCAGTCCACCACGGTCACCGACTACCGCGGCTACGCCGGCCAGGTCGCCTCCGGCGTGCTGAAGCCGGGCGACGAGGTGATGGTGCTGCCCTCCGGCTTCACCAGCCGGATCGCCGCGGTGGAGACCGCCGACGGGCCGGTCGCGGAGGCGTTCCCACCGATGTCGGTGACGGTACGGCTGGCCGACGAGATCGACATCTCCCGGGGTGACCTGATCTGCCGGCCGAACAACGCGCCGGCGGTGGCACAGGACATCGAGGCGATGGTCTGCTGGATGGACGAGACCCGCCCGTTGCAGGTCGGCGGCCGGTACGCGATCAAGCACACCACCCGGTCGGCGCGGGCGATCGTGCGCGGGCTGCACTACCGGCTGGACATCAACTCGCTGCACCGCGACGAGACGGCCGACGCGCTGCGGCTCAACGAGATCGGCCGTGTGCGACTGCGCACCACGGTGCCGCTGCTGGCCGACGAGTACCGGCGTAACCGGACCACCGGCGGTTTCGTCATCATCGACGAGGCCACCAACCGCACCGTCGGCGCCGGCATGATCGTCGAAGCCAGCTGATCCTGGGCTCGGCCCGGCCAGGTCGCCCGCAAGATCACGCTCCAACCAGGGACTAGGGCCTGTGTCGAAGTCGCTGCCAGGGCTTGAGCTATTGGGTGCGGATCTTCGCGTGTCGGTGTTCGAGATATAGCGAGATCTCCGGTATCT